>NZ_JAVTSN010000008.1:0-157952 GCF_032678585.1 Pedobacter psychrodurus | reverse complement strand
TGTTGCACCAAGGTATAGTTCAAAAACGGGAATTCCTAATTTGGCCAAGAGCCAGTCGGAGAAAATATAGGGAGCAGACTTTCTGTCTAGGGCATACTTCTCGACAATTTCTCCACGTTCAATAAATATATCCTGGGTGTTGATGAACCGCTTGAGCGAATAAGGAATTTGGTCAATTAGGATATCGAGTAATACATAATTGTTCTCATCATCAAGTATGAGTGAATACCTTGAATCTGCATCATCATTGATGAAAGGCTTTACCTTTCCCCCAAACCCATATTCGATAAAATAACTAAAGGTGCTCTTTCCGGAACCATTGTCTCCTAAAATGATATTAATACCAGTATGGAGTTCTGGAGAACTATAAACATAATTTTCTCCAGCATAGCTTACTTTTTTGACGATTAGACTTCCCATGTCAACACGTTATTTTGTTTAAATATTTTATCTGATAGCGTTTTAATCGTAAAACCCTTAAATGTTCCGAGTGAACTCTTCAATGAATTAATATTTGCGATTTCTTTACTGAAAAAATCGGCAGTAAGAAAAGCCGTTGGAACAGATTCTTTGTTCAACCACAGGTCTATTGTTTTGGTTGCGCCGTTGACCGAGACACCAATAAGTTTTCTGTTCTTGAGGATAATCAATAAATGGTGCAAAAGCTTCTTCTTGATCTGTGCACGCTGGTATATTTTGGACAGTTCTGACTGGTCGAACAATTCTGGATTTCCACCCTCATTTATAAAATCAATGAGGTAGGCAATTTTTCTGAAGTCCTTAAACTTCCGCGTTTCAGAAGTACACCCCAGAACATCCAATAAAAGAATTGTATTGTAGGCCAAAAAATTGTAGTCTTCTTTTTGGATAAACATTAACCTCTTTCTTGCCGCATCTTTACTCTGCATAAATTCCCTCCTCATCAAATGAAAGATAACATTCGTTGATCAGATCTAGAACTATTTTTTGCATTAGGTCATCATCAATCACGGGATACCTATAACTCTTGGATTTGACTTTAATGATTTCTATGGCTCTGTCAGTGAACCGGCCAATCATTTCCGCGATGGCATCATTGGATAGTTGGCCGTTTTCGTGCTGATCTAAAAACTCAATAAGCTCAGTCTGGCACTCTTCAAATACTCGATATTTTATTGCACTTAGATCTCGTTGATCAATATTTGACAACTCTGATTTACCTAGTGCTAAATCCCTGCAGTACCGCTGGATGCGCCTTTCTGACATAGAGTTGTTAACGTCCCTGATTTTGTCTATCAGATTTCTTGAATCTGTAACCTCAATAGTTCCAAACTGTTCACTACCCCAACCATCACCAAAGGTTTCTGTGGAGATATCAAAGGCATCAATCCCGATCTTTTCGGCTATATCAACCATGGGGCAACATTTGACATCATTATTGGATGCCTCATCCCCGTGTACGCTCTTGAGAATCCCCGCCAGATACAACTTGCCACCGTTAATAATAAACGCCCCGCTTCCCGAAAGTCCCTTGGCATCATCCACTCCGGCTTTGAAACGATCCTGGCCTGATAGGGTAATTCTAAACTCGTTATTAGTTGTTGCATTTAGGACACGTCCCTTAAATGGCCTTGCCTGATCTTGATTGATATCTTGGAACCCCATGAAATCAATGGGGGTTTCTGCTTTAAAGTTATTGCAAACTAAGATGTCTGGATAGCTACTGTCAACATCATCGTGGTTTACCTTTAGCAAGGTCCAATCCGCTCTATCATCGAAAGCCACGAGTTGTGTGCATTCCATTTTCTTAAAGGGTGAATTAAAGCTTGCTTGCCTTTCAACCGATACGGTACTTAAATCAAGGTTTTCAGCAACGCTGCCACCCAAATGCACGCAGTGATAGGCGGTGATGATAAAGAAACCATCAGTCCCTTTGACCATGGTTCCACTTCCATGGCTAACTTTTTCGCCATCAACGATGATCGATACCCTGACACAAGGTTCTGTTAATAACTGCTCACTCATGTTCAAATATATTTGTCTTCTCCAGCAACTGCCAATTCCCGACTTTGAAATCTTCAGCCTCTATAAATTTGCCTGACTTGCCTTCAATAGATTCGAGGGCATAATTGAGATAGATTTTTCTCTCTTTTTTATATTCATCGCTGGCCCGCTCGGGATGGTGGATAATTCTGGCAATTGTTTCCCTGTCGGGATGGGTGTCGTCTGAGCTTCCACCATTAGTGGAAATAATGTAGCGGTCACAATCCAAAACATCCAGAATACAGTTCATTGTATTGTTCTTACTACCATGATGGGATACTTTTACCAGATCGACAGCAAGCCTGTTCGTTGAAGAATAGGTCTTATCCAATTCATTCATTATTTGATGGGGATGCGAATCGGCAAGAAAGAGAATTTTCAAATCGAAGGTTCTTAAAACAAAAGCAATTGAGGAGCTATTAACGATATCCCCGAGGATTGTTTTCTGTGGTGTATCCTCGGCACTGGCCAAAGCTAACAATTCACCCCTGGGAATTTGGGAGGGGTTTAAACCAGAAATCTGCAGGGTTTTAACTTTCTCTTTATATTCATCGGACAACTCTGGCCATTTCTCCTCAAG
This sequence comes from Pedobacter psychrodurus, assembly GCF_032678585.1. Taxonomy (GTDB): domain Bacteria; phylum Bacteroidota; class Bacteroidia; order Sphingobacteriales; family Sphingobacteriaceae; genus Pedobacter; species Pedobacter psychrodurus_A. The sequence continues at coordinate 155,350 of NZ_JAVTSN010000008.1, read as the reverse complement.
CTTACCCAACACCTCTAATGTTGGAGATAATAGCTCAATCTCAATACCATCAGGTAATGCCGGTACACTGCCTACATAAATATCTGTTTTGATTTTTTCGGCGGGTACCTGATGGTCGATCAAAAGTTCTTCCAGTGTCTTGGCTTGCCCGTAGCTTATATTGCTACCATCTCCTACAAAACGAAGATTTTTAGAGTTGAACCAAAACTGGCCCACTTTTTCATGATCAAAGTTTGCACTTTTAACGTATTTGATGAGCCCACCGATATGGTCCGAATCAATGTGCGTTAATACTACGACGTCAATATATTCAAGTTGCCTAATCTCCTTTTTCAAGACTGGGTCGAAGGTCGCACTTGTACCCCCATCTATCAACATTGTAAATGGATTACCCGATCGATCAAATGTTTTAAGAATCAGGCAATCTCCATTGAAGGCAGGAAGTACATGTAGCTGGCTCTTGTTGTTTTGGTTTATTGTCAAGTATATTTTTTTGGGAGGTTAACTGATACTTCGTCTATAAAGCTATATAAAAATCACCGTAAAAACTAAAATCTAAACATTATGAGCATTTTTTTCACAATCCAACTCGCAAAATTTATTCAGCATAAAGAAGTAGCCCGCGCATCCAGGTTAAGGATCAGACTTAAATTATTATCACCTGCTTAATCGATACATTTAAGCACTCCAAAAAACACCTTGGGTATCTGAACATCAAGTACAATTTAAATCTAATAATTGGATTAACAAACCGTTTACTGACAATCTATTGCAAGAATAGACACCTATTTTTCCTTTAGATCATCTCCACGAAGCTTGATCAAATCCTTGATTACGGCATTTTCTTTTTTGGAAGCAAAGGTTATTCCACCAAATCTATCAATAAATGTTATAACCTTGATAAAGTTAGAATTATCAATCGATGTAAGATCGATATTGATCACTTTTCGGTAGCGTGTACGAGTGTCTTTTATATACAACATCATTATCAACGTAGTTAAATATAGGAGCATAAACCCAATTAATTCCATTAGTGTGGAGTGAATTTCACCTTTCTTAGGAAGTAACGTAAAATATCTTAACGGGAAGACCATCATTAATAGCGCCGGAATTAATATAAAAAACAGAAGAGTCCTTTTGAACAAAAATAAAAAATTAACTTCTGAAGGAGCTTTCAATTGTTGCAAAAGGCTCAAGCATCTAAATATTTTGTTATCAGGGATGAAAGTTGAGGATAGTGTCAAACACTGTGTGAGTAATGTTTTGGATAAAATATTTTTATGATACCAAATTCTGTATTTCCCTCCTTTGATCTTTGATTCTAGTTTATCATCATAGCTTTGATCATCAAGTGTAACACTAACTAACTTTTTAGTAATTGCCGCCTCGGATAATAATGCCGCCCATTCTTCTAGTTCTTTTTGATTACTGTTCAACATCCGATCCTTAATTTGGCCTAACAGCGCTAACTGGTCTGCATTTTGTATTATGAGAGCAGGAAAATCCCTGCGAAGATTTATATTACAGACTTCGGCAAGGCGGAATACAGCTGCAGCATCCTGTATTGCAAATGACGAAAGAATTCCATTTAGTGAAATTTTATCATTTTCCACTAAATTTTCATAGAAGTCATTCAAATCAATCGTTTCGATAGTATTTATGCTTTCAGAAGATAGATTTGCATCTCGTACTACTACGTTGAAAACGTGTAAATCTTGTAGCCATTTTTCGTTTATTTCAGCCTTTCTTCCAACCAGAAGGCTATTTTTCGTATCAGCAATAAAATCAGGCCAAGTTTTATGAGAATAAAGTTTGGTTTCAAGAAAACATCTAGACATTAAGGTTGAATCACTAAGCTTGGCAACATCATATAACGCCTGTTCTCTTTGTATCCTTGGAAGCAGACCAGCAGTAAATGGTATAACCTCAATTAATCTGGATTTTTCTTCTGCTGTAATAAGGAAATTGCGGTGAAATTTTAATAGCTTATTCCATCCATCATTAATACCTTGCGAGGCTTCAAAGGCGGCAAGAAATTCACAGAATGTCAAATGGATAAATCTAAATGTTTCTTTTTGTCTTTCTTCTGTAATCAGACCTGTTTCTTTAGAAATTTCATCAAATACTGCTTCGGCTTTCTGGAAGTCACATTGCAGAATCTCTCTAATAGTTTTAATTGCATTTTTGTATTTTAAGGAGTTACTCGATTGTTCAATATCAGTCAGATGTTCGAATGCAATCTTCCCCAAAATTTTCTCCCTTTGTTCTTTTAAAGCACTATAGGCACTTGGGATATTTGATTTTTGCATTAACCTTCTCTTAATTATTAATTCTTCAGTAATTTTTTTATAAAATTGCGTCCTAGATTCAGGTGATACAGCACCCTTAGAGTTTTGGTCCTCAGCAACATACATAGATAATATAAGTGGATTACTACACATCTCTCGCAAGGTAGGCTTATCAGTTAAATCTCTATAGACTCTCGATATATTATTTTCACTGTCTTTTTCGAAACTCCAACGAGTGAGAAATTCATAAATATCTGATGGCGTGAATGGCTTCAAAAACGTGCTATGAGGAAAGGTCGATGCATAATCCACCTTTATTTGCTGATAAAATTGAGTTCTCATCGTTAAGACTATCGAATTATTTTCGTTCAAGTCCTTCAAATAATTGTGCAATCCGTTTATACAGTCAGAGATTCTAGAATAGTTAGCAGAAGACACCTCGTCAAGCCCATCAAGTAAAATCAAAAGACCTCGATTCAGCGAATAATTATCAAAACACTCTTGTATCTTGTAAACTTTGTTTTTACTAATTTCTTGTTTAATGTAATTAAAGAACCACTCTCCGTAGTCTTTAGTTTTCGTTGGTGGAATGACATTCTTTAATTCTACTAAAAAAGGCAATTTAGCTTTTCGAGGTTTTTTAAGACCTAAACGACAGGTATTTCTCAACAACATCTTAATCAAAGATGATTTCCCCGACCCTGGATCTCCCATAACCTTCACCCGATTTCCAATTGTCAAGAAATCGTATTGATTAAACTCATTTTCATTTTCATCCCTGTGGCTAATTGTAAGATTAACGAAAAATTTGTCGATATCAACTGTGAGATCTCTGGAAGAGGGAATATGCAAATACTTAATGGAATCATTCCCAAGTTGGAGTTTGCAATACCTTCTTAAACTTAAAGACGAAGCTACAGATTGTTTAATGTATCTACTTAACAAATACATTACTCCATCAATCGTGTACTCGCCCCACTCTTTGACATACCTTATTACAACTCTTCTAATTACCATTAACAAAGGCAGTGCAATAAGAGTTAGTAGAACACTTTTTATGTCTAAGTTGAACCCTTTCAAATAGGGAATAATCTTCTCAATCATTAAATATTTACGGATTTTCTTTTACGAATTCTGCAACAAGACGCAAGCAAACTGATATCAAGCAATCTAGAAAGCAGCCGCTTGACAAACAGATTAATTTTGATGGAGAGTCGTTTAATGTTAAATTAAATATAATATGAGCACTAAATTAGGAATTTAAAATTGTTTTCTGGACGATTTTAGTGTCTAAAATAAAGTTTATAGTTTTAATCTAGGCTGATCATAACTATTTTGGAAACCAATTCACCTACCCCTGCTCGCAAAAAAAACTAAGACAATGATAATCAGTAATTTAAACTAAACTAATTTATGGCTTGACGTGTTAAATCGATTATGGGTTTATCCATTAAAGGCACGGATTGAGTGGAATTATTAGAAAAATTAAACTTTGATAAAAAAAGAAAGTGCCTTAGAAGCTTTCTAAGGCTCTTTACTTAAGACGGGTGGAATGACATGGGCATCCTAATGTCGAGCGATTTTATTAACGATTTAATGCGTCTGGCTAACTAAAGCGGAAAATGATGGAGATTGATCCACAACTTACGAATGAGAAATTAGCTAATTAATGTATTTTTTTCGCATGCGATAATTTCAATCTATTTTATACCTAGTAGAGAAGTTTTGGAAGCTCACTACTAGGTATTTTGTAATTGAAAAGTCTCTAGTAGTATAATAAGCTTTGAATTAAAATTAAGTGCTAGATTACCGAATCCCCCACAAGTTATAAGCCTGATCATTATAATAGCCTAAACCACCATTTTTAGGGTAATTATTGTGCGTAAATTGTCCACAAGCATCGTTGATTGGCTCTTTTTTAAACGGAATATGTATTGCTCTGGCAGAGCCATTTTCGATCCTATATTTGAGAGCAGGAGGCCATGTATCTGAAAGTGCTCGCGGGTTACGAATAGCAATTTGATAGTCGACATAAGCAATGATCAAAGGCATCCTACATACATCTACAGCGTATTCTATCTCAAATGGCACCCAATCATTATCGAATTTGGTAGTCTCACCTATAATCAGCAGCATATTCTTACTGTTATTAAGGCGTTCTCTCAAGCTTCTTTTTAGTGTTTCTTTAGAACTGGTATCACGTACGGCTGCAGTTTTATCATGACTGTTAACTATGCTAAAACAATCATCCCCCTTGCCACACCAAGCTTTAATGAGATTGTAATATTTAATATCGGAGTTGTAGGGTACATTAGTCCCATTTGCGTGAAACGCTATATAGGTTCCGTTTCTGTAAGCCATCTTATTGAAGTTTAATTTGGTTATGGTAAATAGTGATTTAATAAGTCTTTAACCTCAAATAAATTGATGTTAAAGTTTTCAGCATCGGTTGGATGTATAACGATGACCAATTTACTGCTGAAAATATGCTGTTCAGATGCCTTAGTGAACGATTGGGCAATTCTTGCTATTAGTCGTTTTCTGTTAGTAGTTATCCGGCCTCTACCTGTTCCAATCAATGGTAAAACGATAGGCTCATTTTCACCCTTAGCAATGATAAATTCCCAAAGTTCCTCTGTCGATTTAAGTACATTATCGAGGGTAGTTTGAGCAGTATTATTCACGTTTAGATCAGACATGGCCAACAGATAGAAAATTTCCGAGGCAATATCGATCCTGACAGTAGTACCCATAGGATATTTTTTGTCCTTACCGCTAACCTTCTGATAGTGAGTTGAGGGGATATTTGCCAAATCTTGATCCAATTTCTGATCTAAAACCTGTATCTGCTGTGGATAATATTTATTTGTAAACTGCCCTTGAAGGCTATTTGCAGCAATAACACCATTAGCTATATCCGTGTCGAAAGTGGTATTTGTACTAATGACTTTCTGGCCTTTAATTGCGAACAAATCTCCGATGCGAACTTCAATTTGAAGATCTTGGCTTGAATGTTTATAGATGATCTTAGAAATTGGTGGCCTGGTAATTATGACAATGAGGATAGAGATAAAGATCAGTGTTATAAAGCTGTAAGACGGAAGTGTTTCTGGATTAAAGACTTTGAAAAAATTCATCATCTCAAACAACAGCCATACAGCGCCCAACACAGCAAAAAAAGTTTTAACGCCATCGACAGATAGCAATGCGTATTTCCAGTAAGACCGTGTTCTAATAGATTGCCAAAAATATTTCAAAGGTTTGTTGGTTTAATGGTCAAATAGTTTGTTAGTATTTGCTTCTCAACTCACGTACCATTTAAAGGAAATAACAGACTGAATGTTATATGCTGACTACATGTCAGTTATTTTGAAAAATGCACATCGAGCGCTGACAAAATGCCATTAAATTATAATAATATGTCAAAACCAAAATATTAATCTTTAATGTTTTTCAATAGCCTTTTTCCACTTTCTGCTGGCGGCCACTAATAGGATATTATGAATTACTTTAAATATATCTAATTGGCTGATCGTGGCAAAGTTTCGAATATAGTAAGCAATGTTTCGTTCATAAACATTTATCTTAAAAACGGGAAGCATCCACGCAGCTATGCCAATGCCTAAACTGTAACTGAAATTGACAATTTTTTTTTAATACAACTTCTTTGGAGTCATAAGCTCTATTGGTTAATCTATTAAATGCAATGACTCCATTAGAATGATAAGGATTGCCTATTAGTTTGTTGTATGCTTGAAACCCGTTTGCATGATAAGCATTACCAGTTAACCGGTTATAGGCCTGAGCTCCGTTACTATGATAACCATTGCCTGTTAATTTATTAAAACCTTGTGAATCAGTATCATGATAGGCGTTACCTGTTAATTCATTCCATTTAATTGTGCCGTTAGTGTGCTTGAGATTTGCCACAAGATTTGTTTAGCGTTAAGATGATCAACTTGTATAAACCTGTAAATGAACATTGCCAACAGTGTGTAAATAATGTGCCGTTGTTCCCAATATTTGAAGTATATCCGCAGATGCCCCCGCTTTAGCCAAGCCTGGTTGTACAATGTTTATATGAAAGCGAAGTTCCTTAGTCCATTTGGCTGCATTAAGCAAATATTCCATTTCATCCTCTGTACCTTTTACCAACCTCGGACACTGCTGTCCGTTCCGAGTCTTCATCTTCCGCTTGAACAAGTGCTCAAAAAACTCCCTACCTGGACGATACTTCCAGTTCAGAGATTTTTGCGCCTGCCCACAGACTTGATAAAAATTCTCAATGTTGTTCCCGACCTGACCGTTTCTGGCGAATTTCAGATGATATAGATGAATGTCGATATGACTTGCAGAATCATTGATACCGATAATATCAGCAATCTCGCCACTACCATCGTCATCATAGATTATTTCATACTGGTTTCTGATCTGTTCAATAAACTTATACTGAATCGAATCCTGCAAATATGGGTGAATTCCCTGCGATTCATGTGTGAGATTTACACCAGGCCATTGTTGACTGATGATTTGATCCAATGGAATATGATCTGCATGCTTCCTCAGTTTCACATATTGGTTTTGCATAAGTTGACTGCCATCTGCAAACCAGAAAAGTGGTGTCATATCCTTAAGATAGTCAACCAATTGCTCAGTTTTCGAACCGCTAATGATCTCTGCAGGGATGTTACCTATTTGTAGTATGTCAAAACTCGGTACAGGCTCTCCGTTTAGTTGCAATACTCCGAGCACCAACTCAAATTCAACGGTATGTAACTCACTGGAGATAGAAAAGCGGAGATGGTCGCCCTGATGATCAACTATATCTATATCTAACGCCCAAAGATATGATCTAATCCCATTTAAATATATTTGATATCTGCTCTCCGAAAACTTGTACATCTCTGGATTCCAATCCACTGCAATAGGTGTGATAGTTGGTTTGGAGGTGATAGTTTCAACTTGTAGAGTATGCTCCAATACTGTATTGGGATTAATATCAGCGTTATTTATAATATCTCCCACAGTTCTACACCAAGCGGTAAGTTCTTGGAGATTACCTCTTAGGTACGACCATACCTTTCCTTTAACTGAACATCCTAATGAGACTTTGATTCCATCTTTGTAACCTACCCCGAAGATGTTATTTTTGATTAGAGTACCTTGTGCAAGCATATGCAAACCATCTTGCACACCTTTTCCATAAAAGGATTGGAAGCTAATGTCACCGGGTACACCTTTTCTAGCACCTACATTAAACAGGGATAGTCTGTATACTTCGTGAAAAATACGAAAGACGTTCATTCCGGTAATTTTTACTCGATCACCTTCAAAAATCTCATCCACCAATGTTTCAGAAGAAAAATTTTTAATGGATGTGTTGACAAAAATCCGGTTGATTTCTGGACGTAAATCCCAAAAAACCACAATCATATCCCAGGTAAGGTCCTGAACAGTATCGAAATCCCCCCATTCAACTCTAGCTACTTTACCCAAAATAATAACCAAAGTATTCTGTTCTGCATTATAATCCGAATACTGGTGATCATAGGTATTAAGACTATTAATGCCATCTCTCCAATTGTTCGGATGCCAAGTATCACCATCATTTTTATAAATAATAGTACTTAGTGCTGGGCTAATGTTCTGGAACGGTATTATTGAATCTTCTAAATGATTAAATCCATCCAAAAAGTTCTTAAAGTCTATTTGTTGTTGTTCAGCCCCTTCACTCAGCATAGGTAATAAGAGATTCCAATCAGCATCTTTTGCATAGAGCTGATCAAGTTCATCTTTAATAGGAGGATAAGCCATATTAGTAATGAAACTTGCATTTCCTAAACTATTATAACTTGTTCTTGTAAAGCGTCCAATGAATTGCAAAGTAATTGGTATACTCTGACGTTCATCGTGGATAGCACCAATCTTAAGTTCCGGAAGGTCGAATCCCTCCCCTAACATATCAACGCAAATAATTATAGAATGTTCTTTGGCTTTAATAGCCTTTATAGTGTTTTTTAGCCCAGGTTTATTATTATATACTACGACTGGATTAAGATCAGCATGCGGTGAATAGTACTGGAAGACCTCTTCCGCTCTATCCTTAGTCATACATCTGGCTAAGATGATGTGTGGGTATCCATTTTCAATGTCTGCTCTAAGCGTGGATACTGCTTTATCAGCAATCATTTTATCTGCTTTAAAGCGGTCATATTCTCTAATTGGCAGAAATTTAATCTCTTTGTAATAACGCTGTTCCTGGGCCTTTCGAAGCGGAAAGTTAAAAATAAATTTTCCCTTAAGCCTTTTTCCATCGTTCCTATAAGGCGTAGCGGTAAAGAGAAATACTTTGCGCTTATCAAAACGCAAAATGAAATCCTGCCATGTAGTCGCTTCAGAATGATGTGCCTCATCAACATAAAGATTCGAAAATTTTTCTGACATTAAAGCTTTTTGTTCTTGGGTGGCACCAGATACTATAGCCATCGTAGTAATGACTACATTGGATCGAGATATAAATTCTTCCAGTTCTTCAAGAGTGCTCACTCCCGAAGTTAAAATTCCCACATGTGGGTTGATGGCTTCATTCCCTACTACACCAAAGCGTTTTAATAAACCATAAGTTAGAAATTTTTCAAAAAGCTGTGTACGCAATGAATCAGAGGGAACAGTAACTAATAATTTAATTGTTGGGGTTGCGACCATAGAACAGATCATGGTTTCCGTTTTTCCAGTTCCAGTAGGCATAACTACTATACCAATATCATCTCCACTATACTTGTGCGCGAGAATAGAATGTATAGCCCCAAGCTGTGGGTTGCGCAGCCCATCAATGTTGTTTTCGGTATCTTCCTTAATAAAATTGAAACTCTCCGACCATGAAGTAGTAACATCTTGTGGCGTCGAATGTACAATCGATGGGTGTTTAAGCCATTCTATCAAATTCAGATTCTCAGCTTCAAAGTCCCTTTTTGTAGGAACTCTCGAAGATAATAGCACATAGGAATATTCTTCGGAAACAAAATCTTTATTAGTTGTAATTACGAGATGCCTATCCTCACTCTTGATTATAAACGGATCTCTACTATGTAAAATGCAGTTTTCAAGAATAGAGTTTTCAGCGCAATATTGGATAATCTTGTTGCCTCCAGTATTATACAGTACATTGAGGACTTTTGGAAGTTTTGTATTAATCATGGAGCTTAATTAGATAACTTACTAATATAAAGGTATTATGACACTTACAGACTTATTAAGTAAATGTAAAACCTTTTTTGAGTATCAAATTACGGATTCCCGTAGAATGCCAGTTATATAATTTTATCTCTACTAGAGTATTTCCCAAGACACTGTATCATAATCTTGCTAAGATTTGGCAAATACCTATTGCTGCACAATCATTGCAAGAAAATTAAATTATGAAGACAGCAATTTTGTACCTTCGTGTAAGCACAGATGAGCACGCATTGAGGGGTTATTCATTGAGAGCTCAGCAGGAGCTGCTAACCAACTATTGCAAACTGCATGGCATTAGCATTTTAAAGATTTTACAGAAGACCAATCTGCAAAAATCTTTCAAACGACCTAAATCAATAAAACTTTTACCTCCTCCAAAATAGATTTTTCTTTGTTACATTACGTGAAAGAAAAAAGGGTCCATAATATAAGGCTCGAAACCTCTAAAAACAAAAAAAGCAGCTCTATTCAGAACTGCTTTTAAAATTTCGGGTGGCTGATGGGGCTCGAACCGATTAGATAGAATCTTCTTAGTAAATCAAATTCTTATTATTTTGGATTATTTTCTCGACGCATTTCTAAAAATTTTCAAATCAGCAATTATTGGCAAGTCCTTAATAAAAAAGTTCGTAAATTGTCTTTTTAACAGCATTCTTCCTACTATACAGAAATGAGTGTTCTAAAAACCTCCCGAGCTATGAGGGTGAGAGATTTTTTGAACACAAAAATTCTACTTTTTCTTAAGATTTTCAACCTTTTCCTGCAACTTATTTTTCTCCAAAATCCCATCTAATACCTCCAAAAAACCAGAAAGGTGTTCTAAAAATTCAACATTCCCTGTAGGGATTGAATTTGTCTTTTTCAAAAACTTTAGGTATCCCTAGGGTAAGGGAGATTATTTTTATGTATGGTTCATAATTTTACATTATCAAATGAAGAGAAATATTATGACACAGAAAGATAAGTCTCCAAATCTCGAAGTTCGCAATCAAGAACTGTTCGATATTATCTCAGATCTAGCTAGAAAGGTTAATGACATCCATCGTTTGCACTTTTCAGAAGAACAATTAAAAAAGTGTAAAAATCAAAAACAAAAGTTTCTTGCAGAAATCTTGACAAGTCCTGCAAGAAACCCTAAGAAAATTTAAATGGCTGGAATAGCTTTGTCCGACCTAACGAATTTCAGCAGTTCTTTCAGATAGGTTTCCGTTTCCGAAAGACTTCCATGCCTATTGGCCGAACAGATTTCTGCAAGGGTCCATCCTGCCCTGAATTTTCTCACGTTTGACAGGTGTTTAAACGAATAGAGCGTATAGTTTTTATCCAACAAACCTGTTGCCTCCAAACATTTCTTGAATCTATTATAGGCGTAATTTTCTGAGCACATACTCCGTGAGATAAATGTTTGGGCAGAACCAAGCAGAAAATATTCTTTATCGAATTTTTCTATCTGTAGTTTATCCAGTTCAACTCTTAAGCTCACATCAATATTTACAGGGATTGATTTTTTATTCTTCGACACGGTACCGGGCACTGTAATGGTATTTTCCTCCAGATCTATATACTTCAACTGAAGAAATCTAAGCTCCTTCGGACGGATGCAGGTGTAATAAATCATCCGCACAAATAGCTGACAATATTTATCATGCTTATCAAGCCAGTCCATGATAACCTTAAAATCACGTTCCGTAAAAACCTGATGGGACTGTGTCGGCATTTTTTTTCGCGTCTCACAATCAGTTACAGGATTCTCTGGAATATATTTATTGACCTTTAAGTACCGAAAGAAATTATTGAGGCCGATCCTGCAGTTATTATAAGTTACCCCCGCCCACTTTTCCTCCCTTTCCTTGAAATTGAGAAAATCGGTTATCTCAAAATCACTGATCGTACTGACCTTCTTGTTGCCACCCTGGTACTTGATAAAAGAATTTAAGGTTGAACGGTAGGTGCTGATCGACTTGGGCCTGGTTCCTTTGGCTTTATGGTAAGATTCAAACAGAACTAATGCTTCGTTCAGATCAATACCAATAATTTCCTTTTTCAGGCGTGCATTGGCGTGTTCATCCAGTGGGTTCCAACCGCCCTCAAGGGCAATCCTGTAAGCCTCACATAGATTATTGAAGTTCCGAAGCTTTTGTCTTGGGTCTTTTATCCTGTTGAGCTTTCTGGTTACCCTGATCCGCTCCATACGTTCTTCTGCTGCATTATGAAAAAAGAATTCCACGTACCAGCTCTGTTTGGCGACTTCTTTTTCCATTGTACTCCCAGCAGGAACCCTGGTTACGGTCCTTCCCTTTACGACCCTTGGAACGGTAAATGGCAATTCCGGAATGTCCATGACGCTAAAAATAGCCTCACGGGGAATTTTTTCTTGTGACTTACGCTCGGGATACCCTACGTTTTCTGGAATTTCTTCAGAAGAATTTTTGCTTTTTCGCCGTGCCGAACGGGATGAATTTTTGGTTCCCGGGACTTCTAATGGCAGACTTGTGTCAGAGTTATCAAACTGGAAAGCAGTTAATTTACTACCTTCCAGTGAGTTAGGGATATCTGTGGAGAATATCGGAATCGCAGCCCATAGTTAGTCGTCATTGATAATTAATATTAAAATATGTCATACGCATAGTTTCGGTTGAAGCAGCGGTTTTTACTTGAAAAGCCAATAAATCATTCCTCGCCCTCCCAATTTAAAAAATTCGTGATAATATGAAGTCGAATACATCTGTAGAAGCTCATTGCTTCGGGATTACTATCGGGAGTACTATTGATTCAATAAAGTATAAAATATTTTTGCTCAAAATAGAGCAATTATTATGATGGAAAAGAAAAGTAAGACCAGAATAAAGCCTATTCTTATAATTGATGAATTACCAGAAACATTTGGCAGTAGCTCCTATAGAAATAATAAAAAACTGCAAAACAAAATTAGCGAAGAAGAAAAGATACTGCTAACTTTAATTGCAAATGTCATTGTCGAAATAGCTTTAAGGGAGGAATTATGAACGCAATTGGTTATATGAGGTTGAGCAGTAAGGATCAATCAAAATCATTAGAATATCAAGAATCATCAATAAAGGAATATTGTAGACGAAATAACTTAAACATTATTGGATTGTTTAAGGATAATGGCGAATCGAGTTACACATTTGACCGGCCGGATTATCGTGCCTTGGAACTATACTTAAAGAATTATAAGGGCAAATGTAATTACATCATCGTTCTTGACCATGATAGGTTCAGCAGGAACCTGCCAGAGGCATTGATGAAGATCGGTGAGCTGGAAAGCAAATATGGGGTAAAGGTGCTCTCAACTAACGAAAGAATCGATCTGGATACCTCCGATCCCGATGTATTCATTAAACGCGCTTTCGAATACATGATGGCTAACAAAGAACTATTTAACATTCGAAAACGCACAAAACAAGGGGTGAGAAATGCAAAGGAGAGTGGTCGATACCTCGGAAGAGCACCTTATGGCTATAGGAATATTATCGATGGAACCAGAAAAAACCTGATTGAGATTCATCAAGGCGAAGCTTTAATAGTCGAGCGGATATTCAAGGAATTTATCCTTGGTATTCCACAATATATCATTTATAAAAATGTCAAAGCATTAGGTTTTACAAGAACAAGCAAGTCTGCTATTCAGGAGATCCTTATGAATTGTAACTACGCTGGACTGATCAGGGTGCCACCTTTCCAGGAGCTCCCAGAGAAATTTGTTAAGTCAATTCACTTACCGATAATCTCAGATGCAGAATATTGGCTAGTGCAGAATATGTTGAATAAAAGCAAGAGAAAAACACGTGTACAACCAGCCGAGGATTTTCCATTAAGAGGTATTCTGAAATGCTGGTGTGGCAAGGGCATGACCGCTGGCTATACAAAGGGCAGGAACAACTATTACCTATATTACCGCTGCACAGAGCACACCAATTACAATCTTGCCGGCAACAGACTACACGACGCAATTGAGGCCGTGCTTAAGGGTCTAAGCTTCTCCAGTCATCAAGTACAGTTCATAAGAGAGACTGCAAAAGCTTTATTGATAGAACCACAAAAGTTAAAAAAGGAACAACACCAAAATAAAATAAGAAAACTCCACGAGTTAAATGAAAAGATTTTTAAACTTGAAGAGCGGCTGATGAATAATGAAATAGAGAGTTCAACGTATCAAACCTGGTTTCAAAAATACAAAGAAGAGAAAGCAATGCTTGAATATTCATTAAGTGGAAATCAACCATCTAAAATCCGAAACGAGGATGATCTTATTGACCGCATTTTGCCTAACCTTACCAACCTCTATGAAATTTATCAAAAAGGCAACATTACACAGAAGCATACCCTGATGAGGGGGGTGTTCAAAGATAATCTGGCATGGGGTGACGATATGTTTAGAACCGCTTTTATTGACCCAACGTTCAACGATAACCTACTGAAAGTCAAGCAAAAAGGGTTGCTTTTTAATGAGCAACCCTTTAAGGTTTTGGGCTTGAGCCCGGTTAGTACCCGGAGCCGGAGTCGAACCGGCACGGTTTCCCACAGGTGTTTGAGACCAGCGCGTCTACCAATTCCGCCATCCGGGCATTCTTATTGGACGGGGTTGCAAATGTAGATAACGAAACCCTAATTCACAAAATTATTTTCATTTAATTTTAACTCCCTGAAGCACAATTATTTTGGTCTTTCATCCTTTAATTTACGGTCTACTACAAAGGGCATAAACGGCAAAAGTGAGGCTAAAAAGATCAGAACAGCCTTACCAAACTTCCATTTCTGTTCTTGCCAGGTCATTACCAACAAGGCAACATAAGCGATAAAAAGAATACCATGCACCCATCCTGTATATTTGACGGCTAGGTCTAAATGTGCAAAATGCCTTAACGGCATGGCTACAAATAATAAAAGCAAATAGGATATTCCTTCTGCTACGGCTACTTTACGGAAAATAGAAAGGGAGCTACTCATTGATCTGATTGTTTGTTCCGAAAGTAAGACAATGCTTCTGCGCATCAAAAACTAAAAAATGATTTTACAATTGGGTGTTTAAGGCTGAAAGCGCTCCTATCATTTAACCACAATACGCACAGAGAATACAATACTTGGAGACTATTTCTTTGACCTCATTATCTTCGGACTTTCCAACGCCCGACTTCGGACTAATTCCATCATCCATCTATTTAACTAAGCGCTCCCTAATCCTATCAATATACTTTTGCCGGTAAAAATTATCCTTTATTGAAGGTAATAATGCATCAGATGCTGTTGGATTGTTGTCGAACTGATTAATCAGCTCATTTAACTCACTCGCCAAATCTGTTTCTATAGTTTCCACATCTTTCTTTACCTGCTCAAGCTTTTCAGCATCTGGCTCAAATTCCAGATCCATTAAAACCTCGTTTACATCCATCATTTCCATCAAAAAAGATTGGGGAAGTTGGTAAGCCTCATCTGTTGCAACAATACCTTTTAGTTCAAGCACGTATTTTAAGCGCTTTTTAGCATTACTTAGTGTTTGATAGGCCTTGTTGTTTAAAGTTGACAGATCGAGCACTTCCTGCTGCTTCTCTTCACTTTCATTGGCGTAAAAATCGGGGTGAAACTGTTTGCTCAAAGCATAAAACTTCGTTTTCACCAAATTTTGATCGGGATTGAATTGTATAGGGAGTTCGTAAAATTCGAAATAATTGATATCTGTTTTTGCTGTGCTCATGATGTCTATTAAATTAAAAAGCCGCAGATGTACAGTTTGAATCATCAAATCTGCGCATCTGCGGCAATTATATCAATTTGGTTTTACTTACCGAAGGATTTTAAAATATCATTACCAAAAGCAAACACCATTAAACCGATCAGGATCACAAAACCAACGATTTGTGCTTTCTCCAGCACTTTCTCGCTCACAGGCTTACGTTGTACCATTTCGATTAAAAGAAACACTACATGGCCTCCATCTAAGCCCGGAATAGGCAATAAATTCATGAATGCCAACGCCATCGAAATCAATCCTGTTAATGTCCAGAATTTAACCCAGTCGAAAGTACTGCCATAAACCTTGGCAATTCCGATCGGACTGCTGATATTACGTGCACTTAGCTTACCGGTGATCATTTTACCAATACCTTTTGCATTGTCTACAAAAGTGCTCCATGCCATCGTTGCACCAACAGGAAATGATTCGATAAAACCGAAATCAACGTGTGCAGTTTCAGGTGAACTTAAATTAGGGATAATGCCAATCGTTCCTTCTTTGCTCACTTTAAGATCGAAGTTAATTTCTTTGCCCTTACGCAAGGCTTTGATGTTAATAGCCTTTAATTTATTTGTAGACACCTCTTCTTTAAACTGATCAAAGAATGTAATTGCCTTTCCGTTAACAGCCAAAATGCTATCGCCCGGTTTAATGCCCGCAGAATAAGCTGGATATGCCGGTTTCTCGAATTTTCTGCCAAAGAGTTTATCAAAAAATGAAGGTTTATCAGCCTTTTCATCAGGTGCACTTACCTTATCTACGCTTTGCATCCTGAAACGTGGAGAGATAAAATTCTCTTTATCGTTTTTCGATATCTTGTTTAAAATGGTATCAGGAACTGAGATGTAAAGTGTTTTATTTTCTCTTAAAATAGTCAGTTGAGCACCATCAAACAATACTTTGCTCGATATGGCATCTTCAAAGCGGATCAGTTTATTGCCGTTAATGGCCAAAATTTTATCTCCGTTTTTTAAGCCGATTTCTTTACCAATTGTACCTACAGAAATACCATCGTTCAGTTTACTGTTAACGGTATAATTCTGACCTATGTTGAATGTCAACATCCAAAAGATAAAAATACCCACAATTACGTTCACGATAATACCGCCAAGCATTACAATTAACCGTTGCCAGGCTGGTTTTGAACGGAATTCCCATGGTTGAGCTGGTTGAGCCATTTGCTCCGTATCCATACTCTCATCAATCATTCCGGCAATTTTCACATAACCGCCTAGTGGCAACCACCCTATCCCATATTCAACATCACCTTTTTTAAAACTAAAAAGCTTGAAGCCCCAGGCATCAAAAAATAAATAAAACTTTTCTACTTTAATACCAAATGCCCTGGCTGCCAAGAAATGCCCTAATTCGTGTAATATTACCAATAAAGACAATCCGAGCAGCAGCTGCCCCGCCATAATCAATCCATTCATATTTTCTTATAAAATTTTATGTTAGATGTTAAACTATACTTTTTGTTACTAATTCGCCGGCTAAGATACGGCTATGTTTGTCAGTTTCTAAATAATCGCTCAATTGTGGTTTTTCCACAAAGCTGATTTCTTCCATACATTGCTCAATAACTTCGCTCATCTGTAGGAAACCTATTTTATCCTTTAAAAATGCTTCTACAACAATTTCATTTGCGGCATTTAAAATACAGGGCATATTCCCCCCTTTTCTTAAGGAAGTATAGGCCAGACTTAAATTTCTAAATGTTTCCAAGTCTGCTTTTAGAAAGCTAAAGTTTGGGTAATCTAAGAAGTTAAAACGCTTAAAATTGTTTTTTAGCCTATCGGGATAATTTAAAGCGTATTGAATGGGCAGTTTCATATCCGGAACACCCATTTGCGCTTTCATAGAGCCATCGGTAAACTGCACAAGAGAGTGCACAATCGACTGAGGATGCACAATGACGTCGATCTGAGCAACATCGAGATTAAACAGCCACTTTGCCTCAATTACTTCCAGGCCTTTATTCATTAAGGATGCAGAATCTATCGTGATTTTTGCCCCCATTACCCAATTAGGGTGTTTTAAGGCCTGATCCTTTTTTACTGTAGCTAAAAAATCTCTTGTTTTTCCTAAAAATGGTCCGCCAGATGCCGTTAAATAAATCTTTTCGATTTCATTTTGTTCCTCGCCTACCAAACATTGGAATATGGCCGAATGCTCAGAATCAACAGGTAAAATTTTCACCTGATGTTCTGCGGCCAACTTTGTGATCAGTTCTCCCGCAACCACTAACGTTTCCTTGTTGGCTAAAGCAATGTTTTTACGGGCTTTTATAGCGGCAATGGTGGGTTTTAATCCCACCGAGCCCATTAAGGCGGTTAATACGACATCGCTTTCTTCATACGCTGCAACTTCTTCCAAAGCGGTTTCACCGGCCAAAACTTTAATATTTAGTGCCGATAATGCATTTTTTACCTCGTTGTACTTACTTTCATCACAAATTACCACAACATCCGGTTTAAATTCCCTTGCCTGTTGAATGAGTAATTTCGAGTTCTTTAATGCAGATAAAACAGCAACTTTAAAAACTGCGGGATGATCCCGAACAACTTCAAGCGCTTGCGTACCTACACTGCCTGTAGAACCTAATATGGTTATTCTTTTCAAATCTTTTTAATATCATGATGCTTAAATTTAATTAAGCATTTATTTATCATTTCTGTTGTTCGCCCGTTTCTGCCATTCTGATCAGCATCTGTTGAGCGATCGTTATCTCGACTGCGTTACACCCGATAGCAATCGGGTTCGCTCGAAATGACGACAAGTGGTTAAACAATGTATTTCTCTAATCTATCCGCCAGTTTCCGATCATTACTCAAACGTGGTACTTTATTCTGTCCGCCTAACTTTCCTTCACTTTTCATGTAATTTACAAAGGCATCTTTTTGCAAAGTACGTATAATCAACGGTTGAAGGATGTTGCCTTCAATCAGGTCAAAGTAATAAATATTTTTCTTTTGCAAAGCAGCATCAACCTTTTTACTAAAAGCCACCATATCTTTTGGTGCAGACGAAAATTCTACAAACCATTCGTGATAAGGTAATTGACCGGCTTCAGGATTAACCTGCGGCGCAACCGTAAACTCTGTAATTTCTACCAGCTCGTCATTAGCCACACTTAAAATGGCCTGTTCTACTTCTTCCCCAATTACATGTTCGCCAAAAGCAGAAATAAAATGTTTAATCCTACCTGTGACCACGATTTTATATGGATTTTTAGAAACAAACTTTATCGTATCGCCAATGCTATAGCCCCACAAACCTGCATTGGTATTTAAAATCAAGGCATAATTGGTATCTATTTCTATTTCACCAAGTGATAGTCTGGTCGGATTATCGTTATAATATTCATCCGCAGGAACAAATTCGTAAAAAATACCTGCATCAGCCAACAACAATAGTCCTTTATCTTTTTGCGAATCCTGATAAGCAATAAATCCTTCAGAAGCCGGGTAGGTTTCTATCGCATCAATCTTTCTACCGATACTTTGCTCAATCTTTGCACGATAAGGCTCAAAATTTACACCACCATAAATAAAAAGACTAAAATGCCTGAATATTTCAGCAATTTTCCTGCCTCCGGATTTCTCCGAAAGTTTATCGAAATACATTTGTACCCAGGGAGGAATGCCCGAAATTAAGGTCATGTTTTCATTGATGGTTTCATCAACTATAGCATCAACTTTTTGCTCCCAATCTTCAATAATATTGGTTTCGTAAGAAGGTAAACGGTTCTTTTGCAGATAGGCTGGCACATGGTGGGCCACAATTCCAGATAAGCGCCCAATATTGATCCCATGTTTTACACTTAAAACCGGGCTCCCCTGAAGAAAGATCATCTTTCCATTTACAAAATCGGCCTTTCCGGTCTCATGAATATAAGTTAAAATGGCATTACGGGCAGCTTTAATGTGCTCTGGCATCGACTCTTTCGAAAGCGGAATATATTTTACGCCCGAAGTGGTACCCGATGTTTTAGCAAAATAAAGGGGCTTGCCTTTCCAAAGGACATTAGCTTCACCTGCCACAACACGATCTACATAAGGCTTTAATCCCTCATAATCCTGAACAGGAACTTGTTTTTTAAAATCAGCGTAGGTTTTAATCTCCTCAAAATGATGGTCTTTCCCGAACGCGGTATCTTTTGCCTCATCAAGCAGCTTCTTTAGTATATTATGTTGAGCATTTACGGCATTATTTTTCCATTTGTTGATTTGCCGAACTGCAAATGCCGCAAAGGGTTTACTTAATGCTGCTTTTAATCCCATTTCTTGTTATTTAGTTTTAAAGTTGATATTTTTAATAATAATCTGATATGCCTCTTCACTCAACCTATCATTTTTAAATGAAAATTAATTTCAACATTGCCATTTGATATTTCCAACCCATTTTGTTCTAAATACCTAGTGACAACTCTATTTAAAGATTGTTTTGGACTTTCTAAAAACAATACAATTAAATTTGTTTTGTAACCGGCTTTTTTTGCTACTTCTATAAAAGCTTTGAATGAGGAATTATTAAAGACGGTTTCGAAAACGATATTTTTACGCTCAGCAATCGCCTGATCAAATATATTTTTAGTTCTGTCTTTATAAACATCAGTCATAATTACCTCAAAACCAGAAAAATCATTCAACCTTGATCTTATAAAACTAGATTTTCCAGCTGCATTTGGGCCAGTAACTACAAAAAATTCAGGCTGAGCCATATTAAGAAATCCTTTCCTGAAAAGTATCTACAATTTTAATTGGATGCCCGTCTTGATCGTATTTAACTTCGAAGAGCACTAAAAAAATTTCCCCTGTAGGCATTTCTTTTCTCCAATACTCATTATCATTTGCTGCTTGATAATAATATGGATTACCAAGTTCAAATGCTCTTTGTCCACCTAAGTCGGCAAAATTATTAAGATTACTAAGGATTTTATCAATCAGCATATTCTTAGTTTTAAACGATATTATGTAAAATATCCGGATGCTCGTCGCCTTTATATTCGCCAGAAATTTTGCGGTAGGCTACAGTTAAGGCTACGCTAGATAGCGGAACGATGATAAATGAACTCAAAATGTTCACAATGAATGCTACTAATGGCCATTGTAAATAGTTTAGCAAAAGATAGATTAAATATCCTCCGCCTAAAACCACCAATAACAATAAAATTTTGGTAAAATTTCCTTTGGTTGTGGCTAAACTCAGTTTAATGGAATCAAAAGGAGTTGCGCCTTTGTCGATGATAAAAAATGGAAAGAACGAAATGCGTAACCAGGTGATAAAAATGGCGATGATGCCAACAGATATCGCCACATTTTTAACAATAGCCACATTAATTCCGGTATAAATAAATGGAAAGGCCACAAGGATCACCACCAGGTAAACACCAAGAATACAACCTACAAAATAAAGCGTAGCCACTAAGAACCTAATAATCTGTAATTTGGTTGGAAGTGTATCAACAATTTTCACATCATTTTCTTCATCGTCCATTAAATGGAAAATATATTTAAACAGTGATAGGTTGATGGTAAAATAAAGCAATACGAAAATAATCACCATTATTACACTTAATGCTTTGCTTACATCTTTAATAAAAAAGGCCATTAAACTCGACGCACTTGCCGTAATGAACATCAAAAAGCATAACGTAGCAATCGAGAAATAATGTTTCTTGGTAATGCTCCATGCCTTTTGGATTACATCATTAACGGCGAACGTACTTTCTTTTAGGTAATTTATCATTGTTGTTTGAATACCACTCGTTTAAATAAATCCTGTATAAATCCCAAACCATAAGCGGTTAATTGGATAAACGAAGATATAATGCTCAAAAATGCAACTTTTAACGATTTATTTACAGACCATGAATGAAAAAATATCAACATAAAGTAAATCAATAAGAAGAAGTTACAAACATATGCCAATGGTGGATAGATAAAGTTACACAAAATGGTGAAACCAAAGCCCAAAGTGAATAAGGCAGGAAAAAAGTGAACAGGCTTTAATTCTTTTGGGAAATGTTTATAAATATTGATTCTTGCCCTTCCAAAGAAATGCAATTGTTTGTAAAACTGGCTAAAGCTTGTTCTGCGCTTGTGGTAAACCTTTGCATCCGGAATCAATCCAATCTTAAAACCGTTTTCATGAATACGGATACTATATTCGATATCCTCTCCCAATCTAGTCAAGATAAAACCACCAACCTGCTCCCAGGCCTGACGGGAAACGCCCATATTAAAACTGCGAGGGTGAAACTTCCCAACATGTTGTTTGTTTCCACGGATCCCTCCAGTGGTGAATGGCGATGTCATGGCATAGCTGATGGCTTTTTGTACCGGCGTGAAGCTATCGTGTGCGGCATCCGGACCGCCATAAGCATCTAAATGATGCTCATACAAATAGTTTTTAACCGTTTCGAGGTAATCTGCAGGGATTAAACAATCCGAATCAAAAATAACAAAATAATCGCCAGTGGCTTTCTCGAAGCCAAAGTTACGCGCAAAACCTTGTCCCGCATTTTCCTTGAAATAATATTTAATATCCAGTTTATCTGCATAAGAAGCCACAATTGCCTTGGCATCGTTCTTCGAACCATCTTCTATCACCAGAACCTCAAACTGTAAATACGTCTGTTTGGTTAGGGTGTTTAACAGTTCGTCAATTTCTTGTGGACGATTATAAAGCGGAATGATGATGGAGAAAAACATGTTTTGAGGTTGAGGGTTGAGGGTTTAAAGGCTGAAGGTTTAGGCGGATAAACCTTCCGCCTTCATAACTTCTACCTTAATTCCTTTTCTATCAAATACTGATTTCTTTCTGGTGCATTACGGGATAACAGTTCAGCAATAAAGCCAGCAAGAAACATCTGTGAACCTACTACAATGGCAACAAGCGACAAATAAAACAAGGGTTGGTCAGTTACATCGCGATAAGCCAAACCCTGCCATATCAGGTATTTCTTTTCGAACAAAATGTACAATGCCATGATGATACCGATAAAGAAACTCAACACACCCAACGAGCCAAAAAAGTGCATCGGGCGTTTACCGAATTTACCCACAAAGAAAATAGAGAGTAAATCTAAAAAGCCGTTTATAAACCTGCTGAAACCAAATTTTGTTGTTCCGTATTTACGCGCGCGGTGTTCTACCACCTGTTCGGCTATCTTACTAAATCCGGCCCATTTGGCGATTACCGGGATATAACGGTGCATTTCGCCATAAACTTCGATGGTTTTAATTACATCACTACGATACGCTTTTAATCCGCAATTAAAATCGTTCAGCTCTATGCCACTCATTTTACGGGTAGCTGCATTGAACAATTTTGTGGGTATTGTTTTGGTAATCGGATCGTAACGTTTCTTTTTCCAGCCTGAGATGATATCAAGTTTTTCTTCTCTGATTCGGCGGTACAGTTCTGGAATTTCGTCCGGGCTATCCTGTAAATCGGCATCCATGGTAATCACCACATCGCCCTGTGTAGCTTCGAAACCAACATTTAGAGCGGCTGATTTACCATAATTACGTCTAAACTTAATGCCTTTTATGGCTGGATTTTGAAGTCTTAGTTCTTCTATTACCGCCCATGATCTATCAGTACTACCATCATCAACCAAAACAATTTCGTAGCTGAAATTATTGTCGATCATCACTTTATCAATCCATGCCGTTAATTCCGGCAGAGATTCATCTTCATTAAATAAGGGTACTACAACTGATATATCCATTTTTTAAGCATAAACCTCGTAGGTTTTTAAAACCTGCGAGGTTTGTTTAAATTAAAACGTGCAAATTTCATCAAATTAAATGATAAAACCTGCACGTTCAAAATTTTATAAAGAAATTAAACTCTTTCTTTTTTTATTACTGCACCAGTGATTAAACTCACAATTAAACCAAATATGGTATAACTTATTGCTGCCGTAAAAGTCGCAAAAATCCACATATATGGTTTCATCATGTCTATACCCTTTATTTGCTGTTCATTATCTCCTGCTTTTTCAATAGCGGCATTTGCTATTTTATCTATTGCTGAAGGATCTAATATCTTAAAATATATAGCATATAGAATACCGATAAATAACCCTGAGTAGGCGGCAACCTTAAAACCAGTTGAAAATGCTCTCCCGAAAGTGATATAATCACCGAGTTCTTTTTTATGTGTTGCCTGGGTAAAATATATGGCCAAAATGAAAATTCCATACGATAAAACAAATACGATTACTTTGGTCACTATCGGAATATCTGCACTCGTGGTATCAATCCCAATCAGTTTAAAAACATAAATCATTGCTAATGTATAAAGCGAAAAGCCCAAGGCTACTTTGAATGCCAGCGCATTGGGTTTCTTTTCTTCCTGAAGTATCTGTTGTTCCATGATCAATTTAGTTTAGTTATTAATTGTTGTAATTAATATATAAGTAGCAGAATCGAACGATTTGTTACTGCTATACTGAATTATTTCTTTCGTAGTTTCTGCACTTCCTTCCACATCGAGGAAAAAAGCCATAAATGGAACGAATAATTCTTGCATCTCTTCACTGATATTTAAAGTCGGAGCTGTTTTGCAAATTTCTTCTACACTGCTTTCTGCGAGTTGCTGGTTGCTGATCAGTTCTTCATAAATCTCAAATTCATCCTGAAACTCATCGTCTTCTACCAGTAAAAATTCTTTTAGGAAATCGCCCAATTCAGGATCTAAATCTTCATCCTTGCACTCTTTAATATACAATAGGAGATTTAGAAGTTCAGTTCCCCTGTCGATGGTTTCTTCTTCGATATTGGCCCATTCCTCACCTTCTAAATAATCATCTTCAAGCTTCTGTACGTCGCTGCTAAAGAAATTCACCATCAACAAGTCGAAAAATACTTCGCGTAATTCTTCAAATTTAGGATGAGCATCAAAAACTGCATCGAAAGCTGCTGCTTTATCTAAAAAATTAACATCTAGCTCAAAAGCATCCAATAATTCGGTCTCAAAACCTTCTACGTTGGTTGCTGAAACCTCAGCATATTGATTAATGGTGGCGCTAAGCGCTTTTTTTACTCTGTTATCCATGATTAAGATTTTTTAGGATTTAAGGATTATTAGATCATGACTATTTTGATCTTTCAGCTTTAGTCTTCTAGCTAATTTGAAACTGATTATTATTATAAACCAACTTCACTTTCCCTATAAGTTCGGTATCCAGTAACGGACTGTTTGCCGATTTTGAGTGGTTGCTGGCAGCGTTGTACAGCCATTTTTCTGTTGCGTTAAAAACAGTAAAGTTGGCATCAGCGCCCTCTTCGATTACAGGAACAGCTAAATTTAATAATTTACGTGGATTAATAGCCAATTTCTCCGCAATTAAAGTAATATCTAAACCAGCTTTTAATAACAATGGCAGCACCGTTTGCAAGGCAATAATACCATAATGCGCAATTTCGAACTCAACATTTTTAAATTCGATCTCTTCTGGGCGATGTTGTGAAGTAATGGCATCAATTGTTCCGTCTTTTAAACCAGCAATTAAGGCTTTAATATCTGTTTTGCCACGTAAAGGTGGTTTTACCTTATAATTGCTATCGAAATCGTTTAAAAGCTCTTCTGTAAACACCAGGTGATGCGCGGTTACATCACAAGAAACCTGAACACCATCTTTTTTCGCCTTACGGATTAAAGCTACAGCACCCGCAGTAGAAATATTGCTAATATGGACTTTAGTTTCGTTGTAAGCTGCCAGGAAAATATCGCGGGCGATATGCATTTCTTCAGCCAGTGCTGGTAATCCCTTCATGCCTAAAAGCACCGAGTTTTTACTTTCATTGATTTGCGATTTGCCAGCTATTGATTTATTTTCGGGATAAACCATTAACAGTGCATCAAAACCCTTTGCATACTGTAAGGCACGGCTCATAAAACCATCATCCTGCAAAGCCCTATCGCCATCCGAGAAAGCCACAGCACCTGCCTGTTGCATATCGAACAGTTCGGCAAGTTCTTTTGCTTCGCGGTTCTGGCTTATCGCCCCTACCGGCAAAACATCAACCAAATTATTTTTTGCTCTATTGATGATGTATTCTACCTGAGATTTTGATTGCACAACCGGACTCGTTTGCGGCAATAATGCCAATCCTGTAAAACCGCCAGCTTTTGCGGTTGCGGTTAATGTTTGGATATCCTCCTTGGTTTCGAAACCCGGATCGCCAGCCACACAGTTTAAATCGAAAAAGCCTGGCGTCAAAAACGCCCCCTGAGCCTCAAAAACAGTTTCGTTTTTATCGGCAGTTAATTTACCTATGTTTTTAATTTTACCATTTTCTACCCGAATATCGCATTGTTGATTGTTAAATTTACTTTGCGGATCGGCAACGGTTACATTTTTAACCAGGAGATTCATATTGTTTTTTTTGTATTGTTAAAAAATCGGATGAGCAAAATTTCTGCTGCAATAAAAATCAGCGACAAAATTAGACAAAGTTTCCATAAAGTTTGTCCGATTTTACTGGCGCCAGCAATTAACTTAACAGCATCTTTATCGGTATCGAATATTTTCAAATTACTTTTGCCAGCCAGTTGATCAAGCTCATTCTTGCTTAAATAATGCATATCAGATTCTGTTCTGCCGTTATTGAAACTATAAACTGCAAGTAGCGAATCGATTAGTTTTAGGTTATAAAAACCTGCATTTTTAATCTGATCGGCGATGTAAATCAATGTTTTCCCATCTGCCTGTCGGATTTCGGGAATCGCTTCGAAATGATCTGCTGTAATTTTTAAACTTTGGTTTTTACCCAATGTAATCTTTTTACTGGCCAATGCATTGTCGTTTCCAAGATTGTAATACAAAGGGCTTTCATTTCCTCCGCTCAAAGCCAAACGATAGATCAGTGGAACAAAAACCGGATGACGTGCCAAATTTCCATCATTTGTATTTAATCCTGAGGCCGATAAATAAACCTGTCCGTTACCTATTCCATATTTAGAGAAAAATGGCTTTCTGCCAGGCAATAACATAATATCTTCTTTGTTGGAAGTATTTTTCTCTACAAAAGAATAATAACGGGAAACAGCGGGAAGATCTAAATTTTTAGGAATTTCTTCAAAAACCGTCTTGAAAATCGGATTTTGCAGATCAATCTGATCAACCTTGGTTGCTGTAGTATTTAGCGTTTGAATTGCAGGAAGTGATAACCCGCTTAAAAACGAATTGTAATTTTGAATATCGGCATCTAAATCTGGGAAAAGTACCGCAGTTCCTCCTGCATTCAGATAGGTTTTAAGTTGTTGTGCCAAACCTGTTGATGGATTTTTTAAACCATTTAACACAATGAGACCATAATTGGCAAAATTGCTGTAGTTTACATTGCTTTCCGCATTTTCGGTGAGCTTATAGTAGCCGTCGGCTGCAAACAGTGCTTTAATATAATTTCCT
The DNA here is from genome assembly GCF_032678585.1 of Pedobacter psychrodurus. Lineage (GTDB taxonomy): Bacteria > Bacteroidota > Bacteroidia > Sphingobacteriales > Sphingobacteriaceae > Pedobacter > Pedobacter psychrodurus_A. The sequence continues at coordinate 128,643 of NZ_JAVTSN010000008.1, read as the reverse complement.
GCATTAGGCCCGTTAATGCTCAGCACAGGAAAACTTTCGTCTACTTTAAAACTGAACGACAATGTATCATCAAAGGTTACCGGAAAATCTTTAATGCTCACGATACCTTTTTGCCAACCTGCGCTAAGCCCGGAGAAATTCAGGGTATCCTTAACTGTTTTACCAGCCGGGATGTTTACTGCACCCAATCCTTTTTGCTGGTTATTGATACTTAATTTTAACGGAATATTTTTTGCTTCTTCTTCAGAGTAATTTTTTAACTGTACCACCAATCGTTCATTAGTTCCGGGCTGATGGTTTGGCGAAAGTACCCAAACGCTATCTACCGCAACATTCGGCAAGGTATTGGCATTCAACTTCAAAAATGAATACTGAATTTCACTCTTAGTTTCGAGTTTTTTTGTGGAGGAAATATTTTTTTGAAAATCGGAGATGAGAAAGCTATATTTATTTTCTGCCCCGGTTAACATATTTCCTTGCCGGTTTAGGATCTGCTGGAGATTTCGGTTGGCTGCAGTGATTTTTACATCATCCAATGCTTTCAAAAACTCTTCTTCATTTAATAAACGTTGGTATTTCCCTTCGAAATTATTGGTCAGGAGTTGAAAACGATCGTTTATACCAAAACCCTTCACCAGTTCCTTTGCCCTTCTCTTTGCTTCATCAAGCAGGTTGCCATCTTTATTAATAGCTTCCATACTGTAAGAATTATCGATATAAATACTCACTATGTTGTTTACCGCCGTAGTTTTCTGATTATGCTCCGGAATATAAGGCTGTGCAAATGCCAGCACTAAAAAGATAATTGCTAAAATCCGTGATAACAGAATAAGCAGGTTTTTAAGTTTTTCTTTGGAAGAATTTTGCTGTTCTACCTCTTTTAAAAGCTGAACATTAGAGAAATAAATCTTTTTAAATTTCCTGAAATTGAATAAATGAATGATGACCGGGATGGCAACCGATATTAGTGCGAAAAGAAAGCCCGGATAAAGGAAATTCATTAAAAACCAAAGATAGAAAAATTATGGAAAGTGGCGAACTTGAAATGTAATAAACTCATTGACTTACCAATTTTTCTAAAATTTCTGCCGTCTCTGTAGCATTCTGAACAGTTTTAACTAAAATTCCATTTTTATCAATCAAAAAATGGGCTGGATATTGTCTTACTTTTAATCTTTCAGCCATATACTTCTCCTGATTAGGGATAACGGCATAATCGAATTTTGTTTTACTCAAGAAATCCTGAAGTGCTTTTTTATCATCAATAGCTAAACTCACAAAGAGTATGTCTTTTCTATTTTTATACTTTTGTACCAGTTCATTTAATTCCGGCATTTCTTTTACGCAGGCTACACACTTAATAAACCAGCATTTAAATAAAATTATTTTTCCTCTTGCTTCATCTGATGAATATTTGATCCCATTTACATCTTTAAAAACAAACTTAGGAACAGGCTTACCTTCCATTCTAAAATAACCCAGTTGGGTTTTGGCATAATCGGCAACCACTCCGCCTATATCTTTCAATAACTTGGCCGGTATTTTTATCAGTTTGTAATTGGTTGTCGAATCTTTAGTATGAATTAAAAGAGGAAGATATTTTCCTGTAGTGAGCGCCAATAAAAAATCTTCTTTTTTGATTGATTTATCCTTTTCGTCTGTCGCGGTAAAATCTCTATAAAGCTTTACATATTGATCGTGATAAGTCCAATAACTCATAAAATCAATGGTTATGGAGTTGAGCGGGAATTCGGGTTCTCCAGCTTTTAATTCATCTTCTTTTACTGATGAAACCTGAATGGTATCCGTTTGGTCTTTTTTTGATCCAGGATTTTGAGAACATGAGCCTAAAAACAAGGCGAACAATAAAAAGATGGCGTGAAAATTTCTCATAATTAAACTGGTTAACCTGAGACAAGCTACGGATAATATTAAATAAACTAAAAACAGTTCAATTAATATTTAAATCCAGGGAATTCGATATTTACAATTTTCCAACTACTATTGTACAGTGCAAAATACAGTTTAAAAGGCCCACTTACTATTTTTGATTGTTTTTGAATAACAGCTCTATAACCAGCCACGCCTTCAACAAAACCCATGCCCTTACCCTCAGTCAATAATTCGAAATTAACATCAATAATATCGTATCTGCCGCCAACATATTCATCCGACTGACCGAAAATACCTTTCAACCTGCTGATGATCAAATTTTTATCAATAATCTTATTACCTGGCAGAATAAAAAAATCATTCAGTTCATCGGTAATCGCCTTAGATTGTTTAAACCATGCGTTCAAAAATCTGATGGCACTATTTACGATATCAGCCTGATGGTTAAATGTGGGGTTGCTCTGCATTATTTGGGTATCATTTTAATAAATGAGACTGTATCATAAGTCAAAATCTAAATCTGTCACTAAGCCTCTCGATGAATAGCCAAAATACTTTAAAAAGCATTTAAGCAACCCTCCAATGGGCACAGGATGACAATCTATATGAATGATACAGCCTCAAAAACCTGGCGAAGTTAACTATTCTTTAGCCTTTCTCTAACTTCGGCGAGAGAATAATCGATCAATAACTTTCCATCTCTGAAAACTTCTTTCAATTCGCCCTGTGCTTCTTCTTCCCAGCTGCATTGATCTTTCAATTCATATTCGCCTGTTGCATTCTTGAAAATCTGCAATAAACCTTTTGCCGATTTTTTGGTTCCATCATCGGTAATCGGATCTTTAAATATTTCGCGACCAACACCATCTACTTCCCCATAAGTGGCTTTCATGGCAAAACCAAAGGTATCGCGGGTATTATATTGATAAGTGAATGAACCGATGCCAAAAACCACATTGGTAGAGGCAAAACCTTTAGCTTTTAAGCGCTCGCAGATCTGTGTAGCTCTTTCTGTCGTGATGCTATCACCATAAATAGCGCCAATTTGTGGAACGAGCTCTTTAAACCCCTTATCGTTGGTTTTTCCACCGAAAACATCCCAAAGTAATTCGATTACACCTTTTTTCTCCTTTTCGTTTTTGCCATTCGGGTTTCCGCAGATAATATCAACCGGATCTCCTGAATCTGGCCTGATTACTACTTTGCCTGGCCTGGCGATAATATCTTCTTTCAACACAGGAAGGTATTCAGTTAACACTTTCCATAAATCCCAGGTATCCGATACGATAGATACAATTCCTTTGGGGTAAACTTCCAAAATCAATCTTTTGAAGGTTTCGAGCTCTCCGGTATTCGTTCCCATACACATTACCGAATGTTCTGTAGCAGCTACCGAACCACCGATCAACTCTTGATCTGAATCTGCCTTATAATATTCTTCCAAAAAATCGATGGCCGGAATGGTATCCGTGCCTGTAAAACTCAACAAATGCCCGGCTGCCGAAGTTACTGCAGCTTCGATGCCACCCATGCCCCGCATAGAAAAGTCATGTCCCTGCCAATCAACAAATTCTGGAACAGATGAAGTTTCTGCTGCATATTTATCCAAAATGGTACGGTACTGTTTGGCTACAGTGGCTGAATTGCATGGCAACCAAACCACGGCTGATAATAAAGTTTCGAAATAATTGGTCAGCCAGAAAAACTCTGGTTTGGTATTGTACATGGTAAACATCGGTACACGCAAAGGCACTTCTGCACCTTCTGGCAGCGATTTGAAAACCATTGGAATATAACCCAGATCGTGCAGATCGGCGATATGTTGTGTACCCACTAAATTTTCACCTAAGTAATTGTTGATTCTGCGCGCATATTTTTTAAGGATTTCTTCTTTTGGCTGTTTAAAAAAGTTTTGGTTAAAATCTTCAATAATGTATTTTTTAATAAAGTACTGTAAGCCAAAAAGCACCACATGATTTACATTTTCGAGCCTGCTTTTTCTGGGTGTCCAGTTCGAGTACACCAAAGTTGTATTTTCAGGGTATTGTCTGCGGTGGTCTACCTTGTATCCGTCGGTTAATAATAATGGGTTCATCGTTTTTATATTTATAGTTAAATGTTATTTCTTCCTCTTTCGTTCGGATAAAAGCTTTGTAGAGTATCACTTTGCCAAAATGCCTTTGTTTTGATATCCAAACAGCTTAATTTTCCGGTAAATGCAGCGCCGGTATCAATATTCCAAACATTACAGCCCTGCATAGGTACATCAACATGGTAATAAAGTGTTGGTGTATGGCCAATGTAGATTTCGTGATAAAGCAATAAACGTTTAGGATAAATTGCTGAGTCCTTTTTAATCCGGTTATCCATCGTCAATGCCATTTCCCAAAGTGTCCTGTCCCACGAATAATTAGACGAATAACGTTCTTTTGCAGGACCGTGCATGGAAGAAAACCCAGCGTGGATAAAGAGGTTGTTATCCTCGTCTACGTAATAATCTTTCATCCGTTTAAAGAAACTTAAATGTTCCTGTTTCATCTGATCAGACATACCTTTATAACTCTCGATGGTTAATTTACCCCCGTGTACAAACCAAACCTCATCTATGATTCCTTTTTCGAGCCAATCGATACACCAGGCATCGTGATTGCCTTTGATAAAGATGCATTGATGACTTTTTTCCAATTGCATGAGGTAATCGATTACCTGTGCCGATTCGCTCCAGCCATCTACATAATCGCCCAGAAAAATCAGTTTATCTCCTGTTGATATTTCTGCACGTTCAAATAATTGAATTAAACCGCTTAATCCCCCGTGTATATCACCAATTACTAATGTTCTGTCCATTTTAAAACGTTATAAACTCAGCAGGCACAACATCTGTAAGCCACACATTGTTGTCTGATAAATAAAATTTATATCCAGCCCTGTGCATTGCGCCGCTATTAATGGTGAGGATAATGGGTTTCCCCCTCCTGCTGCCTACTTTATTTGCTGTCTCCCGGTCGGCACTTAAATGCACGTGTTGCCTGCTCATCTTTTGTAGTCCCTGAGCTTTAATATCCGATAGGAACTTTTCCACTGTACCATGATAGAGGTATTCTAGTGGCTCTGCTTCATTAAGGTTTAATTCTATTGAAATGGAATGCCCCTGGCTTGCCCTGATCCTGGTTTTACCTTCGTTGAAGGCAAATCTCTTTTTGTCGTTATTTTCAACAATGTAATCAAGCAATTCAAAATCTATTCGTCTTTCATAAAGGTCAAATTTGGCAATCAGCTCATCTACATCTGCCCAACCATTCTCGTCAAGCTTTAAGCCTATAGTTTCAGGCGAATGCCTCAAAATATAGCTGAGCAGCTTACTGATGCCTTTTGTTATTTTATTGTCCATGAGCGTATTCAGTTATGATTTTCAATTTTCTATTCAACATTTCATCATCAAACACAAAAGATTTTTCTGCAGGAGTGCTTAAATTTTCCAATTGACCGTTTTTAACAAATTCATACTGCTCTTTTACAAATTGACTAATATCTTCAATGAATAAAATATCATCTTGTGCAAATGATTTGATAAAATTATCCTTCAATCCGATCTGGATTGCCTTTCTTTCTTGTTTTACGCCATTAGGATCGTGATCCGGGTCCCATTGCAACCTGATGCTGGAATTTTCCAGCTCACTTCTCCATTCATCATGAGAAATGCCTTCGGTTTGATCATATGATGTGTAAACTGCATTTAGCAGATAATTACGGAATGCGGAGATTTTAAGGTGTATGGCTAAACTAACCTCCTGTCCTTCTTTTGTTCCCCAGCCGCTTCTGTACATCATCCATAAAAAATTAGGTTTTATCCAGGTCATTCTGCTTAAACTGAATTGGCCACCAAAGTATTGGTTATTGACTGCAAATTCACCTATTTCTTTTCGGTAGGCCTGATAAACAATTATTTTTTCATCATCATATTGGGCCATAATATGGCATCCTGATTTTGGCCATTCTATTACTTGTTCTTTATATTTTTTTACTGTTAATTTCATTTTGTAATTTATTATTGACTCATCTTATTGTAGATTGAGTCTCTCTTCATAGATCTGATAATTTTCCTCGTCGAAACATACAAAGATTACCTTTTCTATTTTTTCTTTTTCAGTGAAACTATTTACTGAGGCGATGGCGATATCTGCTGCCTTATCTTTTGGGAAATGATAAATCCCTGTGCTGATGTTTGGGAAAGCCAAAACCTTAACATCGTTTTCTATTGCGAGTTTTAAACTGTTGCGGTAACAATTTGCAAGCAGCGTATTTTTTTCTTCACTATCGCCATTCCACACGGGGCCAACGGTATGGATTACATATTTTGATGGTAGATTTCCTGCAGTGGTAATCACGGCCTCACCTGTTTTGCATTTACCCTGTCTATTTCTGATTTCAATGCAAGCTTTTAAAATGGCTTTGCCACCCTTTCTGTGAATGGCACCGTCTACCCCACCGCCACCCAGCAACGAACTGTTAGCAGCATTTACAATGGCATCGGCTTTAATTGTTGTTATATCGGCTTTGATTAGTTCTAAAATCATTTTTTAAATTCTTCTAATTTACTTCTTAACACCAGGTTTTCCGTTTTTGCAGATCGATTAGTGAAATAAGCATTAACGATTGCTATTGTACCAATGATGTTGCTGTTAAAATCGATCAGCTCCTCTGCCGGAATCCAAAGTTCGTTATGCACTAACCCACCTACATTTTGAACTTCATACTTCTTCAAATACTCCTCATTTACTTCAAAAGCCGTTACGACACCAATAAAACCAGAAAATTCATCATTGGTATTCCATTCCAGAGCAATTTGTTCTGCATATTCCTGGTTCATTACTGGATAAAAAATAGGTTGCCAGGCTAATCGCGGAGGAAAAGCTTTAAAGCCATTTTCAGCAATGAGTTCCATTTCCTTTAATCCAACCGGCCTAAACAATTTTATCGTTTTCATATATTAAACTTTAATTCATCCCTCACTTCCATCAATGCAAATCCCAAGAGGTTTAAACCTTTCCAATTTTCAGGAATTGAAGCATTTGGATTATCCTCTGCCAAACCGATTCCCCAAATGGCATCAACCGAACTCGCTTCTACAAGGATTTTACTTTTGGTTTGTAAAAGGAACGATTTCAATACTTCATTTTGAGAAAACTTAAGCCAGTTTCCCTGTTTTACAATTTCATATTTATGAAGATCCCATTTTGCGGCATCAAAGTTTCTTATCTGTCTGCCCAGGTCTTTTACATCCTCAGGAGATTCTTTTGTTACTATTTTTTCAAAGATATCCTGATCATTAAACAAAAAGGCCTTTTTCCCCATCATGTAGTGTTCAGCTGTTTGATAGATGATTTCATTTTCAATAAATGGAGATGGCCACCATTGACTTAAACAGGCTTTAGAAAGCACTCCATTTTTCGGAGACTGATGTCCCCAAAAAAACAGGAATCCATTACTTTCTTTTATATCTGCAATATTATATTTCTGCTTTTTCATAAATACGATTCATTTTTTCACAGAGTTCTTCAATTTCATTTTTCTTAACGATTGCATTCAGCCATTTTTCAGAAATAGATTCAAAACCATAAATCAAACCTGCTAAACCGCCTGTAATTGCCCCAGTTGTATCGGTATCGTCACCAAGATTAATTGCCTTTAAAACCGTAGCCTCGTAAGTTCCGGTAGTGAGGATACACCATAAACTGGCTTCAAGGCTGTGCAACACATAACCAGAAGAATAAATCTCGTTTTCTGGAACTGTCGAGATATCATTTATCAAAACTCTTTGAAACAGATCAATTTCCCTTTGTTCAAAGTCATGATCCGCGACAAAGTTTTTAAGCTTAAACTGCATATTAAAGTAAGCTTCTTTTTTATCTTTTTCTTTTATCAGCTCCAAACCATAAACGACGTAGATAAAACAGGCAAAAACAGAGCGGAAATGTGCATGGGTTATGGACGAAACTTCTTTGACCCGCTGAAAAATAACTTTTAAATCGTTTTCCTCACGTAAATAAAACAACAGGGGCAAGATCCGCATTAATGATCCATTTCCATTATCCATTTCAGACGCACCACCACATAAAACCGGATCAGCTCCATGCGCTACCATTTTGATGGCTTCAGCTGTCGCTATACCAATGTCGAAAACTTTTCCATGGGGAGTCCAAATTTCAGCATTAAACCATTGAAGAAATTTCTGGGAGATATCATTTAAATTATAACCATTACAAAGACTTTCTGCTAAACAAAAGGTAAGTGAGCTATCATCACTCCAGGTACCTAGCGGCTGATGATGAACACCATAGGCCAACATATCTGTTACCGGAAACCGTTTTAAAAAATCCCTGATCTTAAATTCTACGGGTACTCCCAATGCATCGCCAACTACCAGACCGAATATTGCACTATGGATAAATGTGGTTCTCATCTGTTTTGACTTTATTTAATATTAGCCAACTTTTTAAGCTTAGCAATTACTGCAACAACAAGTTCATTAAATGTCTGATACTGATCGATGCCTTTCCTTTGGCAAACAATATCGATATTCCCTTTTCTCCAAAACCCCTCTTCACAACACACCATTAATTTGCCAGAATCAGCAAACAATCCCAACTCCATCATCGAAATGGGAGATTTGGAATTCGCTTCAAGGAACAATAAAATCACATCAGCATTTTCCATCGCATCCAACTCCCAGTTCACCTGCTCGCTGAATTGTACATGTTCAATGGTCTGTGTCCAACTATGATCCCAGGATGCCCTCCGTGGATTGAAAGCAATTACATCACCTAATGTTTCTTCGCTGTTTGCCTTATTGATAAATTTTTGTTGCCAATCAATCGAATTGCCCATATCAATGGTTCCGGCTAGAAATACGGAAACATCAGATGGGGTAATAACCTGTGGGGGAAGTATCGTTTTCATCTTAATTTTATAAAATATCTGCCAATTTGATCTGTGTTACCCCTTCATGATCAACTTCTTTGATAGAATCGGTAGTGAAGATCTGTTCAAAATATTTAGCCAGGTCATCAAAACCTTTACTAAATATGCCATGACTGATAGCCAAATAAAGTTTTCCTGCATTTTTGGCTTTAAGTGCCTCGGCCAGACCGATAAATGTGCCGCCACCGTCGCAGATATCATCTACAATCAGGCAATCTGCACCTTTTAGATCCTCCGCATACACCTTAAATCCTGAAAGTTTTCCTGTTTTTACATCCCTGCTTTTTGAGCATTCTACCACTTCAGCACCACCTAAAAACTCAGACACTTTATAAATTTTCTTTAAGGCACCCCCATCAGGAGAAATGAGTTTGACATCAGTTCCAATATTTGCAATTACTTGCTTGATAAAGTCATGGTTCGAAACCGTTACACAGTTGTTGAGTAAGGCTGGTGTTACTTCGCTGTGTGGATCGAAAACCGTAACACTTGCCAAAGCCATGGCATTAATGATATCAGCATAAACTTTTACGGATAAAGGTTCGCCAGGTATCATCACCCTGTCTTGCCTTGCTGCAGGAAAATAGGGAATAAAAAGATTGATTTCCTTTACGCCCATTCTTCTCAAGGCATCAACCGTAATGCAGATCATGCCTAAATCATTAAAGGAATTTATTCTTTGCGTAATGGTAACCGGAGCAGCAACATCAAGATTATTCGAAATTTTAATGTGTGGTTCGCCACCTGCAAATAAGAAAGATTTGTATTCGATTAAGTTATTTTCGCCTAGCGGAGTAAAACTTGGATTTAGATTTAACATATATTTGCGTATTATTTACACAAATATAAAAATCATTTTTAGAATACAAAGAATAATTTGTGTTTATTTTACGCAAACCTAATATCGAATTGAAAATTTTCCTTCACCAACTGATTATATTTCGGCTTATTGAAGGTAAAAAGTTTACCAGGTCGACCGCTAGCGCCCATTTTTACTACTTTATCAGTCTCTGTAACAATTCCAAAACTTAGAATTTTTTTTCTAAAATTTCGTCGGTCGATATCTCTTTCTAAAATGGAGCAATAAAGATTCTCCAAATCCGAAAACAGAAATTCCTGATCCAACAGATCAAAACCGATCGGTTGATAAGTGAGTTTACTTTTTAAACGTTGATGGGCCATATCAAGCATTTCATTATGATCATAGCCCAATTCCGGAATTTGAGCAACCGGAAACCATTTTGCATCTTTCGCATCTGTATCGGCCTTCAGCACAAAGTTTTTAGGATTAACCAAAGCAAAATATGCAACAGAAATTACCCTAAATCTTTCATCACGATTGATATCATCACCAAAAGTACCTAGCTGCTCAAGATAATTTACGGTAATACCAGCCTCCTCTTTAAGTTCGCGTTCAACTGCTGTAAGCAGGGGTTCGTCATTTAAAATAAATCCTCCGGGTAAAACCCATCTATCGGCCAGTTTGCCAAATCGCTGTTGAACCGCTAACACATAAAGCGTTCCTTTTTCGTAGCCAAAAACAATGGCATCAACAGCAATTTTGATATTTTGATCGATCATCCTATAATTTGTGTTAAAACAACACAAAGTTACCTTTTTTAATGAAGAAGATCGAAACACTTGACTAAATTCTATCTAAACTTTTTCATTGCTGTCCAAAGTTTTTCATCCATACCATACACATCAGGTCTGTATTCTATCCTATCATTTTGCGACCAGGCCGTAATATAAGTGATAATTAATGGTACAGCTTTTTTGGGCCCGAACCAGGCTGGTTTCAATTGAAAAGCTTTAGTGGTATCTGCCTTTTGTGCCATCCGTTTTTTATACCATTTTACATGCGTGCTATCAATCGGCGGCAAATCAACCTCCGCCCTAAGCTTATCATAAGTATAAGCATCTTTCACTAAAAGTTCGGCAAATTCTAGTGGCTTTTCTATGCGTACACAACCATGACTAATGGCACGGTTGGTAAGGTTAAATCCATTCTTGTTATTGGTATCATGCAGATAAATACTCGAGCTGTTATCGAAAATAAATTTGAACTTCCCTAATGCATTTCCACCACCCGAACCCTGCTTAAATTTGAAGGGTAATTTATCTCTCGAATACTTGTTCCAATTGATCGTATCAGGCTCCCCGATAAGCTTATCTTTATAGTACACTTTGATGTTGCTATTCGATAAATAAAAAGGATCTTTTCGCGCCATCCAATAGATTTCACTTTGTGCAATACTTACCGGAATATTCCAGATGGGATTGGCCTGAATCGAATTGATTTTACTGAACAACAAAGGTGTTTCGTGGTTCTTCGGTTTATCGTCTAAATTGCCCGATTTTGCAAAGGCTTTTAACTTGTCTTCATAACCATTTTCGCGCTTGCCACCTACACAAACTTTCATCGATATTACAGTATCTAAATTATCTAACCAGGTCAACCTAAAATCAGGAATATTTACCTGTACATAATTATCTCCGGTCTCCGGCATTTTCCAGCGGAAGCGCTCCATATTCAACAGCAAAATCCGTTTTTCATCATCCGTATTCGCAGCTAAATATGCCGCCTGCAAAGCTTTATATTGAAGTGAATTTGGCTGTACGGATCTTAAGGTATCTACAAGGCTTTTACTGTTCAAAAGATTGTTCATCCCTGCGCTATCCGGACGCCTCACTTTAATATAATAGCGAGAAAAAATAGTGCGGGGATTTACCACGCCATATTTAAGGTAATTGTTATAGTTTAAATAGGCATTTACAGATAACAGCTCCAGTTTGGCAATTACGGGATAACTCTCTTCTACTTTTTTAAATTTATTGGCAGTTAATTCTTCCAACAAAGCTTTAATCTCATCACCCTTAAAAAGCTTTGGGTTTAATCCATGCACTGTGCTCTGCTCCAAATAGCCTACCAACGAATCCAATTGCCCATTGATATAAAATTGCGTAACCAATTTAGGTTCAGCATAATGATGCGCATAAAATGTTTTAATAGTTTTCGGATTAACGAATTTACCCGAAAGACTGTCCATTGTTTTTACAAAAATGCTGTCGTAAGCTACAGTGTCGAAATCTTTATAGATTTTGTTCTTAAAGTGTTCAGACAGTACTTTTCCGATCTCGGGTGGGCTTTTAAACCATCCACAGGCAGAAATGAACAAAATTACGGGCAGAATTAGAAAGCGAAACTTTTTCAAAGGAGTAAAATTTTAATACAAAATAAGGGTTATTGGCAATAAAAACAGCATAATGGCAAATTAAGTGCCATTATTTTTTGTTTTACCATTTCAAACACTATATTTGCCAGCGCTTATCAGCTAACGTATTGATACTGGCAGAAATAATTTATGAATTTAACTTTGAACCATCACTTACATCTACACCATCGCCGATAGGCGATATGATATGTTTGTTTTGTACTTCAAAACTTTTTTCCGTAAAATAATTTCCTGTTCACTCTATATTCAATACTTTGAAAACACTTAAAATCGCTATCCAGAAGTCGGGTAGGTTAAACGAAAAATCTGTAGAAATACTTAAAAACTGTGGTTTATCTTTCGAAAACTACAAAAGTTCCCTCATCTCCACTGTTACCAATTTCCCTTTAGAAATTCTTTTCCTACGTGATGATGATATTCCAGAATATGTACAGGATGGCATTGCCGACCTGGGTATCGTTGGCGAAAATGTAATTGTAGAAACCAAAGCCGAGGTAGATTATCTACAAAAATTAGGCTTTGGAAAATGCACCTTAAAAATCGCCGTTCAGGCATCTAGTAATATCCAGAACCTGGATGAATTAAATGGTAAAGCCATCGCCACTTCTTATCCAGTAATCCTCGAAAAATTCTTACAGGAAAAAGGGATAAAATCTGATATCAGAACGATTTCAGGATCGGTAGAAATTGGTCCGGGTTTAGGCTTAAGCGACGCCATTTTTGATATCGTATCAACAGGCGGAACATTAAAGAGCAATGGCCTAAAACCATTCGCCGATGTGATGCAATCTGAAGCTGTTTTAATCGGAAACAAATCGATAGCAGACAACCCTGAAGTTGCCGAATTGCTTCAACGCATCCGATCAGTACTCAGCGCAAAATCCAATAAATACGTGGTATTAAACGTATCGAAAGATAACCTTCAAAAAGTAGTTAATTTACTTCCAGGCGTGAAGAGCCCAACGGTGGTTCCACTCTTCGAACCGAACTGGGTTGCCGTTCACTCTGTAATTGCCGAGGAAGATTTCTGGGATAAAATAAACAGTTTAAAAGCAGCAGGCGCCGAAGGCATTTTGGTGATGCCAATTGAGAAAATAATCAAGTAAAATCGTTTAAATTCACATTAACTATTAGTTAATTTAAAATTATAAAACATTGAAAATCTACAATTATACAGATTTATCTAAATCAAAAATTGAAGAACTGTGTTCAAGGCAGATTGAAGACGATAAACTGATTGAAGAAAGGGTAGCCGACATCATCAACACGGTAAAAAAAGATGGCGACCAGGCGCTTTTCAACTTCGCAAAAGCATTTGATAAAGTTGATTTAGCGCAGTTGTTTTTAGATGCAGAAGAATTAAAAGCAATTGCATCTACTATTCCGGCAGCGGCAAAAAAAGCAATTGATACCGCTTATCAAAACATTAAAACTTTTCACCAATCGCAGTTAAAAACAGAAGGTAGAATTGAAACGATGCCAGGCGTTGTATGCTGGCGCGAATCGAGGGCCATTGAAAAAGTTGGCCTTTATATCCCCGGCGGAACCGCGGTTTTACCGAGCACTTTTTTAATGCTTGCTACGCCTGCAATCATCGCAGGCTGTAAAGAAATTGTAGTGTGCTCTCCCCCACAGAGTGATGGCAAAACCAATTGTTATCTGGCCTACTGCGCGGTACTATTGGGTATCGAAAAAGTATTCCTGATTGGCGGCGCCCAAGCTGTTGCAGCAATGGCTTTCGGAACTGAAAGCGTACCACAGGTATACAAGATTTTTGGCCCTGGTAACCGCTACGTAACCACAGCAAAAACAATGTTTCAAAACAAAGTGGCCATCGATATGCCTGCAGGCCCTTCTGAGGTTCTGGTTATTGCTGATGATACTGCCAATCCGTCATTTATTGCTGCAGATTTACTTGCACAGGCAGAACATGGAACTGATAGTCAGGCCATTTTAGTGGCTACTTCTGAACAAATCATCGCTGAGACCTTAAAAGAAATTGAAAAACAGCTGATTATGCTACCGAGAAAGGATATTGCGGCCAAAGCAATAGCCAATTCTTATGTTGTTTTAAGTGATGATCTGGAGCAAGCCATGCAATTTTCGAATGAATATGCACCTGAGCATTTAATATTGGCCACTGAGCGTTTCCAAAGCCTTATCCCATTGATCATCAATGCTGGATCAGTATTTTTAGGCAACCATACGCCCGAAAGTGTTGGCGATTATGCCTCCGGAACCAACCATACTTTACCAACCAGCGGCTTTGCAAAGGCATATTCGGGTGTATCTACTGATGCTTTTCTGAAAAAGATCACCTTTCAGCATTTGTCCCGCGAAGGCTTAAACAACATTGGGAACACGGTTGAAATCCTCGCAGCAGCAGAAGGCCTGGATGCACATAAAAATGCAGTTAGTATTAGATTAAGTTTTGAGTCTGGAGTCGGAAGTTTGGAGTCCGGAGATGAAACTGCATAAAATAAAGCCAAAGGGAAAAACCATCGGTGTAATCACTTAATCTGTGTAATCAAACCGGAGAGAAAGAACATAATAATATATCGGCGGTGGCAACCAATGATACAATGAACTATTGAACCAAGAAACCATCAAAAATGGACATTAACGATTTAGTAAGAGAAAATATAAAAAACCTTCGCCCCTACTCTACTGCAAGGGACGAATTTAAAGGTCAGGCATCTGTTTTTTTGGATGCAAACGAGAACAGTTATGGCTCGCCACTTCCGGCAAATTACAACCGTTATCCTGATCCATTGCAGCTCGATTTAAAAGATGCGATCAGCAAAATAAAAGGCGTACCCATTGAGAATACTTTTTTAGGAAACGGCAGCGACGAAGCAATAGATTTATTGTTCCGCGCTTTTTGTAACCCTGGAAAAGACAACGTAATCGTGCTGCCACCAACATATGGAATGTACGAAGTTTCGGCCAACATAAATGATGTAGAAATACGCAAAGTAAGCCTGCTTCCGAACTTCCAACTGGATATGGAAAAGATCGCAGAAACGATTGATAAAAACACGAAATTAATCTTCATTTGTTCGCCAAATAATCCAACAGGAAATTCGATAAACCGCGAAGATATTGAAACCATTTTAGCCAACTTTAATGGCATCGTTGTAGTGGATGAAGCCTACATTAATTATGCCCGTCAGAAGACCTTTATTCAGGAGTTAACCGAGTACGGAAACCTGGTTGTTCTGCAAACTTTTTCGAAGGCCTGGGGACTTGCCGCTTTACGTTTGGGCATGGCATTTTCTTCTACAAAAGTGATCGATGTTTTAAATAAAATTAAACCACCTTATAACATCAATCAGGCCACGCAGGATTTAGCTTTTGAAGCCTTAAAAAACATCGCTCAGGTGAACGATTGGATTAAAGAATCTGTTGCAGAAAGACAGCGTTTATCAATTGCTTTAAATGATATAAATGCAGTAACAAAAGTGTATCCATCCGATGCAAATTTTATCCTTGTAGAAGTTACCGACGCTTTGAAAATTTACGACATTTTGGTTGACCAGGGTATCATTGTACGCGACCGTTCTAAAGTAACTTTGTGCGAAGGATGTTTGAGGATTACGGTGGGTACAAAAGAAGAAAATGACAAACTATTAACTGTCTTAGAAAATTTTTAAAATGAAAAAAGTATTATTTATAGACCGCGATGGTACGTTAAATATTGAGCCTGATGATGAACAGGTAGATAGTTTTGCAAAGCTTAAGTTTTATCCGCGTTCTTTATATTATCTATCGAAAATTGCGGCCGAACTGGATTATGAACTGGTAATGGTAACCAACCAGGATGGACTGGGAACATTGTCAAATCCTGAAGAAAATTTCTGGCCGATCCACAATTTTATGCTGGATACCTTTGCGGGTGAAGGCGTTCATTTTAGCGAGATTGTGATTGACAGAACTTTTGCGAAAGACAATGCTCCTACCCGTAAACCCGGTACTGCTTTGTTAACAAAATATTTCAGCGAAGATTATGATCTGAAAAACTCTTTCGTGATCGGCGACCGTTTGAACGATGTTGTTTTAGCTAAAAATCTTGGGGCTAAAGCCATCTTTCTTCGCCAGAATGATGCACTGGGTTCTTCAGAAGCATTAGACAAACACGAAACGCTTTTAGACACTATCATTTTAGAAACCAGGAAATGGGAAGACATCTACAACCTGTTAAAAGCAGGGAGCAGAAAAATCCACCACGAACGTAAAACCAACGAAACCGATATTACCATCAACCTTGACTTAGACGGAACAGGGAAAGCTAAAATTGAAACAGGTTTAAACTTTTTCGATCACATGCTCGATCAGATTGCGCGCCATGGAAGTGTAGATTTGGAAGTAATTGCCAAAGGTGATTTACATATCGATGAGCACCACACCATAGAAGATACAGGCATTGCCCTTGGCGAGGCATTTGCCAAAGGTCTGGGCAATAAACTGGGCATTGAAAGGTATGGTTTTTGCTTACCAATGGACGATTGCCTGGCACAGGTTGCCATTGATTTTGGCGGAAGAAACTGGATTGTTTGGGATGCTGAATTTAAACGTGAAAAAGTTGGCGATATGCCAACAGAGATGTTTTATCACTTTTTCAAATCGTTTAGTGATGCTGCAAAATGCAATTTAAACGTGAAGGCAGAAGGCGATAACGAACACCATAAAATTGAGGCTATTTTTAAAGCATTCGCAAAAGCCATTAAAATGGCCATTAAACGTGATGCCGAGAAAATGGTATTACCGAGTACTAAAGGGCTATTGTAAGAAAGGTAGATGGCTGAAAGGTTTAAGGCGGAGGGTTTCGAAGCCCGTCCGCTGTTAAATAAACCCGATAGAGCGGAATAGCCCGCAGCCCGATTTTTCATCGGGAGAGGACTATAAGCGATAGCGGGGCTACAGCACCCATGAAAAACTGCCTTTCATTTTCAAATTTTATAAAAATTAAACCTAATAAAAGGCAATTTTAGCGACCCAAATTTGATAGACATTTTGTCTTGATTCTCGATACTAAGAAATTGACACTAAACACTTGATACTAAAAATGGTTGGAATTATAAATTACGGAGCAGGTAACATCTTCTCCCTTACCGCAGCTCTAGATCGCTTAAACGTAACCTACGGCATGGTAAATACAGAAAACGACCTCGAAAAATATAGCCATATCATCATTCCTGGTGTTGGCCACGCAGGCGCTGCGATGGAAAAACTAAAGGGAACCGGTTTGGTTGAAGCCATTAAAAAACTGACCAAACCCGTTCTTGGCATCTGTGTGGGCATGCAGCTGATTACCGAACACTCAGAAGAGGGTGATGCAGCACTGTTGAATATTGTTCCGGTTAAAACCAAAAAATTTGATAAGTCACTGAATATCAAAATACCACATATGGGTTGGAACGCGGTAAGCCCAAAAAACAATTCATTATTTGAAGGTGTTGAAGATAATACACAATTTTACTTTGTGCATTCGTACTTTATTGAATATAACCCTACTTTTGACATCGCATCTGCTGATTATGGTTTAAAGTTTTCGGCAGCTGTACAAAAAGACAATTTTTACGGCGTTCAGTTCCACCCCGAAAAATCGGGAAAAGCCGGCGAACTAGTATTAAAAAATTTTTCAAACTTAAGCTTATAAAATGTACATAATACCTGCTATTGATATTTTGGATGGAAAAGTTGTCCGTCTTCGTGAAGGTGACTATAATCAAAAAACGGAATATGATGTTTCTATCCCTGAAATGATAGAAAAATACCGTTCAAATGGTACAGATTTTATCCATATTATCGATTTAAACGGAGCTAAAGGTGATTTTAGCAATCAGAAAACACTTTTCGAAATCATCAAAAAAACAGAAATGAAAGTGCAGTATGGCGGTGGTATCAGAACCATTGAGCAAGTGACCAATTTGCTTGATGCCGGAATTCACCGTGTAATTGTAGGTACACAAGCCATTACCAATCCTGATTTCTTACCTCAATTAAGCGAAGCTTTTGCTAAAAAAGACGATTACGCCAACCGCATTGTAATTGCAATCGACGTTTTGGACGAAGTAATCAAATACTCAGGCTGGATGGAAAGCTCGCCGATTAAACTGATGGATTATGTTGACAAATGTCTTTCATTGGGTTTTTTCCGTTTCTTATGCACCGATATCAGCAAGGATGGAAAATTAGGTGGTGCAGCCATCGATCTGTATGAAAAACTACTTGAACATTCACCTATGATCAAACTGATTGCTTCAGGTGGCGTAAGTTCCATGCAGGACATTTACGACCTGGCCAAATACCCGATCAGAAGTGTAGTGGTTGGAAAAGCAATTTACGAAGACCGCATTACCATCGAAGAAATTAAAGAGTGGAATTTGAAGGCGTTGTCAAGTATCTAACCCCCCAGCCCCCTGAAGGGGGAGCTAATAGCATAATTAAAAAGATGACTTACAGAATAAATGAGGATGATTTTGATTTTTTAAAAGTTAATGAACCTAATATGTTTTATGGTGCATCAAATATAATTTTTGAAAATGCGAAACGCTTAAGAAACAATGTTACTGAAGCAGAAAATTTACTGTGGCAAGTCATCAGTAATAAACAATTAGGGATAAAATTTAGAAGACAACATCCCATTTCATGTTTTATCGCTGACTTTTACTGTCATGAAACAAAATTAATCATCGAATTAGATGGAAATATCCATGATCAACCAGAGGTTATTAATAATGATATTGAAAGACAAAAAGTTCTCGAGGAATTTGGAATTAGGGTAATGAGATTTAAAAATACTGAACTTTACAATAATTTAGACTCAGTTTTGGAAAAGATAAAAGAAGCCATACAGGCTAAGCAATTTGCATCTCCCCCTGTAGGGGGCGGGGGGCTTAGTAAAAGAATAATCCCTTGTTTAGACGTTAAAGACGGCCGTACGGTAAAAGGCGTAAACTTTGTTGATTTACGCGATGCCGGCGATCCGGTTGAGCTGGCTGCCCAATATGCACAACAAGGTGCCGACGAATTGGTTTTTTTGGATATTACCGCAACCCACGAACGTCGGAAAACGATGATCGAAATGGTAAAATCGGTGGCCAGGCAATTGAACATTCCTTTTACCATTGGTGGCGGAATAACCGAAATTGCTGATGCAGAAGCATTATTAAACGCAGGAGCGGACAAAATCAGCATCAATTCGGCAGCGGTTAGAAATCCTAAACTAATAGAAGACCTTGCTAAAACCTTCGGCGTTCAGTTTGTGGTTTTGGCAGTCGATACTAAATATGTAGATGGTAAAAACATGGTTCACTTAAACGGAGGAAGATTAATAACCGAACTGGAAACCGAAACCTGGATTAAACAGGCAGAAGATTTAGGCGCAGGAGAAATTCTGTTAACTTCGATGGACCACGACGGCACCAAAGCAGGTTTTGATTGCGGATTGCTCAATAAAGTAAATCAGATGATCAATATTCCAATCATAGCATCAGGTGGGGCAGGTAGTATGGATCATTTTACTGAGGTTTTTCAAAAGGCCAATGTTGATGCCGCACTTGCCGCCTCCGTGTTTCATTATGGAGAAATCCTAATTCCAGATTTAAAACAAGAATTGAAAAGGAATCATATTCCGGTAAGAATATAAATAAGTCCGGAGTTGGCAGTCCCTAGTCATGAGTCTGTTTTTCCGAAATAAAAAAATAAAATGACAATCGATACCAATTCCCTTGATTGGGAGAAAACAGAAGGTCTAATTCCTGTAATTATTCAGGATTACAAAACTTTAGAGGTTTTGATGCTAGGCTATATGAATGCTGAAGCACTAGAGAAAACACAAGCTGAAGCCAAAGTAACGTTCTTTTCGCGTTCTAAAAACCGTCTTTGGACAAAAGGTGAAACCAGCAATAACTTTTTATATGTGAAAGAGCTTTTTGTGGATTGTGATAATGATACCATTCTGATCAAAGCTGATGCTGTTGGTCCAACCTGCCATACCGGTAGCCGCAGCTGTTTTAAAACAGACTTCAATCAGAATTTTATTTTCGAACTCGAAAACATAATTAACGATCGATATGAAAACCCGGTTGAGGGATCATATATCAACAAAATGCGTAGTAAGGGCCTAAATAAAATAGCCCAAAAAGTTGGTGAAGAAGGCGTGGAAACCGTAATTGCTGCTTTGGCCGAAACTGAAGAAGAATTAATTGGAGAAGCATCAGATCTTGTTTTCCACCTTTTATTTTTATTAAAAGAAAAAGGTTTATCTATTCAGGATATTGCCAAAAATTTAGAGAAAAGACACAAATAAGGTTTGAGGTAAAGGGTGTAAGGTTTAAGGTGTTAGATGCCTAACCCTAAACCCTATACCCTAAACCCTAAACCTCAAGAAATGCTCAAACACCGCCAAACCCTTCCCGGACACCAAAACCCAGTATATGCCTTATCCAATTCGGATGAAGACGACATTTTTTTTAGTGCAGGTAACGATAAGGGTGTAGTTGAATGGTCATTACATACCATGGCTTTTGTGAAGGTTAAAATGCCTGTACAAAGCTCGGTATATTGCTTGCATTATTATAATAATCAACTCTTTATCGGAGAGCGTAGCGGTGCTTTCAATGTATACGATTTTAAGGATCAGAAAGTAATTGCCAGAATAAATGCCCACACCAAACCTATTTTCAACATACAAACCGTAAAAGGCAAAAATGAGCTTTTAACCACTGGTGAAGATGGTACGGTTGCCGTTTGGTCGCTTGTAGACTTTAAAGAGATTTACCGCTTCCAGGTAGCTTACGATACCGTTAGGGCTATTGCCATTGCACCCAACGAAAGTGAGGTAGCTTTTGGCTGTAAAGATCATCTGATCAGGATTTACAACCTTGCAGATTATAGCCTGAAACAATCATTAGAAGGACATTCGTTACCCGTGACTGCATTGGCGTACCATCCTGCTGGCAAATACCTGATTTCGGGGAGCAGGGATGCCCAGTTAAAAATATGGGACCTGCCTCATTACGAGCTGAGGGAAACGGTTCCGGCACATATGTTTTCGATTTACGATATTGCCTTCCACCCTACTCTTCCCTATTTCGCTACCAGCAGTCAGGATAAAAGCATTAAACTTTGGGATGCAGAAAACTTTAAACTCTATAAAATATTAAGTTTGGAGAAAACCGGAATTGGCCATACCCATTCCATCAATAAAATCATCTGGAGCCATGATGGCAAATACCTCATTTCTACGGGCGATGACCGACAGGTAATGGTTTGGGAGTTGGAATAACTTAAGACTTCTTTTTACGTATTCGTTTTTGTAATTCTTTTATATCAGCTAAATCTTTGACTCTTCCAGAAGCAACTTTATTAGTAATAAAATCTTGAACGTTAATAAAAGGAGTGACTAGATCGTCTATTTCAGCATTTATCTTATTTTCGTAAGCTTCATCAAACTCAACACCTGAAATCGCATTTAATATATCAATTCTTAGAGGTGGATAGCCAATTTGGGAAACGTAATTCTCTCTTAAGAAATCATCTTTTTTAAATCCTAAGGATGCAAAACCAAATTCTGTTAACACATTAATCATTTTTTCAGCGTTTTCATGATCTGGCTTAATCCAAATATCTAAATCACCAGTATGCCGAGGTCGGCCATGAAATGCTAAAGCATGAGCACCAACAATCATATACTTAACTTCATGCTTATTTAATAGTTCAATAAACTCTATGAAGTCAGGTTCAAATATCATAATTTTCTGTGCGTTAAAACTCTATCCATTTTTTCAGGAAATGAACCGTTTAACCAAGTAAAATAGCTTTTTCTTAAAGAAGTCACTGTCTTAAGGCGCTCTTCAGGGGCTTGACTGAGCCAAAAAGCTATATCCAAAGCATCTTCATCTTCCATTCTAACCTGATTGAATACCATTGCCATTTTCCTGATTTTCGGCTCCATTTCGCTATAATTATCTATACAAATATAATTAAAAATCAACGGATAAGGCTTTTAAAGGCCTTATAGAATAATGAAATTCTAGTTTTTCTTTACATAAAACGGATTAATATCCTTTAACTGATTTTTCGCTTTATAAAGGATTGTCCTCCAAAGTGAATGCCTGACAACTACAATTTCAGCACCACCTAAAACATTTTCACTAATACATAATTCGAGGTTTAATTGGCCATCTTTAGCTAAATCAACCTTCGAATTTAAAGTCTTATAGCCTATATAACTTATCGTTAAAACACAATTTTTATCTTCAAAATCTGCAGGCAACTTGATTTCGAAGTTGCCTTTTTGATCGGTAGATGTAAAAGCTAAACGCTGGTTTACCATAACAGATACCGAAGGAAGTGGCTGTTTATCATCTTTATCTACCACCCTACCTTTTATTGTTTTTAAGGTATCAGCCGAAACCTCAATTTTCTTTTCAAAGGAAGTATTACTGCGGTACCGATCTGTTTGAGTAAAAGGTGTCTTGATTACTTTGGCATCACTTAACTTAGGAAAGCTTAAGAATGCTAATAAAGATGCGGCTATCACGCTTGGTTTAAATCTGCTGAGCGTATAATTCTCTTTTACATTGATTAAGCGATCAAGTTGTGCTGGTTTTAGTCTTCCGCAGCTATTATTTTGATTTTTTATAAACCAGTCGTATAAATCACGGTCAGAGAAATGAGTAAAATCTACAACCGATTTTTGGCAGGAGCCACAAAATTTTCCATCTGTATGCGGTTGCATCCCTTCCCATTGTTCCTGGCAAGGATTAGAAATCTGTATTTTAAAACTTGGGGCCATCAATTCAATTTATTAAAAATTTATCTTAAAATATCAATAACAGCACCTACAATTCGCCTTGTTACCGTTGTTTTTATCGAAATGCCTCCAAGCGTTCCAACCAATTGTTCGCTTAATTTGTC
The DNA here is from genome assembly GCF_032678585.1 of Pedobacter psychrodurus. Classification (GTDB taxonomy): domain Bacteria; phylum Bacteroidota; class Bacteroidia; order Sphingobacteriales; family Sphingobacteriaceae; genus Pedobacter; species Pedobacter psychrodurus_A. The sequence continues at coordinate 105,607 of NZ_JAVTSN010000008.1, read as the reverse complement.
CGCTACTATCTGATTTGTGAAATCCATCTGCGTTCGATTTTGTAAAACAACTGAAATTTCTTTATCCGCTCCTAAAATGAATAAACTTTTTTTAGTTTCAAAAGCACTTGAAGTAAAAACCAATTCGCCAATAGTCCTGTTTTTTGGTTTTTCCATTCTAATATAGAACGATCCATCCGCAGCTGTTTTAGCATGGGTATGCCCACCATTTAACTCAATATCGATATTATTTATGCCAATGCCATCCTGATCATATACTCTCCCTTTTATAAAGGTATATTCACCTTCTATATCATCCAAAGCTTGACTATGCTGAATTTTATATTCGGTTTCCAGTGGTTTTATATACTTTGCGTAAGTAAATTTAGGAACACTTAAAAATGCAAAAACTGAAGCTACAATTAAACCTGGCTTAAAAATTTTAAAAAATGATTGATTTTTTTCCTCAATATAACGATCAAGTTGCTCAGGCTTAAATCGCCCACAGCTATTTCCTTGATTTTGATTAAACCAACGTTTCAATTCCACATCTGTGAAGCGGGTAAAGTCTGTTACAGTTTTTTGGCAAGAACCGCAAAATTTCCCATTTACATTGGCTTGCATGCCATCCCATTCTTCATGGCAAGGATTGGAGATTTGAATTTTAAATTTAGATGGCATAAAAAAATGTATCTTTTATGTAGGATACATTTTGGGTTACTATTCCACAAAACGTTTAATGATTCTCAGCTTATGCGAATATTTCCCTAATTCTTTATTAAAAATACCCTGATCATCAATCGGATCGATTTTTACTTTAGCGGAGGAATGGATGATTTCATTCGGACTCAACATAATACCCACATGGGTAATCCGGCCTTCATCGTTATCAAAAAAGGCAACATCACCAGCCTCGCACTCAGCCAAAAAACCAACCAGCTCACCTTGTTCGGCTTGTTGTGAAGCATCCCGGTTTAATTTAATGCCCAGCATTTTAAATACGGTTTGCGTAAAACCAGAGCAATCAAGACCGAACAAATGTCTTCCACCCCAGAGATATGGAATGTTCTGAAAAAATTTGGCTGTTTCGGTTACCTGATCATTAAAATTTACCGTACTGTTGTCGTATGTTTCGAAATTCAGTTTGAATTTTTCCTCGCCTGCATAACAAAAACCATCTTTTAAAAAAGGAAGGTTACTGGCCGGACTTAAGTGATATACACTTCCATCAACCGCTGTTAATACATTATTGAAACTCAATGGAGCAAGTAATTTGCAATCGTGCATTTCGGCAAACTGGTTTTGACTGATGGGGGCCAGTTGTCTGAAATCCATCCAGCCTTCATAGCCGTCATATCCATTCTGGATGAGCCACCAGCGTTCTTCCTTCTGTATAATTTCGACATGATCGCCGAACAAAAGTTGCGAAACAATTTCTGCTTTATCTGATGCATCAGCTCTTAAGGGTGCTACGGCAACCCTGCAAATACCGTATTGATTTTCCATTTGAATCTGCTCGTGAAACTATTGTAAAACTAATAAAATACATCCATTGCCTAACATTTTACATGCAAATTTGTTATTTTTATGATGATCACCTTTTAAATAACCGCGCCATGAATTTTAAAAAAATATTAATTGCCGTTGATAACAGTACCTGCTCAGAAAAAGCGGCAAAAGCCGGTTACGACATGGCTGAAAAATTCGGAGCAGAAGTGGCATTGGTCAACATTATCGAACCGATTCCAGCCAATGTAAACCCTGATTTAACTCTTGCACCAGTATTTTTAGAAACTTACGACAACAGTGAAGAAAATAGCCATATTTTACTCAAAGAAATGGAGACTAAATATGGAAAAGGCACAAAAACCACGTATTTGAGTATTGTAGATACTGCCGCGCATGGCATTATCCAGCAATCAGACGAATGGGGATCGGATCTGATCGTTATCGGCACTTATGGAAGAACAGGTTTATACCATTTTTTAATGGGTAGCGTGGCAGAACATGTGGCCAGAAAATCGGCCTGCCCTGTTTTGATTATCCCAAATAAATGTGAGGTGGATTAGTTTAGGGTTTAGGGTTTAGGGTTTAGGGTTTAGGGTTTAGGGGAAACTGAATGCTGGGAGAAAGTTTCAGAAAGTATATCAAAACTAATTTAAATGTCTAACCTTTTCGAAAAGTAAATTCTTTTATGCCCTTTAGGGAAGTTTTGTATTTCTCCGATCGGCACATATCCATTTTTTAAATAAAATTCTTCTGCCTGAAAATCAAAAGTATCAAGCATTGCTACGGTTGCCCCTTTTGCTTTTGCAACGTCTTCAACATATTTTAAAATATAGGTACCTATTCCCTTTTTTCTATATTCATCTTTTACCCAAAGGATATTGATTTCCAGCCCATTCCAATAACCAATACCAGCCAAAATCCCTCCTACTTCTTCATCGTTCTCATTTTTAGCTATATATTCCAATGGTGTCCATATATCAGAAAGAGCAGCAACCCTATCCAGGTTATATTGATTAATTCCATCAACAATCTTGCTTATACTTTCCTTTCCACACGGAACTAGTTTTACTTTACCGATCATGATTATATTTTGGTCTATAAAAAACGCCTATAACTAAAAAAGTCTCACTTTAAGTGAGACTTTTTTTATTGTAAATATCTGATAGAAACTATCCTTCCTGGTGTAACCAGGCTTTCTTAGCCAATAATTCATCTTCTGTTTCGCGGATGTCTTCGTCGTCTACACAACAATCAACCGGACAAACTGCCGCACACTGTGGCTCATCATGGAAGCCCTTACACTCGGTACACTTATCGGATACAATATAATACACTTCATCCGAAACTGCTTCTTGTGTTGCGTCAGCTTCAATTTGTTGATTACCAAAATCAATGATACCGTTTAAGTTGGTACCATCAGAAAAACGCCATGCAGTACCGGCATCGTAAATTGCGTTGTTAGGACATTCCGGTTCGCAAGCCCCACAATTTATACACTCATCTGTTATTTTAATCGCCATGTTTTCGTCTAATTCTTTTGCTTAGTTTACCTTTGCGCTGCAAATATAATATATAATCACTTAATAATAATTCTAAATATGTCAGCATTAACTCAAGAAAAAGCAATAAGCGCGTTTAACCAACTAGGCATATTGCTTACAAACCCTACTGACATACTAGGAAATGCATTTTATAGCGCAGAAAGCACCAATGCATGGTTTACTGCAGAAAATATAAAAAAATCAATTTTATCTTTTGCCGAGATGTTAAATGAGGCTGATCTGACCATTTGGTTCAAATCGATCAGGTTTAGCACCGCTCCAAAAAAGGTTGGTTTAATCCTGGCGGGCAATATCCCCTTGGTGGGTTTACACGATGTTTTAAGTGTATTGGCCACCGGCAACATTGCACTGATCAAACTTTCTTCAGCAGATGATAAATTGATTAAAGCAGTAATTGCGGAGCTGATTAAAATAGAACCCGCCTTTGAAACGCAAATAGAATACGTAGAGCGATTAAAAGATTTTGATGCCGTTATTGCCACTGGAAGCAATAATTCATCGCGCTATTTTGATTATTATTTCAGCAAGGTGCCGAACATCATCAGAAAAAACAGGAACAGCGTAGCGGTTTTGGATGGTTCGGAAAGTTTTGAAGACATTCAAAATCTGGGCGCTGATATCTTTGATTATTTCGGCCTGGGCTGTAGAAATGTAGCTAAACTCTATTTCCCAAAAGGTTACGACATTGCAAATTTTTACGAAGGCATAGAAAGTTTTCAGCCCATTATCAACCATTTTAAATACAATAACAATTACGACTATAACAAATCTATCTATCTGGTTAACGCGGCCAAACATTTCGACAATGGCTTTCTGTTGTTAAAAGAAGATGAGAGCCTTACCTCACCTTTGGCCGTTCTTTTTTATGAAGAATACGACAATCTTCAAGAAGTGGAAGAAAAATTAAAGGATAAAGCAGAAAACATCCAGTGTGTGATTACTAAATCACCACTAAGTTTTAACACTTTTGGTTTCGGCCAAAGTCAGCACCCAAAACTTTGGGATTATGCAGATAATGTGAATACGGTTGAGTTTTTGAATAAATTATAATGATTTAAAATATCTCCGAAAAAGGGCCGTAAATTTAATGATAGATTGACGGCCCTTTCTGCCCGGACATAATTTTTCAAAACCGTCAGGATCGTAAAAATTTAGCGGTTTGATCTGTTCTTTTGTAACCAGATGCACCAAAATCCCACCACCATCATCAATCGAATAAACCTCACCTTTTTTCCCAACCGGACAGCCCGCCCCCTCAATCGCATCATCCTTTATCAACCAGGGTTTTAGCGCAGAAACTTCATCCCAGAACTTAAGCAAACTATCTGGCTGAATATCTTTTATATTAAAAAACCGGTTAATATCTACAGGTGTCTTATAAATATCCATCATCGTTCTTGAAGACATCGCCATTGCAATTTTTCGGGGAACCTTGTTGATACTGCTATACCTCCTGGTGTCTTTATAAAGATAACAGGTTAATGTATCTCCCTTTTTGCTCAACAAATAAAAAACCGGAGAGTCTGCCCAAGCTCCAGTATATTGAACTATAATTGTACTATCGGCGTTGGCCTGCATAAATTTATGCATCGCAGTAGATTCATCTCTTTTCTGGGCATGGCTTGTTATGAACGCTGTAATTAACAACAGTAATATTATAAATTTATTCATTGAGTTATGGATGCAAAATAATGCAAATTTCCATATAATTATGATTGAAGCATACTTACCAATCTTATCCTTAAAATCTTGGCATTTCTTATTATTTATATGGATATTCGCTAAATGCCCTTTAAGCAATGCGTTATCTCCCCATATTTTTAATTCTCTTTCTTATCCTGTTTTTTGGCGATCGTATGTGGGCGCAATGTAACGGAACACTGGGCGATCCGATCAAAAAAGAAACATTCGAATCAGGCACAAGTACTTTTGGTTCTTCCCTACCCAATGGCGTTACCAATTACTCCTACGTTACTGGCTCACCAGAAGATGGGCAATACACTATAGCGAAAACCATATCCGGATTAAACGGGGGGTGGATTCAGAGCACTGCAAACCATACTCCCAACGATCCAAGCGGCTATATGATGGTTGTAAATGCTTCCAATAGCCCCGGAATATTTTATCAAACCACTATTACTGATCTCTGTCCAAATACCACCTACGAGTTTTCTGCCTGGATTATTAATATTTTAAGAAACCCAGGCATTAAGCCAAACGTCAAGTTTACAATAGAAAATAACGGAGTTGATATACTTACTGCTCCTTTTGAGACAGAAGATATCCCGGAAAACACAGGTTGGATTAGATATGCCAGAACATTCACTACGCCCCCAAATTTAGGAATAATCACCTTAAAAATGACCAATCAGAACCCTGGTGGAGGTGGTAACGATTTGGCTATTGACGACATCACCTTTAGTGCCTGTGGCCCAAGCCTTATACCATCTATAGAAGGGAATGCTACAACACTTGCACAAATTTGCGAAGGATCGGGCGCTACGTTCCATTTCAAAACTGATATTACCCCTGGCGTTTATCAAAACCCCAGATATCAATGGCAGGTAAATACAGGTAGTGGCTTTACGGACTTACCCAATGAGCAAATGCCAGAATTAACTGTTTCAATCCAAAATGCAGTTAAAGGTGTATATCAATACCGTATGTTGGCAGGTGATGGCAATAACATCAATTCTCCAAATTGCAGGATAGCCGGATCACCATTAACCCTTACCGTGAATCCATTACCAATTCCCTTAGCTGAAAATTCTGGTTCCGTTTGCATTGGCGCTACTATTCAGCTCAATGCATCTGGTGGAACGAGCTACGTTTGGACGGGGCCAAACCAATTTACGTCTACCGAAAAAAGCCCTGCCATTCCCAATGCTACCAAATTGATGGAAGGTACTTACACTGTAGAAGTTAAGGCAAACGGATGCACACAAAACGCAACAACCTATGTTGAAGTTAAAGATCCTATCGTCCCGGCAACCAACATCCAAACTGCAACTATTTGCGAGGGTAAATCCATTCAACTGGAAGCCTCAGGAGGTGCTACTTATTTTTGGCAACCATCAGCCGGATTATCAGATCCAGGGATATCCAACCCAATTGCTTCACCAACTGAGACAACCACTTATATTGTCAAGATTTCTAATGGTGCATGTTTTGAAACCAAACAAATCACCGTTAATGTAAATAAAAATGCAACTGCCGATGCAGGCGCAGACCGGAAGATATTAACCGGACAATCAATAAATTTAAACGGCAAAGTAAGTGGCGATGATATTACCTATTATTGGTCACCATCCGAATATCTCGACGACCCAACCAAACTAAGCCCTGTTGCTAAACCAACTGAAGATATTACCTATACCCTACACGCGATCTCAAATTCAGGCTGTACCAGTGCAATCGATGAGGTTTTCATAAAAGTGTATCCAAAAGTAGTAATCCCAAATACCTTCAGTCCAAATGGCGACAATATAAACGACACCTGGAATATCCCTGCTGCTGCTAACTTCCCCAACCCAATCGTAAAAATTACCAACCGTTATGGCCAGCTTGTGTATCAAAGTACAGGTACCTTTAAGCCCTGGGATGGAAAAATGAATGGCAAAGATCTCCCTCCGGCAGTATATTATTACACCATTTATTTAAACGAGGATTTTAAAACGTATAGCGGATGGGTAATGCTGATGAGGTAAAAAGAACTTCTAAATCCGCTAACTTTCATCCCGTTACTTTTAATGGAAATAATAAGCTAAATCCTACGATTAAATCTTAAAATTCTTTAACATTGCACTAAACCTGAGCCAGTTGATGCACTCTCTATCAAAAGCGCTATTTTTTCTTTGTATCCTCCTGCTTGCAAATTTTGCAAAAGCGCAGCTTTGTAGTGGAACTTTTGGACAACCGCTTATTAACCAAACCTTTGGTCAGGGAAACAATACGGATAACTGGTATGGACCATTGGCGCAATATGCACCAGGTGCTTCTACTTATACAACTTTTGTTGGTCCTCCGGGAGTAAGTCCGCGTAATTTAACGGCCAACCAATCTGGTCTGGTAAAAACACCAGCAACACCGGGTAATCCGTACCCTATTTATTGGCAACCACATGCTGATCATACCGGAGATCCAAATGGTTTGATGCTTTTAATTGATGGTGTAGCCACACAAACTGTATTTTTTGAGCAGCGAATGGAAAATTTATGCCCATACACCATTTTACGCCTATCTCTATGGGTTTTAAATTCAAATTCGCCTGCTGCCAATGCCCAAAATCCAAATATGATTTTACGCATAGCCGATCCCAATCATAATATACTAGCCGAAAAGTCAACCGAAAATATACCCGCTGATGGAACATGGCACCAATATGCTGTTGAATTTAGTAACAGCAATAGCTCAACGGTAATCTTACAGTTGGTTAATCATACACCAACAAATAGTGGTAACGATTTTGCTTTAGATGATATTACAGTACAAGCCTGCGGCCCAGACATTAGTCCTTTTTTCAACACAAACAACCAGTCATTAAACATGTGTGAGGGTAGCACGATCAATTTCATTTTAGATGCAAATATTACTGCAGGATATCCATCCGCAGTTTACCAATGGCAGGAAAATACAGGCAGTAGCTGGACTGATATGGTTGGTAAAACCACGAAACAAGCTTCAATAGATTTTTCAAATCGCATACCCGGCACTTATCAATATCGGTTAATTACGGCTATGAATGGCAATATTGATAGAACGTATTGCAGGGCAGTATCAGAGCCAATAAAGGTTACTGTAAATCCATTGCCAACAACCACAGCTGAGAATTCAGGGCCGGTTTGCATTGGCAGTACCATTCAACTAAACGCATCTGGCGGAACAAGTTATAAATGGTTTGGTCCGGATGGACAATTCTTTTCTGCTGCGCAAAACCCAACTATTGCTAACGCAACTAAGGCAATGAAAGGCACTTACACCGTTCAGGTTACTTTAAATGAATGTACATTGCCTGCAGCAACAACTGTTGAGATTTTAGACCCAATAATTCCGGCAACCAATATGCAAACTGCAACTATTTGCGAAGGCAGATCCATTCAACTGGAAGCCTCGGGAGGTTCTACCTATCTTTGGCAACCATCAACCGGTTTATCGGATCCTCACATATCCAACCCCATTGCATCACCAACTGAAACGACCACCTATACCGTCCAGATTTCTAATAATGGATGTTCTGCACCTGCGCAAATCACCGTTAACGTAAATAAAAATGCAACAGCCGATGCAGGCGCAGATCAGAAGATATTAACCGGACAGTCTATAAATTTAAATGGCAAAGTAAGTGGCAATGATATTACCTATTATTGGTCACCATCCAATTATCTCGACGACCCGACCAAACTAAACCCTGTAGCTAAACCAACAGAAGATATTACCTATACGCTACACGCGATCTCAAATTCAGGCTGTACGAGTGCCATCGATGAGGTTTTTATAAAAGTATATCCAAAAGTAGTGATCCCGAACACCTTTAGCCCTAATGGCGATAATATAAACGATACCTGGAATATCCCTGCTGCTGGTAGTTTTCCTAACCCTATTGTGAAGATTACCAACCGTTATGGCCAGCTGGTATATCAAAGTACAGGTACCTTCAAGCCCTGGGATGGGAAAATGAATGGAAAAGATCTCCCTCCCGCAGTTTATTATTACACCATTTATTTAAACGAAGATTTTCAAAGTTATACAGGCTGGGTAATGCTGATGAGATAAAAAGGGCTTCTTGCTTTCGCTTATCATTTGGAAATGCTATTTTTGGACACAATGTATATCGTTAAAGTTAAAGGCATCGCCAAAATTCCAGATTACGTACAGTTAAGAGATGACAAGTTTACACTTTTAGCTTATTTTAGGGTAGATAGACCTGATAAATCGCTGGAAAAACTCGGACTTGGCGACAAGCAAGAATACATTATGGAAATGGTTAAAGGTCTGCCTTTCGGGCAGATTGCAAAATTAGAAATATAATATGGCAGGCAATTCAGTAATTCATTTAAGCAATGTTGATGTTTTTCAGCAGAAACATTTAGTCCTCTCCAACGTAAATTTACACATCGAAAAAGACGAGTTTGTGTTCCTGATCGGGCAAACAGGCTCGGGTAAAAGCAGTTTGCTTAAAATATTATATGGCGACCTTCATATTGGCAATGGCGATGGCAATATTGCCGGCTTCGACCTTAAAAATTTAAAGGAAAGTCAGGTTCCTTTTTTACGCCGCAAATTAGGAGTGGTATTTCAGGATTTTCAATTGCTTACGGATAGAACCATCGAAAACAACCTCGAATTTGTGTTAAAAGCAACAGGTTGGAAAGATGAAAAGCTGATTAACGAGCGCGTGAAAGATGTGTTGGATAAGGTTGGTTTGCGTTCTAAAATCAAAAAAATGCCCCACGAAATTTCTGGTGGTGAGCAACAGCGAATTGTTATTGCAAGAGCTTTGTTAAACGATCCCGAAATCATTCTTGCTGATGAGCCTACAGGAAATTTAGATCCTGAAACATCAGAAGAAATTGTAACCCTTTTAAAACAAATTAGCCAGGCCGGAACTGCGGTTTTAATGGCAACCCACGATTACCACATTATCCGTACTTTCCCTTCGCGCATTATTAAATGTGAGAATGGGGTTGTGCACGAAGATGCGCAGATCGTATAAAAAATTCTGACATCCGTCAGCTAATCAGCCAATCTGTTCAGATAAATCCAAATAAATCTGACAGCTTGGCTGATTTCCGTTTATGGCAAAATAGTTGAGATTAACACAAAAAAATTCAGCCTAGTATTATGTTTAATAAGAAGAAAAATAACGATAAAGAAGAAAATATAATGAATCCTGAAAACATATCAGAAAATACTGCTGAGAATGTAGAGAATACTGATGCTGCTGCAAATGAAACTGAGCAGGCACCAGAATTATCTGCTGAAGAAAAATTACAAGCAGAAGTTCAACAGCTTAACGACAAATATTTACGTTTATATGCCGAATTCGACAATTACAAACGCCGTACCCAAAAAGAACGCGTAGAATTGTTGCAAACTGCCGGTAAAGATGTAATTGTATCGCTTTTACCTGTTTTAGATGATTTCGACCGCGCATTAAAAGCGATGGAAACTGCTGCTGATGTGGCTCCGGTTAAAGAAGGTATCTTATTGGTAAGTACAAAGCTTAAAAATACCTTGGCACAAAAAGGCCTGAAAGATGTAGAAAGCATCAGTCAACCTTTTAATACCGATTTCCACGAAGCCATTACCAATATCCCTGCCCCTACCGAGGAGCTAAAAGGAAAAGTAATTGATGAAGTTGAAAAAGGTTATACCTTAAATGATAATGTAATCCGCTTTGCGAAAGTAGTAGTTGGAGCATAAAAAGTAATTATTGAATGATTGAATTTTGAATGATTGAATTAAGCTTCTCTCATTCCATCACTCAATCATTCAGTCATTTATACAGAAATAATTATTGAATGATTGAATTTTGAATGATTGAATATTAACAACCATTCTCTCCTTCCATCACTCAATCGTTCAATCATTCTAAAAAGAAGATGAGTAAAAGAGATTATTACGACGTATTGGGCGTAACCAGGGGCGCAGCTGCTGATGAGATAAAGAAAGCCTACCGCAAGATGGCGATTAAATATCACCCGGATAAAAACCCTGGGGACAAAGCTGCTGAAGATAAATTTAAGGAAGCTGCCGAAGCTTACGAAGTTTTAAGCAGTGCTGAGAAAAAGCAACGTTATGATCAATACGGTCATGCTGGTGTTGGTGGCGCAAGTGGCGGTGGCTACGGCGGTGGCAGTATGAACATGGACGATATTTTCAGCAATTTCGGCGATGTATTTGGCGGCCATAACCCTTTCGAAAGCTTTTTTGGCGGTGGTGGTGGTGGTCAGCAACGTGGTGGCCGTAGGGTTGCTAAAGGTTCTAACCTACGCATAAAAGTTAAATTAACCCTTGAAGAAATTGCACACGGTGCAGAAAAGAAAATCAAGGTTAATAAATTAATCGTTTGTAAAACCTGCGATGGCTCTGGTGCAAAAGATAAATCATCGGTAAGTACCTGTGGTACCTGCGGTGGTAGCGGCCAGGTACGTAGGGTAACCAATACCATTTTAGGCCAGATGCAAACTGCATCTACCTGCCCAACTTGTAATGGTAGCGGTCAACAGATTACATCTAAATGTACAGTTTGTCATGGAGATGGCGTGGTACGTGGCGAAGAAACCATTACCATTAATATCCCTGCAGGCGTGAGTGAAGGCATGCAGTTAAGCATGAGTGGAAAAGGAAACGCAGCACCTAACGGTGGTATCCCAGGCGATTTAATTATCTTAATTGAAGAAACTCCACACGAAACCTTAAAACGCGAAGGCAATAACATTGTTTACGATTTACATTTAAGCTTTGTTGATGCTGCTTTAGGGATGAGTATTGAAGTGCCTACCATTGATGGTAAAGCTAAAATCAAAATCGATCCAGGTACCCAAAGCGGAAAATTATTACGCTTAAAAGGAAAAGGTTTACCAGAAGTGAATTCTTACCACAGAGGTGATGAAATTATCCACATCAACATCTGGACGCCAAAAGCTTTAAGCAGTGAAGAACGTACTGCTTTAGAGAGATTACGTGAATCTCCAAACTTTAAGCCTCAGCCAGGTAAAAACGATAAGAGCTTCTTCGAAAGAATGAAAGAATACTTCGAGTAATGAATTAAATATAAATTGAAAAACCGGTGTCGCAAGCACCGGTTTTTTTGTTTTGTAGCAATTTGCTGGGGTATGTAAATGCTCGTGCCTGTTATATTATTTCGTGCGCATTTTATTTTGATGCCTCTTGATTCTATTTTTATGCGTTCTGGTTTTATTTTATTGCGTTCTGGTTTTATTTTGATGCGTTCTGGTTTTATTTTAATGCCTCTTGATTCTATTTTGATGCGTTCTGGTTTTATTTTGATGCGTTCTGGTTTTATATTAATGCCTCTTGATTCTATTTTTATGCGTTCTGGTTTTATTTTATTGCGTTCCTAATTCAGTGTTTGGTGTGCCACTCAGCAATTGATCTTAGTTGAGTTTGCATGAAATACGAGCCAGCTTAGTCATCCGAGCTCAGCTATGCATAAATTATCTGTTTTTCGGGTTACCAAATTTGTAAAACAGGTATTAATCTGCAATATGGATGAACTCAAAAACGCCTTTAGAAAAAGCCCAATAGCAGTATCAATATTTACATTGTATCTTATTGGGTGGACCGCTCCAATATTAATGGAGATTTTATTTGCATCTACACAAAATGAACCGCAGGTAAAAAATAACCATCCACCCTTTACCGGATTTTTAATCCTATCGCTCCTTTATTTATTGATCATGCTCACTATAGGTTTTGTCAACCAGAAAAAGAATATTTATTTAAACCTATCAGCTTACATTGGCATTTCGTTAATTATTTTCACCGCAATTTACAACGGGTGACAATTTTTTCACCTATCGGTCGGTGCCTCACTGACAGAAATTAAACTAACATTTACCGGATAAAATGGAGTGATTGTTATATATTTTAAAAATATTTATCTATTGGTCGGTAAGACACCGACCAGTAGGAATAAGATGGATGAACGATGGCCAATTGATTTTTTGCTGTGTCGGATGGTAACATTCCGACACCACCGAAACCATAGTTAAATTTATCTGTATTTTGGCAATATGCTATTTTGCCAAAGCCCACAAACCTCAATAAAATAAACCTGATAGCAATGGTATTTCGTTTCACATCCCTTAATTTAGCAGCAACATTAACGAAATTTAATGGATAGCAGGACTGCAACTACCGAAGAACCACAACCTCTGCTTTCCAAAAAACAAAACACCTACTATGTGCATTGCATTCAATAACAGATAAGGAAGTTTTGGAAAGCAATTGCAATACTCAAATTAACATTAGTCGGGCTATACGCTATAGCTCCGATTGAAGAAATCGGAGGCTGCCGCTGCTATCCCGTTTATTCACAACGGCCTGTTCTACTATTTTGGATAGCAGAAATATTAGTGCAGTAAGATGTTACCATCTGACTGCCTGGATCATCTTAACAAATATTTGATTTTTTGCTGTGTCGGATGGTAACATTCCGACACCACCGGAATCAAGATTAAATTTACCTGCATTTTGACATTATGCTATTCTGCCAAAAACCACAGACCTCAATAAAATAAACCTGATAGCAATGGTATTTCGCTTCACATCCCTTAATTTAGCAGCAACATCAACGAAATTTAATGAATAGCAGAACTACAGCTTCCGAAGAACTACTGCACCTGCTTTCCAAAAAAACAAATTAAAACCTATGCGCATTGCAGTTATCGACCTTGGTACCAATACCTTCCACTTGCTAATTGCTGAAGCAGAGGGAAAGCAATTTGAAATATTATATAAGACCAATGTCCCTGTTAAGTTGGGCGAAGGAAGGATTAACGACAATATCATCATTCCTGCGGCCTTTGAAAGAGGCTTAAATTGCCTTCATAATTTTAGCAATACCATTTCCGAATTTCAGGTTGATCAGGTAAGGGCCACAGCAACTTCGGCAGTAAGGAGCGCTGAAAATGGAAAAGAGTTTGTACAGGCGGTGAAAGAAAGAACTGGAATAACAATCGAAACCATTACGGGCAATGAGGAAGCTGAATTAATTTACCAGGGAGTAAAATTGAGTGGTGCGATCACTGATTTATCCCTCATCATGGATATTGGTGGAGGCAGTGTCGAATTTATCCTGTGTGATACCGAAAAACTGATCTGGAAGAAAAGTTATAATATTGGTGCAGCACGTTTGATGCAACAATATTTCAAATCAGATCCAATAGCTGATGACGAAAAAAATGCTATTTTATTTCACATTCAACATCAATTGGCAGATCTTTTCGATATCTGCGAAAAATACAGGCCACAAGTATTGATCGGATCGGCGGGAGCATTCGAGACATTTGCCGAACTAATTATCAGAAAACACAACTTAAAAACGGATATCAATACCGTCAAAACTTTCGAATTCAACTTTGATGATTATATCGCAACCACGGGTAAACTGCTCAACACCACGCACCAGGAAAGGTTGGAGATGCCTGGAATTATTCCTTTGAGAGTAGACATGATTGTAATTGCGGCCCTGATAACCAACTATGTTTTAGGACGCTGCAAAATAAACAGGTTAAAACTTTCTACTTACGATTTGAAAATGGGTGTTTTGGCCAGCCTGTTATAAAAAATGATCCATACGGATATGGATCATCGAGAGATTAGCGTATATTAATTTAGGATCATTTCTTTTTGGGTGCCATTATCATCCGGCCCATAATCATAGGTTCGGCTTTTTTAAGCTTGAGGTTATTTTGTTTTTCTTTCGAAAAATCGAGGGTCAAAACAGCTCCAAACCGCATGCTTTCTACAATCAGCTGGTTATTTTTAACATCAAACTGATTATCCAAAGTGATTTCGTAGCGCCCATTTTTATCGGTTAGGGCAAAAAATCTGGTATCGACAATAACCAATCTTATGCCTGCAGCAGGTTTACTATCTGCACCGATAACATAACCGTATATTTTTTTGGGTAAAATTGGTTTTTTATCGTCTGTTTTATGGTGTATACTTTTTGTAATTGAAATTGGTGTTTTAAGGTTTTCGGCCCTGGCATCCATCACAAAAATGCTCATCCCTATGGCCAGTACACCAAGGTACTTCATCCAGTTTCTGTTTGTTGTTGGCACAATTGCCAAATGGTAATTGAGCTGATTTAATTGAGATTGGCTTAAACGACCACAAACAGAAGAACCCGAATTGGCCAATACTCTGATGATTTCGGCATTGGTATAACCTGAAAAATCGATTACATTTTTACTGCAGGCTGTACAGAAATTAAAACCTGCTCCTTTTTCCATGTCGTCCCAGTTTTGTAAACAGGGTTCGGCTATGGTCACTTCGTTAATTCTCGCTTTCATCGTGCTTGTTTTTAGAGATGATGAAACTTTTTCAAGAATTCCACAAAGGGATTTAAATAAATTTTAAGAGTTCGTTATAAAGCTTTTCAGTTGGAAGCCCCATCACATTGGTGTAAGAGCCTTCGATTCGTTCTACCACCACTATGCCCCACCAATCTTGTACACCATAACTTCCTGCTTTATCAAAAGGTTTGTAATGATCAATATAGAAATCAATTTCCTCAGCTGTAACAGCTTTACAGTAAACTTCTGTCCGATCATAAAACGAGTGGCTTTTATCGCCTTTTACGATTGTTACCCCTGTAAAAACCTCGTGCCTGCTGCCCGATAACTTTTTTAACATTTCTTGCGCGTGCGCCCTGTCTTCAGGTTTACCTAAAATTTCTCCGTTTAAAGCCACGATGGTATCGGCTGTGATGACGATTTCACCATTGGCAGTAAAGGCTTTTGCCTTTTGCTCAGCAATGTAAACGGCAATTTCTGCAGGACTTAAATCTGCAGGATAACTTTCATCTACATCTTTTAGCTCTACTTTAAAATTTAAGCCCATAAGGGTTAAAAGTTCTTGTCGGCGTGGCGATTTAGATGCTAAAATAATTGGAGGGAAATGGGCAGGCATATTTATTTTTTTTTTGCTAAAATAAGAAAAGCGGCATAAAGCCGCTTTTCTTATTTGATATTTTTATCAGGATTAGTTGTTACCACCACCCTGTCTACGTTTTTCCATTTCGGCACGTTGTTCTTTTTGCCAATCCTGATAAGTTTTTTTCTGGTCGTCTGTTAATACCGCAGTTACTTTTGCGTCATTATCAGCACGCATTTTTTGCATTTTCTCTCTCATTGCATCTCTATCGCCACCTTGCATTTCTTCGCGCATTTTTTTCATGGTTTCAGCTTGCTCGGTAAAAACAGCAGTTAACTTCGTTTTTTGGTCATCTGATAACTTTAATTTTTCGTCTAACTGTTTTACTCTTTCTTCAGGTTTCATCATCATTCTGCCTTGTCCACCACCTTGTTGCGCGTTAGCGAAACCAGCTATACCTAGCATTAATCCGCAAATCATCATTAATTTTTTCATGTTGTTTTTGTTGTTTTTTGGTTGAAAATTGAGATGGTTTGAGTCTAAAAAAAAACAATAGTTTAATGCCAAAATGTAACTTAGCTGTTGCAAACCGCAATCCGTTAATCTTTTAACAACAGTACAGGTACGTGCGATTTAATGGTTAATTTCTGTGATACACTTTCGTGCAGCAGGCTTTCGAAAAAGCTATATTTTTTAGGCAGTGCGATAATCAGCTGCGCTTCTTCACTTTTTGCAAATTTAACAATGCCTTTAATGGTATCTGGATGATCGGAATAATGATAAGCGGGAGAAAAATCTTTTAACATTTCATGTAAAAAATGTTCTTCTTCCGAATCTACAGTATGACCTGAATTGATATTAAGCACCAAAAGTTCAAGGGCATGTTTACTGAGGATATTTTTAAGTGCATGCATCGGAATTACTTCTTTAACCTTTTTAAAATCGCAGGCTAAAATGGCTTTACGGATCGATTGATAGTCGGCCTTCGGCGGTACAACCAATACAGGCACCGGGCTAGACTTAGAGATCCTAATGGCATTAGAACCGATATCACTTTCATCTTTCGCCCTTTTACCGTTACTACCAATAATAATGAGCTCAATCTCCTCTCTGTTTACCCGATCGATGATGGACCGTAAAATTGTTTCTCTTGTTAATGAGATCTCGATTTCTACATTGGAATTAATCTCCAACATTTTTAACTTAAGCTTTTCCAGTGCTTCGAGCCTCTTCTTAATTTCCTCAGCGATATGTGCATCTGTGGTGATGAGCATATCAGGGGTTGGAAGAATACTTTCATATTCTGAAACGTAATAGGCATTAAGCAGGATAATTTTGGAATTGGTCATTGCAAAACTCAACCTGGCGGCATACTTGGCCGCATGATCTGCTGTTTTTGAAAAATCTACTGGTACGAGGTATGTGCTCATATGATTAAAATTAACATTTTTTACATTAGCAAATTAATCAATCGATTGATTAATTTGCTAATGTAAATTTCGCACATAATCTGGTTTATTGCAAATTTTGGAAAGGTAGATTTATAATGAGAACGTCATTCTGACCTGGAATACATCTGTGAAGATCCTTCGACTACGCTACCATTGACGTGTCTCCGTAGAAAAGTCGTCATTGCGAGAAGGCTTTTTCAGCCGACGAAGCAATCTTTATCGCTGGGTTACCAAACATGAAAGATTGCTTCGTCGTTCCTTCTCGCAATGACGATACTTTGAAGCGATTTACCAACATTATCTCCTGTCATTTATATTGATTTTATAAAATATATTATCCCTCAGGATAACAATTGATAGGAAGGATAATTGTGGAAAACAGTAATGAACAACTGACAGTTGACAATTGCAGTACCAATAAACAAATGACCAATGAACTAATTTACAATTGGCAGTGAACAGTTTTCAGTTACGAATGAACAAATGACTAATGAACGAATGAACCTATTTCCCAGAATCGGAAGCGTTTGGATTTTCATCATGCCATCTCCCCTGCACTTTCATTACCTTTTCGATAATATCGCGAACAGCAGTTTTACCACCATTGTAAGGAGAGACGAATGTTGATATCGCTTTTATTTCTTCAACGGCATCTGCCGGGCACGTTGGAAGCCCAACAAGTTTCATTACTTTGAGATCAGGAATGTCGTCGCCCATGTAAAGCACTTCTGCTGCCGTAATCTTTTTATCCTGAAGGTATTGATTAAAAATGGCGACCTTATCGCCTGTTCCAAGGAAAACATCGGTAACGCCCAAATTGAAAAAGCGCTTCCCCATGGCAATACCATCACCGCCTGATATGATACAGACATTGTATCCCCTCTTAACAGCCAATTGCATGGCATAACCATCTTTAATGTTAAAAGTGCGCAGTGATTGACCATTATCAGTAACCTGAACCGATCCATCGGTAAGCACACCGTCTACATCAAAAATGAAAGTGGTGATCTCTTTTAACTGCTGTAAAAACATCTTGCAATAGCGTTTTAGGGGTAAGCGTTTGGAGCTGACTCAAGACTGAGGACTCCGAACTCAGGACTATTACTGATTATCTCTCCACTCGTACACCCAGGCAGATTGAATTTGCTCTAAATGGCCTTCGCTGCTTTCTTCGCGCGTTCCTTTAAAATTAGGCAATGATAGCACCCATTCTAAAAGTTCGGTGAAGCGGATACGGTAGATTTTGGCTTCTGAAAAATCATCGCCAAATTTCTCATATAAAGACATTGCAATATCTTCATAATCGTTCCAGTAAAAGGGTAAAGCAAATTTATCGTTGTTCATGTTGTTTTGTTGTTGTAAGGTTGAAATGTTTTAATGTTGGAAGGTTTTAGACTCCCGACTAAAGACTTTGGACTCAGGACTAAACCTAGTGTCCCATAAAGTCAGACTGATCCGGAATGGTTACTTCGATATCACCGTTTATCACTACACACTGGCAGCCTAAGCGGGAAGTAATTTTGGGACGGACAGCTCTATCAATAAAATCTTCTTCTTTATCAGAGATCTCTTCGATATTATCCATGCCCTTTGTTACGTACACATGGCAGGTACTGCAACCACAAACCCCACCACAGTTGTGCTGTAATTCGATTCCGTTATCCAGACAAACATCTAAAACAGATTCGCCGGCTGCTATTGGCAATTCAATAGATTCGTGATCTGCCTCTTCAAAATTTATTTTTAGTTTAAAAATGCTCATATTATTTTGCAAAAGTAATAAGCAAAAGCCGTAATTATGCTATTTCAGCGTTAATTTTATGCTATTGCTCAAAGTTTGATATATGTTCTGCAATTCGGGCATCGTTGTTAACATGCTCAAATGCTTATTTAAAGTGCTTTCATCAGCCCGTACTGCTGGCCCAGTCTGCACATTTTCAGGTAGGTTATCCATTACCTTATCTGCCGTTTCGGCAATTAAAGGCCTGATGATTTCAAAATCCAAACCATTCTGGTTTAAAATTTTATTTGCTAAAGCATAAAGGTGATTTGGAAAATTACAGGCAAATACCGCAGCAAGATGTAGTACTTTTCTTTTCTCTCCATCCAACTCATACACCTGCCGGCTTATTTTAGCTGCAAGAGCGCTCAAAATAGCCAGTTGATCTCCGTCACTCGCTTCGATACAAAGCGGAATATTCTCAAATGAAATATCTTTGGTTTTAGAAAAAGTTTGCAATGGATAAAAAACACCTGCCTTTTTTACCGCTGAAGATAAAGTATTGATATCCGTAGTACCAGAAGTATGTACCACCAAACCAGTAACCTCTTTTAGTGATTGAGCAACAGTTTCAATCGCATCGTCCTTTACTGAGATGATGTATAAATCAGCGTTTTGTTTAAGATCATCCAGATCGTCCACTGCTTCGGCTGCAATCAAATCGGCCAATAGTTTTGCGTTGTTTAGATTTGGGCTATACACCTGCACGATATCTTCGCCTTTAGCCTTTAAAGCCTTGGCTAAGTGTGTGGCCACATTCCCCGAACCTAATAAAACGATCTTCATGCTATTACGCGCCTTTGGCTTCTTTTCTTCTTCTGAAAATTGAAAGTAAGAAACCAACAACCATTACAATGGTACCCGCCCAGTATAAATTGATGAAAGGAAATTCGATCGCCTTGAAAACCACCCAATCTTTGGCTTGTTGAGGTTTCTCAAAAATCTGAAGCTCAACTTTTTTCTCATCAGGTAAAACTCTGGAGAAACGGAATTTCAAGTCCAACTCATCTATTTTACGTGCAAAATCGAATGTATTGTTACCCTTTATTAAAAAGATAGGCTCTGTGTTGTAAATTTTACCAGCAGCATTAATCTCCAGTGGCAAACCAACAGCATAATCACCCTGACCTAATACTAAATCTTTTGCTACAGGTTTTCTGTTTAAATCTTTAACCGTAATAATTCCACTTGAGGTATGAATGGTATCCCCTACCGAAACCTTAACAATGCGTGGTGCTTTATAATTTTCATCATCCGAATGACCTTCATGATCATCGTGCGATTCCTGTTTAACTGCAGCACTGGTGATGTGGGTATATACATCGTATGTTAAATAGTGTTTGGTATCAGGAGAAGCAATTAAGCCCATTTTTTCATTTGCCTGAATATGCGGATGCAGGTTAAAATCTTCTTTAACCTTACCTTCTTTATCTAAAACTTTAAAATTAAGGGTATAAATAGTATTCGGTGCTACTGTGGTATCGGCTACATAGGTTACAGTATACTTACCCATTTTCTTAGGTTCGTTTTTGTATAACATGATGTTTTCTCCCGGCTTCTCTGTCTTTTCGAAACCTTGTACCGGAATAAATTTGTTCGCATTGATGGATATCGGTTTATTCGTAGCTGCCGAAATTAATGCGCCTAAGATCAGAAAAGCAAAACCAATGTGCGCTATTGCTGAGCCCGCTAATTTTGCTTTGCCACCAAAAGCCTGATACAATACTGCTGCATTAGAAAGTACCGCAAATAAACAACTGAAAGTAATCAGCACATACATGGTGTTGGTGTAAATCTCAGCTACATACACCAAACCAGCTGTTAACACGATTGAAAATAAAATCGCAGAGATCAAACTGCTATAAAACTTCCGTGGATCTGTTCTTTTGTATTTTAAATATTGTGAAAACCCTGAAATCAAGGTAATTAATACTGCAAATGGTGCCTGCCATTGATTATAATATTTTACCGCATCAATCGGCGGGGTAAATTTAGTTCCAAATGCTTTATTAAATACCGGAACCGATGTAGAGAAAATCACCTGGATACAGGCAATAGTTACTACCAACGCACCAATAAACATCCAAAATTCGCGCGAATAGGTTTCTTCATCTTTAGTGGTAATCGGTAACTCTTTCCACCTTACCACAATCAATACAACTGCTAAAACAGCAAATACCACATTGTATAAGATCAGGTGACCAAACATACCCATATCGGTAAATGAGTGCACTGAGGTATCACCTAAAATTCCGCTTCTGGTCAAAAACGACGCATAGAGCACCAATAAGAAACTTAAAAACACCAATGCAATGGCTGTAAAATAAGCATGACCGGTATTTTTATAGGCAATCATTACGTGTACGGCGCCAATTAAGGTTAACCATGGTATTAACGATGCATTTTCAACAGGATCCCAGGCCCAGAAACCGCCAAAGTTTAGCGCTTCGTATGCCCAAAACGAGCCCATAATAATACCCGTACCTAAAACCATCACCGCAAAAAGCGTCCATGGCATAGCAGGCTTAATCCATTCTTTATATCTTTTTTGCCATAAACCAGCAATTCCGTATGCAAATGGGACCACCATACTGGCAAAACCCAAAAATAAAGTTGGCGGGTGAATCACCATCCAATAGTTTTGTAACAATGGGTTTAATCCTTTACCATCGGTTATAAACTTAAGGTAGTTTTTGTAATTTTCAGGATTGGCAAAAACCACAGGTGCCTGGGCTTTTAAATCCATCGCATCTCTTAACAGGATAAATGGAGAGCTTCCGATCCGTCCTCCAAAAATTTCTACGCCCAAAAGCATTGAGGTTAAAAATACCTGCGAGAAAGCCACAACTGTCATTACCGGACTTTCCCATGATTTGGCTTTCCAAATCAACAATGCGCCGAGAAATGATTGCCAGAAAGCCCAAAGCCAAAAACTACCTTCCTGCCCTTCCCAAAATGCAGATATAATATAGTATACAGGAAGTTGTTTTGATGAGTGGGATTGAACATAATAGTATTCAAAATAATGGCCCAACACCAGGTAGAATAAGATCGCGCCAATACCGATAATACTGGCAAAATTAACCAGGTATCCAATACGTCCTAAGTTTCTCCAGGATTTTTCTTCTAAATTTTTATCGCGACTGGCAAAAAAATACGATATGGTTGATAGTAATGATGCACTAAATGCCAGAACAATAAAAAACTGTCCGATTTTACCTGGTAACAGGTGTTCGCCTACAAATTGAATATCCATTAAATAAATTAGTTATATTTTTTTCTCGCCGTCTTTACTTATTTCGACTTTGCCATCTTTATTAACCTCTACCAGGTTATCATTATATTTAGAAGGGCACTTCATTAAAATTTTTGATGCGTAGAATTTGTCCTTATCCATTTTACCGATAAGAACCAATTTTTCAGATTTTTCAAAATCCTGTGGCTTGGTGCCTGCGTAAATCACCTCTCTCAGTTCTCCTTTTTCATCTTTCATGTGGAATGAAAAATGATTGGCGTCTTTTACCGCATCATAATAAGTGCCTTTTGATTTTTCCCAATAGCCCATAACATGCTCTTCTTTGTTAGAAGTAGCGGCCTGTTTGAAATTAGAATAGGTATCGGTATTCGCGTTTAAGCTAAATAAAATCCCTACGGAAATTGCGATGGTAATTAATCCAATGATTGCACTTTTCTTCATGGTTATACGTATTGTAAAAGCTGGCAACAAAGATAGAAAAATAGGCTTAGCAAGCATTCTTTTACATTTTTCTTGTCTTTATATTGACAATTATCTGATTTTTGGTGAAAAATATTTTCAACCAGGGCTACTATTTATAACTGATCTTAAGGAATAACTTAAATCGTTTAAAATTTCGGACTGAAATTATTAAGTTTGGCCTATCAGACCATCATTCCTTTTTTTACTTCCCACAGTAAAACATAAACCCGATTAACATGAACTTGAAACAGTTTTATAAGCTTTTGTTATTTATTGTATTGATCCCCATTTTAAGCTCCTGCTTTGAAGTAATTGAAGAAATTTCGATGAAAAACGATGGCACCGGTGATGTTGTACTTACCATAAACTTAAGCCAAAGTAAAACCAAGGTAGCCTCGGTAATGCTGTTGGATAGCGTTCAGGGCTATAAAGTACCCAGTAAGCAGAAAATCCAGCAAGAGTTGAATGAAGCAGTGGCCTATTTAAAGAAATCGGAAGGCATATCGAACGTAAAAAGCAGCAGCGATTTTACTAATTATATTGCCACCATCAGTTTTTCTTTTAAAGATGTTTCTAATATTAACAATATCACCAAAAACATCCTTGCCAAGCAAAAAATCAAGGCTACCAACACTTCTTCTTATGCATATAACAAGGCAACAAAGACCTTTAACCGGAAATATCAGGCTGTTGGTACGGCCAAAACCGAATTCAATAAATTGAAGGCAAAAGATAAGGCGGTTTTTACCGGCGCAACCTATACCAGCATCTACCGTTTCGAATCACTTGTAACAAGTAGCACCAATCCGGCATCAAACGTATCGAAATCCAAAAAAGCAGTGATGTTAAAAAGCAGCATCATGGATTTAATTAACGGGAAAATTAACGTATCGAACACTATACAACTATCTAAATAAATTTATACCAATGAAAAAAATTCTAATTGCAATCTCTCTTTTCTTATCATTTAACCTGGCAAAGGCGCAAGATCTGGTTAAAAAAATACCTGCAAATGCTTTCACTGTCGCCACCATTAAAGGTGACAATGTTTTTAAACTCATGTTTGTGAAAGATTTTAACGAATCTTTTGTCGGCAAGAAATTACTGACCGAAACTTCGAAATCCCTTGATAAAAATTTCTCCAGTATTGAAGACTTTGGGATCAATCTGGAGAAAAACATGTATTACTTTAATCAGTTGAGCGATAGTATTACCTATAACTGTTTCTTGATCCCAATAAAAGATGCCAGGAAATTTGAGGATTTGATAGAAAACAAAGAAAAAAAGTTTACCCAGCAAGGCGATATCCGTACCATGGTTCTACCTGATAGCACGAGTATTATCAAGTGGAACAATAACATGCTTTATTTTGTAACCGGAAGCATTAAAGGTTCTTTCTTCGCCGACTCAGTTAAATCAGCACGTTATGGAATTAAAGATATCAGATTCCAAAATGATGATGCGATAGCTGTTGATAGCACTGCCGTTGTTGTAGATTCGGTTGCAACAGTTGCTTACCCGGAGGAAATTGATCAGCCCACCAAAGTAAAACCGTATAAAAAGGGCAAAACCATTGCTAAAAAGAAAAAAACAACAAAGAAATCTACCAAAGGTAAAACGCTTAAAAAATCTACCACTATTAAAAAGAAAAAGCCGGTAACTGATGGTTTTATTGATGAGCAAACTGCACCCGATATGGCTGATGATGTGGTAAGAGACAGTGCTATGGCTTATGTTTCGGGCGATGTTGCAGATGCGGCAAATTACAATCCGGCTGGCGATGAAAAACATTACCAGGAATACCAAAAAGAACTGATCGAGCAGAATGCCAAGAAAAAAAGATTGGCTTTTACCTGGATGACCGTTCAGTCCGACCAGATTTTTAATGGCACTTATGAATCGATCGAGAATAACAAATCTTATACCGCAAGTTTAGATAACAAGGCCATAGCAGAACTTTGGGTATCGAGTCTGCAAGATGTTTATAACTCAATAGCACCCGAATTTGGCACCTATGGTAAAGCAGGACTGATGAAAGGTTATGGCAGCTTAAACGCCAAACTTTTTATGGATAACAAAAGTTTCCGTATTTCAACAGGCTTAGAACTGGCTCAGGAACAAGCAGATGCTTATAAAAAAATCATGAACAGGAAATTGAACAAAAAATTCCTGAATTATGTAAACAGCGAAAAAGCACTTGGTTTTATGAGTTATTCGATTGATACCAAAGCTTACCTGGAAGAATTCCCTAAATTAATGAAACAAACCTATGGCTCTTTTTTAGGTGCTAAAATGGATGAGGAAATTGACCTTGGTGCCGATCTACTTTCACTTTTATTGGATGAAGAGGCAGTAAGTAAGGTTGTTAAGGGCGATGCCCTATTTGTAATTAACGGATTAAACACCAAAGACGTTACCTACACCACCTACGAATATGATGATGATTACAAACAAAAAGAGGTAACAAAAACTAAAAAAGAAACTTTGCCCGATTTCCTTTTCATGTTCTCATCTGAAGATACACGGTTGATCAACAAAGTGATTAAATACGGCATCAACAAAAACTTTGTATCCGTAAACAACAATATTTACAAAATCGAAGAAAAGAAAAGCCCGATCGATATCTATTTTATGATTAAAGATGGTATTGTATTTTTTGGCAATTCGCTAACCGAAATGCAAGGGATCAGCAACAATCAATACAGCAGCAATAAATTAAGCAAATTACACAAAGATCTGCTGAGTAAGAATAACTTCAGCTTTTTGTTCAATGCTAAAAACCTGGTGGGCAAAGTGCCAGATTCGGAGATTGGCGGTGAGGAAACAGCGAAGAAGTTTAACAGTACTTTAGAAAAAATGGGCAATGTTTACATGAAATCGAACCCGATCAAAGGCAGATTGATTTCGGCAGACATCAGTGCCGAAATTCCAAACGGACATGAAAATGCATTAAAATACTTGTTCTCCTTAATTGAGAATGCTGCAAAGTAGTTGAAAGGTTGTAATGTTGCAATGACCAATAATCAATTAGCAATGAACGAATGGCTAATGAGCAAATGAATTGGTTTAGCGCTGGGCGATTAGCGTTCTGCTTCAGTTAACCGATTGATCAGTCCAAAGTCAGCAGTTTTTAGTCCTGAGTTAGCGTATACTCTCTCGATGTGTCACCCTGAGCGGAGTCGAAGGACTGGTAAGTTGAACGCTTTGAGCCGATTAATCAACAGTAGTACCAATGAACTATTGACCAGTGAACAAATGAACCAATCTCTATGAAGAAATTTTTAAAAATAACAGCAGCGATAGTCATATTGCTGCTGATTTGTTATTTCGGCTTTTTCAAGTTCAGGCAGATGCAGGCGAATAATATATCGATACCTGTATCCGTGAATTCGGTCCTTAAAATAAATGTTGATGAGCTGTACAAAACACTTGCGCTTAGTTATCTAAAACATCCGGGGCAATATTCGGATACGGATAAAAAAGGGATTAAGGAAAAGGTAGACGATTTAAATACTGGCTTGAAAATTCCAGCAAACATTTATATCTATAGTTTAAAGGGAAAGGCTAAAACAACATTTTATTCGAGTTTTGAAATCGCAGATAGTTTAGCATTTATCCGTTTTATCTCAAAAAATGCGCCTTTAAAGTTAATTAAAAAGGATGATCATTTCTTTCAATCTCAAGATTCGACCATCAATGTTCTATATAATAAAACAACCGTCGCCTTAGCTTATTCTCCACAAAGAGAATCAGTCAAAACGATTCTGACGGAAATACTAAGCTTGAAAAACATGGTCAAAATTGGCGACAGTAAGTTTAGCAACCTTAGAAATCTTTCAGACCATGTATCTTTTCAAAATGCTGAAAACCTAAGTAAGATTAATTTTACCGATGGGAAAATCAGTTTCCGCAATGAGTTTATCAATAAATTGATCGAGCCGGCAACTCAGCCACAGCACCGGGCCTTAAATCCCGAAAACACGGTAAACATGTGGTTAAACGCAAAATATAAGACGGATTTAAAACAAAAAAATCAAACTGGAAGCACTTCTTTCCTATCAAAATATAATTTTTTAAAGTTTTACAAAGATTACGTCGATTTCGAATGGACGAACACCATTACCCAGGTAGATACGATTGTAGGTTACGAATACAATGATGATTTTGAACGGGTGGAGAAAAAAATACTTAAAGACCGCAAGATCCCTTCAATATCTATTAATATAAGTGCCGATGACCGGGAAGTAAGCGATTATCTTAAATCGTTAGACTTTTTAGATCAATCGACGGGAAAAATCAGCAGAATGATGATTCCGTTGTATCAGACCTATTTTAAAGGTAATAATGGCAATGTTCAGTTAAGTACTATGCAAAGCATTAAACCAGATCCAAAAAGGATATCATCTGAAGATTTCTTTTATTTTAAGGTCGATTTTGAAAAAATGTTCAAGCAAATGTCGATACCGTTTATCACTGAGAATTTACGCAGCTTTAGCCAACTGGAGATCAAAGCAAAAAGCATAGGAAAAAATAAAATCAAACTGGAATCAGAATTATTATTTTTAAATAAGGATGCCAATGCCCTGATCCAGCTTTTAAAAGCATTTAGAAATGGCTTACAAAGTCAGTTAAATTTGAAATCGTCATTGGATATTTCGATAAACAAGTAAGGGTTTTCCCGCAGATTGAAAATGATTTACGCAGACTATATTATTTGCTGTACTGGTAGCTTATCTAACCTGATATTTCACTTGTTTGGTGAGCCACCAAACATGGATTCGGTACCCGCCCTTTGTATCTACCTCTTATGGAACGGTCCCATCTTTACGTCCGCATAGGAACAGCAGGACTAAGCCACTCCTATGAAAAACAGAACATTCATTTTCAAAAAAAAGCCTTGCAGTTTTAAATCCTGCAAGGCTTATATTTATGCTCCTTCGACGAGCTCAGGATGGCATATAAATTGGTTATGGCCAAACACCTAAGTTCATATAAGAAACCGCAATTTTATCGATTGAATTTACAAAAGCAGCCGTTCTTAGGGTTTGGGTTGCTGGTTTGTTCATCAACGTTTCGCGGATTTCGTGATAAGAATGGATCATGGTATCTTCCAAACCAGAGTTTACCAGTTCCATTTCTGAAGCACCTTTAACAATCATTAAACGGTGTTCAGGAAGGATTGTTTTACCGGTTAGGTTTTCTAAAGTATTGATCAGATTGGCGTTTGAATTGGCCGCATAACGGTTCTCCATACGGCCGAAAGCCACGTGAGAAAGATTTTTCAACCATTCGAAATAAGAAACCGTTACACCACCTGCATTACAGTACATATCAGGAATGATAATACCACCCATTTCAGTGAAAATTGCTTCAGCCTCCGGCGTAGTTGGACCGTTTGCTCCTTCAGCAATAATTTTCGCTTTAATGTTGCGGATGTTAAGCTCAGTAAACTGGTTTTCCAAAGCTGCAGGCACGATGATATCGCAATCCTGCTCTAAACCTTCCATCGAATTTTTGAAGCTGGTAGCACCTGGGAAACCCAAGATTGAACCTGTATTTTTACGGTGTGCAAAAACCTCGTCAACATTTAATCCGTTGGCGTTATAAATAGCTCCTTCGAATTCACAAAGACCAACAATTGTAGCACCAAACTCAGCTAAGAACTTGGCAGAATGGTAACCCACATTACCTAAACCTTGTACGATCACTCTTTTATCGCCTAAACCAGCTTTAAAACCGATTTTAGCCATATCTTCTGCCACGTCAACACATTCGCGTACGGCATAAGCCACACCCCGGCCTGTAGCCTCTTTACGACCACGGATACCATGTAAGGCAATAGGTTTACCCGTTACGCAACCCAGGGCATCTAACTGGCCAGGATTCATGGTCATATAGGTATCGGCAATCCAGCTCATTTCGCGTTCGCCAGATCCATAATCTGGAGCAGGAACATCGATACCGGGACCGATAAAATTTTTCTTAATTAATTCTGTAGTATAACGGCGGGTGATGGTTTCCAATTCGGCAACACTGTATTGTTTGGTGTTGATTTTGATACCACCTTTCGCACCACCAAATGGAACATTAACAATGGCACATTTGTAAGTCATTAGGGCTGCAAGCGCCATTACTTCATCTTCGTTAACCATTTCGCTGTAACGGATACCACCCTTTGTAGGGCTCATGTGGTGAGAGTGTTCTACACGCCAAGCGTCGATTACTTCAAAACCGTTTCCGCGGCGGATTGGGAACTGGAAACGATATACACTATTACATGTTTTAATCTGGTTCAATAAACCCTCAGGATGATTGGTGAATTGAGCCGCACTGTCAAAGTTTTTACAAACATCTGCAAAGAACTTGTTCTCGTCTGCTAGATTAGCCATTATTTATTTTTTATATTGAATAAGTTTTCGGTGCAAAATTGCCTAAAAAAACCGCACATATCCAAATGCAAAAAGACTTAGTGTAAAGCAAACACCACTCTATTTTAGACTCGAAACAGGCTTTATACCGATTAGGGGTAACCGTACAAAAACTAGCTTAAACGCATTTAAACATAGATATCTTTCCTAATCAGGCAGATTAAAACGACTATTTTTATAGGTTTTATTTTAACTTTCCAGACCTAAAAAAAATTACAAAAAAAATATCCACAAAGGCATTTTATTACAACACTCATTAAAAGCAACACACAAACACCTCCTAAATTACGAAAATCGCAATAAATTAATCAAAATACAGCGCATAAAAAAAGTGATCAAAATATTTGATCACTTTATAAAAAATAAATCCGGACCTCGATGTAGACGGTCCATTTCAAACTATTTTTCGATATGGTTTTCTTTTTCGATTTTCTTCAATCTTTTATCGATGGAGAAAAGATAGGCAAGCAAGCCTACCAGGATAATTACAATACAGATTACCACAACGTAAATTTTCCCGTTGCTACGAAGGCTATCAGCCATTTCTACGCCATTATCCTGTGCAAATAACTGCATGGTGGCCATCATTAATATTAGGGAGAAAAATATCTTCTTCATCTTAGTTATGTTGTTGTTTGTTTTCAATAGTACGTATTCTGAAACGGATGGTGTATACCCAGTAACCGATTAATATCCAACCTAAACAGGCAGGGTAAAATACCATACGCATGCGGCTATCTAAATCGTAACTGTTAAAACCGGGGTTACCACCATTACCTGGGTGTAATGAATCTTTTAAACGGGGCAGTACAAAAAGCAATACTACCATCATCGGAAAGGCGAAAATATTATAAATGGCCGAAATTTTGGCTCTTTTCTGTTCTTCATCAATCGCATTACGGAGAATCAGATAAGCAAAGTACAACAAAATCGAAATAGCAGCAAAATTCTGTTTGGGATCGAAACTCCAGAATTGTCCCCATGTATATTTTGCCCAAATGGCACCGGTAATTAAACCCAAAATACCAAAAATGATCCCTGCATTAACGCTTTCCACTGCTTTGATGTCGTCGATTTCACTTTTAGTGCTTAACGATTTAATGCTGTAAAATACAGAGATCGAAAAGAGTACAATCATGGCAAACCACATCGGAACATGGAAATACAGATTACGGATTGTTTCGTTCAATATTGGTAAATGGGGTACGCCAAGCAATAAACCGGCAATCGCAGTATAAATCACCAAAACTGAACCTAAAATTTTCCACCAAGTTTTATTCATACGTATATTTAATTATTGAGTTTTGAATGATTGAATTAGTGAATGTTAAACTCCATTCCATCATTCAATTCAATTACTCATTTTATTATTTTAATTATAGAGTTTTGATTGAGTGAATTAGTGAATGTTAAACTCTATTCAATCATTCAATTCAATTACTCATTTTATTATTTTAATTATCGAGTTTTGATTGAGTGAATTAGTGAATCTTACTCTACATTCTCTCATTCAATCATTAATTAATCCCTCCAAAGGTAAGGAAATAACAATAAAGAGGTTGCCACCATGAGTACATTCACCACCAGTAACATCGCTATTTCATCGTAACTATTCTCCCATGGCAGGCCATCAACCGCATTTTTAGCCAGTTTAATTAATAAGATTAATACCGGAATAATAATCGGAAAGCTCAAAATGGCCATCAACATCCCTCCATTCCCTGCTTTGCTCGCAATGGCCGAAACCATGGTAAATACGGTAGAAAAACTGATGCTGCCCAATACCACCGCAATATAATACATCACCAAATCTGGTGGGGTAAAGGAATCGAAAACCAGAGTATAAAAACCTAAAGCAATCGTGGTCAGCACCAACATTAAAAGGATATTGTAAACTGTTTTAGAAATTAAAACCGCAGCCGGACTGGCTAAAATATAACTGTACAACTGTTGACCCTTTGTTTCCTGTAAAAAGCTTTTCGATACGCCATTGATAGAAGCAAAAAGCATGATAATCCAAAATAAAGCGTTCCATGTTAATTTATCGCCAAGACTCACAAAAGACAGGTAACAGGTAAAAATGGTAGAAACCACATAAAGCAATACACCGTTAATGGTATACTTGGAGCGCCACTCTAACAATACTTCCTTGTGAATTAAATATTTAACCTCTTTGGCCAATTGCATAACCGCAAATATACTTTTATTGATAAATATTGCGCATTTAAATTGTTGTATTGTTGTAATTTTGTTTTAGAATAAACGCAGGAGAAATTAGCCACGGAAGCACGGAAGTCACAGAAAACATGGATTACGCATCAGCTATAGAGTCGCCAGTTGGCAAAATAACCATCCTTGCTGAGGATGAATTTGTGTATGCCGTTACTTTTGCCGAAAAAGATATTGCAGATATGCCTGAAAACCAGCTTACGATAGATGTAGCACGGCAATTACAGGATTATTTTGAAGGCAGACTAAAGGTTTTCGATTTCCCCATGAAACAAAAAGGAACGGAATTTCAGCAGGAGGTTTGGAAAAATTTATTGACGATACCTTTTGGCGAAACCACTTCATACGCCAAATTTTCAGCACATCATCCATTGGCCATCAGGGCAATTGCTTCGGCAAACGGAAAAAACGATATCGCCATTGTAGTTCCCTGTCATAGGGTAATTGGCAGCAATGGTAAACTGGTGGGGTATGCGGGTGGTTTATGGCGCAAACAATGGTTACTTCAACATGAGCGTGAAGTATCGCAAAAAGGACAAACAGAATTAAAATTTTAAAACTATATTTTTTTTTTAGCAGATGAATACAGATCAAGCCGGAGCACCAAATAATTACCTTAAAGCAATCCGTTTAATTAATACCGAAGACGATAAATGTACATTTGAAACGGGTACAATCCCCATCCGTCAACACATTAATGCAAATTACTTTTTTGCGCAAACAGATGTATCAACTTTAGAGAAAATCCCCCACCCTGCACCAAGAAGGCAGTATGTCATTACGCTTAAGGGTAAACTTAAGTTTACCGTGAGTAATGGCGAAACTTTTATGATCGAACCAGGAATTGTGCTTATTGCCAATGATACTGCAGGAGAAGGGCATACCTGGGAAATTGTTGACGGGAATGAATGGGAAAGAATTTATATCCCGTTGGAGGAAGATACTGATGATTATTTTACAATAGATTAACATTTATAAAACCAAGCTAGATTCAAATCCGTAAATAATATCAAACCTAAGATATTATGAAAACGATCTGCTCACTCCTGCTTGTTCTTTTAACCTATTTGCCCATGGAAAAAAATGTTCCAGTGGCCAAATTAGACTTAAAAAAATATTCGGGCACCTGGTATTCGCTATATTCTATCCCTACAATTTTTGATAAAGGCAGCAGGGAAACAACCACTAAATACACCTTGAATAAAGATGGATATTACAATGTTTTTACTACCTATAAAAAACCAGGCGACAATAAAGTTTATTCAAGAAATTCTAAAATGTTCCCCTCAGATGAAGGAGATAAAGGTGAATTACAGGCGCAGTTTATCTGGCCGATAAAGGTTGATTATTGGATCATCGAACTGGCTGACGATTATTCTTATGTGGTGGTAGGTCACCCCGATCATAAGTTTTTGTTCATCATGAGCCGTAATCAGACAATGCCGAAGAAAACCCATGATGAAATTGTGGCCAGATGTAAAGCTAAAGGTTATGAGGTTACCAAATTAACCTCGCAGCTACATGAAAAGGCTTAAGCTGTAATTTTTTCGCCGCGTTTAACGCTGAAAAGCATAAATATTATGCCTACCAAAAGTACAATCCATCCCCATTGGAAATGCACAACTTTTCCGATCAATTTATTGGCAAAACCATATTTGGTATAATTGTTTGCAGTGAAATAAACTGCAACAACTGCTAAAACATACCAGATGGCCATTACGTAACCCATAAACTTAAAAGCACCAACTTTTCTGATAAAGAGAAATAATACAGAGATGGCAATAATTGCATAGGTAATTAGAAACAAACGCGCATCAGATTGATACAAGTTCCAGTTGCCTTTAATCGGCACTTTTAAAATTGGGCAGAAACCCGCGATAACGCATAACAAAATGCCTAACCAAGCCCTGAATTTATTTAATACTAACATCTTTTATTTTGGTTAATCGGTTAACTGTTTGAATTGGTTAATTGTGTTAATGGCTGATAGGCAATGGTTAATAGTTTATAGCTAACTTGTCTGGCATTTTTTAATGACTAATGACTAATGACTAATGACTAATGACTAATGACTAATGACTAATGACTAATGCACCAGTCTACTATTGCCCCTCAATAATCCCCATTTTATCAGCAAAGTGGGCACAATAATCGCGTAGATCTTCTACAATTAAAGTTTCGTTTGTGGCTTTTAAAAAGCTATCACCCATAGTCTGCAGGGTTTCGTAGAAGAAACGTTTCATTTCATCCACAGGCATATCTTTTGTCCACAGATCGATACGCATTGAATTTTTATAATTGTGGTCCCAAAGTGCCAGGATCATAGATTTCACCGGAACTTTATCCGTTGTTTGTGCATCGGTACTTTCCCAAAGAATGTTCTCTGGCATATTATTATCGTCTAACTCAACGGTTATTTTTATTTCTGCTTTTCTCATTTTTAAAATTGATTACACCGATAAAAAGATTACACAGATTTATCGGTTAATTTTTCCGGATGCAAAGATGCTTATTTAATTTGATTACAGAGATGAGTTGACTAGATAGATTAAGTACCGTGCAGATATTTTTACGGTTTTATTACGCTACTTTTTGGAGTATAAGCATCAAAACAGCCGCAATAACAACAAATATCAATTCCACTATCCAAATCCTTTTAATGTCCTTCAATGTGAAGCGAAAAATCATATCCGTAATAAAGGTTACCAGAATCAGGCAACCCAAAATAAGAAGGTAAAAACCATTCATATTTACATGTCGTGGTGCTGTGCTTTTCTCCGAAACGAGATTTACCACTACCAAGCCCAAACCAATAGCGCTAACAATATTTAAAGGCGTAATCCTAAGCTTCATTACTTTTTCTTGTCGAATTTTTTACCTTTTTTAAAACTCTTTATCTGCTTGCCTGCTTTTTCTTTTGCCTTTTCCCTAACCTTTTTCTCTATGGCCGCCGCATGTTTTTTCTCGTGGAAAGCACCTTTAAAATCAGGGTCTTCCTTACGTTTCTGCATATCGATTTCCTTTGCAATGTGCTGGCGTTCTTCGTAAGGGGTCTCATCAATAAAAACTCCTTCAGGAATTTCGGCAACAGGAATATACTGGCGGATCAGTTTTTCGATTTTGCGGATATAATATTTTTCGGCTTCCGTTGCAAAAGTAATCGCATCCCCTTTGGCAAATGCCCTACCGGTACGGCCAATCCTGTGCACATAATCTTCGACAATGATGGGCACATCGAAGTTGATTACATGGCTTACATCACTCACATCAATCCCCCTGCTCGCCACATCGGTGGCCACCAACACCCTAATGTTACCTTCTTTGAAACTATTAATGGAATTAATTCTGGTATTCTGTCCCTTATTGGCATGGATTACACGAACATTTTCCGCGCCATATCTACGTTCAATAAAACTGTAAATATTATCGGCAACCGTTTTGGTTTTACAGAAAATAATCAGGCGGTTAAAAGCCTCATCATTCTTCAACAAATGTTGAAGCAGGTTAATTTTAGTTTTAAAATTGGGAACGTAATATAAGGCCTGTGTTACATTGGCCGCAGGTGTAGCTTGCGCCGACGCTTCAATTACCAAAGGATTATTTAAGAAATCGCCTGCAATTTTCTGTACCAGCTCGCTCATCGTTGCCGAGAACAATAAATTCTGGCGTTTGCGTGGAACAATTTCCAAAATCCTATGAATAGAGCCAATAAAGCCCATATCCATCATTTTATCGGCTTCATCCAGCACCAAAAACTTTAAACTTTGTGTATTGATATCCCCAGCTAAATATAGATCCAGGAACCTTCCAGGCGTGGCGATCAAAATGTCAACACCTTTAGCAATTTGTTCTTTCTGCGTTTTCGGACCAATCCCCCCAAAAATCACTAAAGAGCGTAAATCGGTATAGGTAGAAAATAATTTTACCTGCTCCGCAATCTGCATTGCCAGTTCGCGGGTTGGAGATAAAATTAAAGCTCTTGGGTTATCGCCCTGAGCATATTTCAACTGCATTAAAATCGGCAAAACAAAAGCCGCGGTTTTCCCTGTACCAGTTTCGGCAATACCAAAAATATCCTGCCCGGATAGTACTGGTGCAATTGCTTTTTCCTGTATCGGTGTGGCAACGGTATAACCTGCATCGGCAACTGCATTTAAAATTTGCCTGTTTAACTTAAATTCTTCGAACGATTTTGCCATAGCGCACAAAGATAGTTTATTTGAGCCGAAAAGGCTCAAATTTAGTCCAGAGTTCGGAGTCTTCAGTCTCGAGTCTAAAAATTACCAGACGTATAAAACGATGAAATCCTCTGGAAAATCACCCTTTTACCCATCAAATACAGCCATAATTTTCTCAAATCTCACATCTAACTTCTCAAATCTATTTTTACCTTTGAACCATGAATACTTACCTGATAAAAGCCGCTACAATTGTAAACGAAGGACAAAAAATTGTTGCTGATGTATTGATAAAAGATGGATTAATCGCCAAAATCGGTCAAAATCTATCAGCACCAGATGCGAAAGAAATTAACGCAGAGGGGCAATATCTTTTACCGGGAATGATTGATGATCAGGTACATTTCCGCGAGCCGGGTTTAACTCATAAAGCCGATATTTTTACCGAAAGTATGGCCGCTGTAGCTGGAGGGATTACCTCTTTTATGGAAATGCCCAATACTGTTCCCAATACTTTAACACAAAGTTTGTTGGCCGATAAGTATGAAATCGCAGCGCAAACCTCATTGGCAAATTACTCCTTTTACATGGGGGCCAGTAACGATAATATTGAAGAAGTTTTAAAAACCGATCCTAAAAACGTTTGCGGAATTAAGGTTTTTATGGGCTCATCAACAGGGAATATGCTGGTTGATAACGAAAAAACGTTAGAAAACATTTTTAGCAAAGCACCAATATTGGTAGCTACCCATTGTGAAGATGAAGCCACTATCCGCCATAACCTTGCCGAATTTAAAGCTAAATACGGAGAAGACCTCACGATTGAAATGCACCCACTAATTCGTAGCGCAGAGGCTTGTTATAAATCATCTTCACTTGCTGTCGAACTGGCAAAAACTTATCAAACCCGTTTGCACATCTTACATATTTCTACCGCGAAAGAAATTGCTCTATTCGATAATATCACCCCATTAAAAGATAAAAAAATTACTGCGGAAGCTTGCGTGCATCACCTTTGGTTTAACGATAAAGATTATGCCTCGAAAGGAAATTTCATTAAGTGGAATCCTGCGGTAAAAACGGAAGATGACCAAAAAGGTGTGCTTAAAGGTGTTCTGGAAAATTATATTGATGTGATTGCAACAGATCATGCGCCACATACATTAGCAGAAAAGCAGCAACCTTATGCGCAGGCTCCATCTGGTGGACCTTTAGTTCAACATGCTTTGCCAGCATTATTAGAAATGCATTTACAGGGTAAAATATCTTTGGAGAAAATTGCAGAAAAAATCGCTCATAACCTGGCCATCTGTTTTGATATCGAAAAACGTGGTTTCATCCGCGAAGGGTACTGGGCAGATTTAGTTCTGGTAGATCTGAAAGACTCCTGGAAAGTAACCAAGCTGAATAATTTCTATAAATGCGGCTGGAGCCCATTTGATGGAGATACTTTCCAGGCCAGCATTACACATACCTTTGTTTCAGGTAATTTGGCTTATCAAAATGGTAAATTCACGACGGATCAGATCGGAAAGCGCTTAACTTTTGCCAGATAGATTTGTTATATTTAATTATTTTACGGCCATTAGATAAATGAGCACACAAAAAAAACAGTTCATTAGGTCTTCAATAATCATTTCTTTAGCGGTTTTTATTTACCTCTGTGGTTTTTACCCTACTTTTATCCAAAAATATTATTCAACAGGTTTTTATCCATACATCTCTTCAGCGTTAAGATTTATATCGTCCATTTTCCCTTTTGCAATCGGCGACATCATTTATGCGCTACTAATTGGCTTTGTACTCTATAAAATTTTCACGTTTTATAAACGGCGAAAATCACTAAAAAGAAAAGACAGGATTGTTGTTCCACTACAAGTTTTAAACTTCTTCTTAATCCTCTATATTATTTTTAAGATGGTATGGGGCCTAAATTACAGTCGGCCAAGTGTTAGCGAAGAACTGGGCATAGGTAATGAAAAATATAGTGTTAAAGAATTAGTCGTTCTTGGCGACTATTACATCAAAAAAACCAATGCGCTAAAATTGAAACAAGGCAAAATCCCTGCTTATACCGTCAATGAATTGGAAACAAAATCGGCAGCTGCTTATGCGTTTATTGAACAAAAGAATCAGTTGTTCAGGTATCAGAATCCTTGTTTAAAATCGGTCTTAAATTCATGGATGATTAGTAAAATTGGGATCGAAGGTTATTATGCGCCACTTTCGGGTGAGGCCAATATGAATATGAATCTGCCTGATTTTGTAAAACCTTATGTGAGCTGCCATGAAATCGGGCACCAGCTCGGCATTGCTTACGAAGATGAGGCTAATCTTTTGGGCTATCTCACCGCAAGCAATAGTCCCGACGTGAATTACCAATATTCTGCCAATTATGAAATGTTGCGGTATATTTTATTTGAGATCAGAATGAAATCTCCCGACGATTATAAATTACTTTACTTAAAACTCCTGCCCCAGGTTTTAGCCGATTTTAAAACAGAAAAGGAATTTTGGCGTAAATACAATGGCGATATGTTCGGTTATATGGATGCTGCTTTCGATAACTTTTTAAAACTGAACAACCAGAAAAAAGGAATCGATAGCTATCAGGATATTGTAATTTGGTTGTGGAATATTTACAAGTCCAAAAGTCAAGGAGCTGAAAGTCAGAAGATAAAGCAATAAAAAACTCCGACACTCCCCTTTGGGAGATTTAGGGGTTACCCGTGTATCGCTTCTTTTTTTCCGAAACTCTGGATCAATTCCCCTTCAAAATCCAACCATTCTTTCCAGCGTTTATCCACATCAACATCCGTACTGTATTTCCGGGCAAAATTCAAGAAAGTAGTATAATGCCCCGCTTCTGACACCATCAGTTCGTGATAAAATTTAGCCAACTCCTGATCTTTGATGTTTAATGACAGTACCCTGAAACGTTCACAGCTTCTGGCTTCGATCATTGCGGCAAATAAAAGCCGATCAATAAAAGCCATGTTCCGGCTTCCGTCCTTTTTGCTAAATTTTGCCAAACGGCCAACGTAATCATCTTTACGCTCGCGACTTAAAGTATAGCCCCGTTTTTTTATAATTTCAATTACCATCTGAAAGTGTTGCATCTCTTCAATGGCTATAGCCGTTAATTCATCTACCAGATCCTGATGTTCAGAATTTTGAGTGATTAATGTAATGGCATTGGTTGCCGCTTTTTGTTCGCACCAGGCATGGTCAGATAAAATTTCTTCCAAATTCGATTCCGCAATATTTGCCCAACGTGGGTCTGTCAATAATTTTAATCCTAACATGTGTGCTTTGTAATTGAGCTGCAAAATTAGAAATATTTAAGATACGTTTAATATCTCCCGCTGATTTAAAAGATTATCGCAGATTTTAGGTTTTAATCACCGAAAATCACATTTATCTGCGGGAGCCAAAAAAAAGAGCTTATTTTGCAGGTAAATGAATATTACTGCTAAGAAATTGTTAATTATTGGATTTGTTTGGCCCGAACCCACTTCATCGGCAGCAGGAACGAGGATGATCCAACTGGTTGATTTATTTTTAGCTAGAGGTTATCAGATCATCTTTGCATCAGCAGCTTCAAAAAGTGATTTCAGTTATGATTTTAGTGGAACTGATGTAGTAGAGCAAGAAATCAAACTAAACGACGAAAGTTTCAACACGTTTATAAAGGAATTAAATCCGGATATTGTACTGTTCGACCGTTTTATGGTTGAGGAACAGTACGCATGGCGTGTTCAGCAAGAATGCCCCCATGCACTTAGGCTTTTGGATACCGAAGATTTACATTGCCTGCGGAGTGCCCGCCAACAGAGCGACAAGAAAAAACAAGCTTTGGATTTATTTTCAAATACGGCAAAAAGAGAAATTGCCTCAATTTTACGTTGTGATTTATCCTTAATCATTTCGGAAGCAGAGATGGATATTTTGAAAACACAATTCAAAATTGATTCTTCATTGATTTATTACCTGCCTTTTCTTGAAGCGGAAATTGAACCGGATACTATAGAAAACTGGATTCCTTTTGATGATCGTAAAGATTTTATTTTTATTGGCAATTTCCTGCACGAACCCAATTGGAATACCGTACAAGTTTTAAAAACCAAGATATGGCCAACACTGAGGAAAAAGCTGCCGGAGGCAAGGTTAAACATTTATGGTGCTTATCCATCTCAAAAAGTTTTGCAACTGGATAACAAAGGCGAAAAGTTCCTGATCAAAGGAAGAGCATTAGATGCCAGAGAGACCATTGCTAAACACCGCCTACTGCTTGCCCCAATTCAATTTGGTGCGGGTGTTAAAGGTAAATTTATCGATGCCATGCAGGTGGGTACTCCATCGGTTACCACATCTATCGGTGCCGAAGCCATGAAAGGCAATTTAAATTGGAACGGCAGTATTGAAGACGATTTGGATCTCTTTACCGATGAAGCTGCAAAACTTTATCAGGATAAAAATGCCTGGAAAATTGCACAACAGAATGGCATTCAAATCATCAATCAAAGATATTCGGCCAAATACTTTGCAGAACCATTCATCACAAAAGTGGAAAGATTGGCTGCAGATTTAACTGCACACCGGCAAAATAACTTTTTCGGACAGATTTTGAACCACCATACCGCACAAAGTATAAAATATATGAGTCTTTGGATTGAGGAGAAGAACAGGAAATAGTTTGGAGTCCGAACTCGGAGGTCCGAAGATATAGTGGTTTAAAGAAGATAAAATTTATCGTTTTTAGTCTGGGATCCGGAGTAAATTTTATCTGAGGCACAAACCCCATGTTAAATAAACCTGCTGTCCCTCCTGCCGATCCTTCAATCGGCAGGAGGGACAGCAGGACTGCTGCAACCCAAGAATGACCGAACCCTTCATTTCCTAAAATTGACCTTACTAGATAGAAATCAATTTTAATCTCTTTAACATTTCAACTTTACAACATTTCAACAATTTTAGTACAACATTTGCTTACTTTTGTGCCCATGGCAAAAATATCGATTAACCTTGCTACAGGTTCGTTTCAGAAGGAAGAAATTATAGTTGGAATAGATTTAGGCACTACCAATAGCCTGGTGGCATTTATCAATCCTGATAAAAATCCGCAGGTAATTAACGATGCAGGTAAAGGAATATTAGTACCATCTGTGGTATATTTTAATAGTCAGAACGAAGCCATTGTGGGTAACGAAGCAAAAGAGTTTTTAACCACAGACCCTTCCAACACCATTTTTTCGGTAAAAAGATTACTTGGCCGCTCTTATAAAGATGTTGCCGAACATAAGGATATTTTCTCTTACAAAATTATCGATGATGATAGCGATGCCCTGGTTAAAATCCATGCGGGCGATCGTTTTTATACCCCTATCGAGTTATCAGCAGAAATTTTAAAAGAACTTAAAGCCAGGGCAGAACACGCCTTAAAAACTCCGGTTAACAGGGCGGTTATTACTGTTCCGGCCTACTTTAACGACAGCCAGCGCCAGGCCACCAGAGATGCAGGAAAACTGGCAGGTTTGGATGTAATGCGTATTGTAAATGAACCAACCGCAGCCAGTTTGGCTTATGGAATAGGTTTAGATCCTTCCCAACAAAAAACCATTGCTGTTTACGATTTAGGCGGAGGCACATTTGATGTGTCTATATTGCAGATTCAGAACGGAATTTTTGAAGTGTTGGCCACCAACGGAAATACGTATTTAGGTGGCGATGATTTCGACCGCGCCATTCTAAACTATTGGCTGGAGAAAAACAATCTTGACATAGCCGTAGTTGCACAGCATAATATTTTGATGCAAACCTTGCGTTTACAGGCCGAGGCTGCTAAAAAAGCCTTATCAACCCAAAATTTATACAACGAACAGGTTGGAGAAATCTGGTGTACGCTTGATAAACAGACTTTTGAACAGTTAATTTCTTCAAAAGTTGAAGAAACCATCACCGCCTGTAAAAATGCTTTAAAAGATGCCGATTTATCGGCCAGCGATATCGACGAAGTCATTTTAGTGGGTGGTTCTACCCGTACTCCTTTTGTAAAACAAGCTGTTGAGAACTTCTTTGGCAAAAAACCACAAGACAATATCAATCCTGATGAAGTGGTAGCCCTTGGCGCGGCCATCCAGGCTGATGTTTTAGCTGGGAACCGTTCTGATATCTTATTGTTGGATGTTACACCCCTCTCTTTAGGTATCGAGACCATGGGCGGTTT
Source organism: Pedobacter psychrodurus (assembly GCF_032678585.1). Lineage (GTDB taxonomy): Bacteria > Bacteroidota > Bacteroidia > Sphingobacteriales > Sphingobacteriaceae > Pedobacter > Pedobacter psychrodurus_A. The sequence continues at coordinate 63,920 of NZ_JAVTSN010000008.1, read as the reverse complement.
AATGGATGTAATTATCGCCAGAAACAGTAAAGTACCAACTAAAGCTGGTCGCCAATATACCACTTCGATAGACGGACAGGTAAATATGAAAATCTCTGTTTACCAGGGCGAACGCGATTTAGTGAAAGAAAACAGGAAACTGGCTGAGTTCGACTTAAGGGGCATTCCTGCTATGCCTGCTGGTTTACCAAAAGTAGACATCAACTTTTTACTAAATGCAGATGGAATTTTAACCGTTCAGGCCATTGAATTGCGCTCAGGTGTTAAACAAGAGATTGAGATTACCCCTAGCTATGGCTTGAGCGACGATACGGTAGAGAAAATGTTGATCGACAGTATTACCCATGCCAAAAGTGACGTAGAACAACGTATGCTGATCGAGGCAAGAAGCGAAGGTGAACAATTGGTTTACACAGCTGAAGGTTTTATCAAAAAACATGCAGCACATTTATCTGAAACTGAAATTGCAGAAACCGTGGGACATATTGAGGCACTAAAAACAGCTTTGGCTACTCAGGAAAAAGATACGATTTTGAAAAAAGCAGATGAACTGAATGAATTTACCCGTCCATTCGCCGAACGTGTAATGGATGCCGCCATTTCGACCGCGATGAAAGGCAAGAAAATTGAGTAGTTTTCAGTTTACAATTGGCAGTTTTCAACTTAGATCCGTCATTCTGTCCCGAACATTCAGGATCAGAACCTTTCATGCTATAACTATCGTACTTATATGGCCTTATATTTCTTATATGGTTCAAATTTAGATTGATTGGAAAGCAATATCAGTGCTAATCGGATTCGATAGTCCCGCTTTCGGTACGAGTTCCGATTGAAGAATCGGAAGCTCTTCCCTCCAATAGGGTTTAATTAACACGGATACACCTAAAAAACTCAGGTTGTAATGAGCATAAACTAAATTGTAAATATTATCTTCGGCTAAGGATTAATCAAATCCCATTCTGAAGTTTTTAACCAATGAATAGACTCAAAATCTTAATTAGCTTTCTCATCTTTCTGATTCTTAACTATGGTAGCGTTTCTGCCCAATCAGATACAGTTCTGATCAAATCCTATCTAAAAACCTTAACCAAAACGCCAAAATTCCGTAACCACAGCAATATAGATCAGCTCGATATTACTGCCGATTACATCAAAACAATCTTTAGAAAATCATCAGACAGCGTCTATTTTCAGGAATATACTTTTGATCAAAAAAGTTATAAAAACATCATCTGTTCATTCGGTACCGAAAATAAAAAGCGGATTATTGTTGGTGCACATTACGATGTTTGCGGCGACCAGGAAGGTGCTGACGATAATGCCAGTGGTATTGTGGGCTTATTGGAATTATCAAGGCTTTTGAAAGGCAAGAAACTAAACTACCGCATCGATCTCGTGGCCTATACACTAGAAGAACCACCTTATTTCAGAACGGAGTTAATGGGCAGTTATATTCATGCCAAATCGTTAAAAGAATCTAATGCAACGGTATATGGAATGATTTCGCTCGAAATGATTGGTTACTTTAAGGATGAGCCAAAATCACAAACCTACCCTTTAGGCATCCTATCTGTAAAGTATGGAAATAAAGGGAATTACATTACCCTTGTTAAAAAATTTGGTTCAGGTGAATTTGTAAGTCAGTTTTCAAAAAGTTTTAAGGCTACAAAAAGCATACTCACCAAAACCTTTTCTGGCCCACCAAAACTACCAGGCATCGATTTTTCAGATCACTTAAACTACTGGAAATTTGGTTATGACGCCATGATGATCACCGATACCTCTTTTTATCGGAATAAAAATTACCATCAAAAAACCGACACTATGGAAACCCTTGATATACCCAGGATGAGTAAAGTAATTGATGGGGTTTATAATGGATTGATTTCTTTGAAATAATAATTAAGAATTCGGGATATGCTTAAATTAATAAAAGTAAAAGACAATAGTAATTTAGGCCCGTTACTTTATGTTTTTGGTTTATTCCCATTATTTCTAGTTAATCTCACTTTTATCTTCAATCTGAGTTATCTCCAATCCACATTAATTACAATGTTCATGCTGGCTGTGTTTCTAATATTCTTTTTTAAAAACCTGATAGCGAAACAAGAAGAATATGCCATTGTAGCAGATGAAATTGAGATCACATTCTTAAAATTGGGAACTTTCAAATGGAATGAAATCAAAATGATTAAAGCTGTTCCTGATATACCATTTCGCCGCAACAGGTACAAATTCATGAATATTACTTTGCAGAATGGTAAAAAGTTTAAAATTGACACCACTAATTTTGATTATCCCAATCACGAACTCGAAACCATTTTCAAGGCTTTAGGCAAACTGACCGATTAATCACTATTGCTTTTCAGGGCTTTTCTTACCATACATCAAAAACCACTTGTTACTTATCCATTAACTTTGTTAAAATTATTTAACATTATGGAATTAGGTATCGGTATGTTTGGCGATTTACAGATCAATGCAAAAGGAGAAATCCAACCCGCTCAGCAAAGACTTCAGGAAATTATAGCAGAAATAAAACTCATGGACGAAGTGGGTTTAGATTTTTATGGTATTGGCGAACACCACCGTCCTGATTATGCCGTATCGAGTCCTGAAATTATACTGGCTGCTGCAGCTACAGTAACCAAAAACATTAAATTGAGCAGTGCCGTTTCGGTTTTAAGCTCATCCGATCCGGTTAAGCTGTACCAAAATTTTGCCACGATAGATCTAATTTCGAACGGAAGAGCCGAATTAATGGCCGGGCGTGGAAGTTTTATCGAATCATTTCCCTTATTTGGTTACAACCTCCAGGATTACGATGAACTTTACGAAGAAAAATTAGCACTGTTGCTTAAAATAAACAAGGAACCTAAAGTCAGCTGGAAAGGCAAATTCAGACCAGAACTGAATAACCAGGAAATATTACCAAGGGCTGTAAACGATAACTTAAAAATATGGGTTGCTGTTGGTGGCACGCCAGAATCGGTAGAACGCGCTGGCAGATTAGGACTACCTGTAATGTTTGCCATTATTGGAGGTCAGCCGATACAGTTTAAACCACTTTTTGATTATTATAAAAAAGTTTATGAAGCTTATGGGCATGATATGAACAAATTTGAAGTAGGCGTTCATATGCATTCCTTATTTGGAGAAAACAGCAGTGAAGTTGCAGATTACTACTATCCACTTTATTCTGCCCAGATGAACAGGATTGGCAAATCAAGAGGTTGGGCACCCTATCAGCGCAATCAGTTCGATGCGGGCAGAAGCAGTAACGGTGCGCTAATTATTGGTGATGTAGACGAATCGGTTGAAAAGATTTTAGCCATGCAGGAAACCTTTGGACTCACACGTTTCTCCGCACATATGGACGTAGGTGGACCTTCTCACATCGCTTTGATGAAATCAATTGAGCTATTCGGCAGCAAAATTGCGCCTAAAGTTCGTGAGGCATTAAAGGAATAGTTATGCTGAGTTTTTCTTTGTAAAAACCTGTAAAAAAGAATAGATATAACAACCTACACAAACGGCAAATAAACTTTCTAAAAGGGCAAAAACAGTCATCGTTGCTGTGAGCACTAATGCAAGCGTGTCGAAATCAAATAAAAATGTCGCGGTAATCAACAGGCAAAATCCAAAGCCTAAGGTTGCCGCGAACTTTTTTGGCGCAAGATCCTTCATTTTGGGTGAAAGCGAAAGGGCATTAGAAATTTTAATGGCTATATATTTCAACAAGCTAAACTTACCTGATGTAAATGCCCTTAAGGCAAAATCAAAAAGCAGGAAAACAATTGCCCAATAATCCGAAAACACAATACATGCAATTGCGATCAAAGCAACCATAAAAGCAATGATCCGTACTACGTTCTCATTTACTCTTTCTGCTGATACTGGGCAGGATAATTCCATGGAGATTATTTTGGTATAAATTTACTAATTTATTTAATGGAGTGTACAACCTGATATCCCCCTCCTTGAAAATAAGGAGGGGAGCTGATTTATGGATATAAAATACTTTCCATAGATCCTTCTGCTCAAGGTTCGAACCAGAAACTGGAAAACGACACCAACCTCGCCATAGCACTTCCTACTCCCTCCTATTCCAGGAGGGGAAGGGGTGGTAGGCTGAGTAAAAATTAATTAAAAAACAGTTATATTGAGTTATGGTTCTCAACAATGTCAAATACCTGAAGGATTATAGAAAAGAGCTAAGAAACAATCTTACTCCTGCTGAGGCAACCATGTGGAAATACCTTCAAAACTCAAGGCTTGATGGCAAAAAATTCAGACGCCAACACAGTGTCGGAAACTATATTCTGGATTTTTACTGACCATCGGAAAAATTAGCTATCGAGGTAGATGGCAATAGCCATGATGATGATTCAGCACAAATTTATGATGAACAACGAACCGCCTTTTTAAATACCAAAGGAATTCATGTCATTAGATTTGAGAACGCTGAAGTTTTTGAATCAGAAGAATTGATTTGCGAGGAGATTAGGAAGCATTGTAAAAACCACCCCCACCCCTCCTTGAAAATAAGGAGGGGAGCTGATTTATGGGTATAAAATACTTTCCATATATCCTTCTGCTCAAGGTTCGAACCAGAAACTGAAACAAAAGACACCAACCTCGCCATAGCACTTCCTACTCCCCTCCTATCCCAGGAGGGGCAAGGGGTGGTAAGCTGAGCAAAAATTAATTAAAAAAATCAACAAACCACATTTATTATATTTATCTCCTTATTAAAATACATTCCTATATTTATTAAAATAAATTACGCACTACCTAATATAGAATGGATAATTCCGAAAAACTAAACCTGCTTTTAATTAAGCTCGAAAACCTGTTGCTCAGGCAGCAAGGTTTTGAAGCCGAAATTCAAGCTTTAAGAAACGAAGTTAAAGCACTGCAATCGCCAGGCTCAGCACCAGTGGCCCCGATAAGCAACACTGAACCTATAATTGCACCACCACCCAGAAACACACCGCCAGTTGCAGTTGTACAACAATCTGCTATACCTCAGCCTCTTCCTGTACGTCCACCAGCCCCGGTAAATCCTGCACAACCCAATTTCGCTGATCGATTTAAACGCGAGAACATGGTTAAATCCGATTTCGAAAAATTTATCGGCGAAAACCTGATCAGTAAAATCGGCATCCTGATTTTAATCATCGGTGTGGGCATAGGTGCTAAATATGCCATCGATCATGATATGGTGAGTCCATTAACCAGAATTGTATTGGGTTATGCCGTTGGTGCTGGTTTAATGGCCTTTGCCATAAAACTTAAAGCCAAATATGAAAATTTCTCTGCTGTTTTGCTTAGCGGGGCAATTGCCATCCTATATTTTATCACTTATGCTGCCTACGATTTTTATGCCTTAATTCCGCAGGTACTGGCTTTTGCCCTGATGGTTGTGTTTACCTCATTTACTGTTGTGGCAGCCATAAACTACAACAAACAGGTAATTGCCCACATTGGTTTGGTAGGTGCTTATGCCGTCCCTTTTTTACTGAGCGATGGCTCGGGTAAGGTTGGCGTTCTGTTTACGTATATGGCCATTATCAATATTGGCATTCTGATACTCAGTTTCAAAAAATACTGGAAACCCCTGTTTTATGCATCTTTTGGTTTAACATGGATCATCTTTTCTGCCTGGCGTTTAGATTTAAGCAGCAGTAACGATTACTTCAGCATCGCATTATTATTTTCTACCATATTCTTCCTCACATTTTACATCACCAATTTAGCCTATAAAGTAAGTAAAAAAGAAGTTTTTAGCTTTAGCGATGTCGTAATCTTACTTTTAAATTCATTTATCTACTACGGAATAGGCTTTTTAATACTTTCAGATAATAAAAACAGTGCTGAACTGTTAGGTTTGTTTACATTGGCCAATGCCGTAATTCACTTTGTGGTATGCCTCATTATCTATAAGAAAAACCTGGCAGATAAAAATCTGTTTTACCTCATCCTTGCTATGGTAATCACCTTTATTACTATGGCTGTGCCTGTACAGTTAGATGGCGGATGGGTAACCATTTTCTGGGTTGTAGAGGCTGCTGTGCTGTTCTATTTGGGCAGAGTGAAGAACATCGCCATTTATGAAAAATTATCCTTCCCTTTAATATTTTTAGCAGTCATCAGTTTACTTCAAGATTGGTTTGATTACAGCAATTTACCTATCTTCGGTTTAACCATCACACCGATCATCAATGTAGGTTTCTTAACCGCGGTTATTTTCATCGCTTGCTTCGCCTGGATATTCAGCATTAGCAAAAAACAAACAGAAAAACCTGCGGAGTGGGTTTGGATGCGCCAAATATTAAATTATGCCATTCCATCCATACTGCTGGCGGTGATTTATTTTTCGCTGAGAATAGAGATAACCAAATACTTTAATAATCTTGTCGATTCTACAAAACTCAACTTAAATCCGCATCAGAAACAAGATTACGCGACTTACGAATACAACTACAATTATCATAATCTAAAAACAGCCTGGATTTACATCTATACCCTGATTTTCGCTTCAATATTAAGCTACCTCAACATTAAAAAACTAAAAAACAGTGAGCTTGCTGTCGCTAACCTTATTATTAATATCGTGGTTATCGTTACATTCCTAACATTAGGACTTTACAACTTAAGCGAACTGAGAGATGCCTATTTATTTCCTGAAAATAAATATTTTATCATTGGTTCATTTAATATTGGCATCAGGTATGTTGCAATTGCTTTTTTCGCTTTGCTCATTGTTCAGTGTTACCAATTGCAACGTTCGGGCCTCTTAAAAAAAGATTTCAAAACCATGTTCGATTATTTGCTTTATCTATCCTTATTGTGGATCATCAGCAGCGAACTGATTAACATTTTAGAATTATCCCATTCGGCAGGCAGTTACAAACTGGGACTAAGTATTTTATGGGGCATTTTTTCATTGTTTCTCATTAGCATGGGGCTGGCTAAAAACAAAAAACACTTACGCATTGGCGCAATGATACTGTTCGGCATTACATTGGTCAAACTTTTCTTTTACGACATTTATTCCTTAAGCACCATCGCCAAAACCATCGTTTTTGTTTCGCTCGGCGTATTATTGCTCATCATATCTTTCCTTTACAATAAATACAAACATTTAATTATTGATGATGTTAAAGTTGAAAATTAGGCTCTTTGCATTGCTTTTGCTTTGCGCTACAATCGCAAATGCCCAAACCAATTCGTTTAAATTTAAGCGAAGCATAACCGGCGTGAATACCATTTGGCATAAAATGGTATTGCCAGATGATTTATACAAAAAGGCAAATGCGGGTTTCGAAGACTTAAGGATTTTTGGCATCCATGGAAAAGATACCACGGAAGTTCCTTACCTGTTGAAACAACGCGGCGATCAGGTTACAAATAAAGATATTGCCTTCAAACAGCTTAATCAAAGTGCCAATTCCAACGGTTATTATTATACCTTTCAATCGCCAGAAATAAATTTAATTAACCAGATCAAGCTTGCATTTAAGCAAGAAAATTTCGACTGGAAAGTAAATCTCGAAGGCAGTAACGACAACAAAGAGTGGTTTACCATTTTTACCGACTACAGGATTCTTTCGATCAAAAATAACGATACGGATTACCAGTTTACCACATTGAATTTCCCGGATGCTAAATATCAATATTTCAGACTTGCGGTAAAAAGTCCTGTTCAACCTGAATTATTAGAAGCAAAAATTTCTAAAACAGATACCATTAAGGGAACTTACCAAGATGTAAAATACCAGTCTTTCGACCTTAAAAACGATGTGTCTAAAAAGGAAACTGTTATTGATGTAACTTTAGTAAAACCTGTTCCCTTATCTTATTTAAGTTTAAATGCGCAAAGCGATTTCGATTTCTACCGTTCCATCAAAATTGAGTATGCCACTGATAGTTTTAAAACCGACAAAGGTATACAGTGCAATTATGCAGACCTTTATGAGGGTACGATAAGTTCTTTGGAAAGGCCGGTATTCAATTTCGCAAACACCATTACCTCAAGATTAAAAATAACCATCCAAAATAACGACAATAAGCCATTACATTTGAGTGGCTTACAGTTAAAAGGAAATATTTATGAAATTATAGTCCGATTTGATGAGCCAAAAGATGAATATGCTTTATATTATGGCAATGAAAAAGCGATAAGCCCGGTCTACGAAATTGAAAAATTTGAAAGTAAAATCCCAGCTGAATTAACCAGCGTAAACATTGGTAAAGAAGAACAAAATCCTGCTTATTCCATTAAAACAGAAAAACCTTTATTCGAAAACAAAGCCTGGCTTTGGGTATTAATGGCTTTGATCATTGCATTATTGGGCTGGTTTTCATTTAAAATGTTGAGGAATTAAGATTAATTATTAAAATGAGTTTATTAAAAAAACTTTTTTCACCAGGAAAAGAAAAAATACCAGTTTCAGAAGTTCTTTTAGAATTTCGCAGTCCCGGCTGTCCGATTACAGCAATAGTGGAACAGGACGAAAGAGTTGCTTACTTTTATCTTTGGGGCGACAAAGACACTAGTTTTGGTGTTAAAAGCTGTTGGATCAGAAACCTAACAACCGCACCTGTAAATATTGAAACAGATCTGATTAAAAAGGGAATCCCTCCCATGTTGAGTAGCTCATTTTGCAAGTATCCTCAAGGCCAAACGCCACTAAATAGTGAAGATTTGGAAATTGTGTGGCTCGAAGAGGGAGATGGTGCTGCATTATTGGAAAAGGGAGAGATAATAGCAATTATCCCCGCTTGGTCGGGCAATGGCGACTTTTGCGGATATGCCCGGGATTGTAAAGATCATGGCGAATTCTGTTGGGAACTCACAACCACTACCGAATTGATAAATCGGGTTAAAAGTGCTCAAGAATATTGGTGTTTGTGGGATAATGATCAAACGCCGTTTGAGATTAAACAGCCGCAGCTACTAAATAGTTATGTAGAAATTTTAGGCAATAGCGATAGATATTATGCTATTGATGGAAATGAATGGCCCCCAAAAGGTCTATTTCTAAAAACAGGAGATTTTAACGATGTATTTGTTACGGTTGGACTTTCTTTGCTTCCTATGCCCGTGGTTGAAATGTACAGCGAAAATCCCGAACAAATAAACAGGATTGAGTTGGGTTTAATATTAAAATCTGGCTTACAGCAAACCGAGCTCGACAAACTGGGTGGCTGGATAAGCGGACAGGCTGATATACCCTGGAAAGGGATTACCTGGTTGGGCAATGGCCACACGGTCACATTTAAAGAACTTAAGAATACGAAAATCACTGCTGTAATTTTAGTTAAAGACCTAAACGTTCTTCCCAAATTTGCGCTCGATGATTACAGAGGTAGTCCTATCAATGTTTTGTGGATGATACCGATAACCGAAAATGAAAGAAATCATGTCATTGAAAACGGTTGTGAAACACTTATCGAAAAATTGAACAGTATAGGAACGGAAGTTTTTAATGTCTATCGTCCAGAAATCATTTTAAATTAACCATGAAGAACATTTTCCAGGTTGCAGTAACTAAAGAAATTATTGAACGCATTGACAACCTTACACCTGCCACTATCCAGCTTTGGGGCAAAATGAATGTTGCCCAGATGCTGGCGCATTGCAACGTCAGTTATGAACTGGTTTATGATGATATCCATCCAAAACCAGGGACAGTAATGAAATTTATCCTTAAAAAGCTAGTTAAAAACAAAGTGGTAAACGAAAAACCCTACCCTAAAAATAACCAGACCGCTCCTGCCTTCATCATTAAAGACGAAAGAGCATTCGAAAAAGAAAAGGGCCGTTTAATTGCATACATCGAGCAAAGCCAGCAATTGGGCGAAAGCCATTTTGATGGTAAAGAATCACATTCTTTTGGCATATTAACCAAAACCGAATGGAACAATATGTTTTATAAACACCTCGATCATCATCTAAATCAATTCGGTGTTTAATTATTTATTATTGTCAAAACCACCCCCTTAAATCGTCTCTTTTATACCCCACAGCGCTTAAATATTCTGGCTAACTTGTGATAACATAAAATTGATATAAAATGGCAAAAGCAATTGTAACATGCCTTTGGTTCGACGGACAGGCCGAGGCAGCAGCAAAATATTACTGCAGCGTTTTTAAGGATGCTAAAATTACACAGGTTACCCCTATGGTGGTTACCTTCGAACTAAATGGAAATAAATTTATGGGCTTAAATGGTGGTCCAAAATTTAAGTTCGACGAAGCCATTTCGCTAATGGTAAATTGCGACAATCAGGAAGAAATTGATTACTACTGGGACACCTTTACCAAAGATGGTGGCGAAGAAAGCGTTTGTGGTTGGTTAAAAGATAAATTCGGCCTTTCATGGCAAATAGTACCTTCCAATCTGGGTGAACTGATGGCAGAGCCTGAAAGGGCCCAAAGAGTGATGGAAAAAGTAATGCAGATGAAAAAGCTTGATATCGCTACACTAGAAAATGCTTAGTTTTTAATGCCTTCAAAAGCAATGTTGTAAGATAAGCCCAACTCATCAATAAATATCATTTAACCACAGATACATAGGCTAAGCACAACTGCTGCCCAGCCATTCAGGCGGAGAATATAAAGATCCGTGTTTATCTGTGTCATCTGTGGTTAAGGCAATTACTTGATGTAATAGCACTATTGGATTTAAAGATAATTTCATATCTTAGGTATATAAAAAGATTAACGATTTTAACCGCGTTAATCATCCCAATTTTTCTTTGTACCTCCTGGGGCTTCTTTGCACATCAAAGGATAAACAACCTTGCTGTTTTTATTTTGCCCGCTGGTATGATTACTTTCTATAAAAAGAACATCAAATACATTACAGAACATGCTGTAGACCCCGATAAGCGAAGGTACGCCGATACCCTAGAAGCGCCACGGCATTATCTGGATGTAGAAAATTATGAGCAAAATATCGATAGCATTCCCAAAAAATGGGATGATGCCTTAGCGAAATACGGTCAAAAAAAGTTGAATGCCGATGGCATTGTTCCATGGCAGATTGTACGCACCTATTATAGTTTGACCAAGGCATTTAAAACAGGTGATTCTGTAAAATCTTAAAATATTCTGCTGATCTCGGCCATTATATAGGTGATGCACATGTTCCCCTACATACCACATCAAATCATAACGGGCAACTTACAAACCAGGTAGGTATTCATGCCTTTTGGGAAAGCCGCTTACCCGAATTATTTTCTACCAATTACAACTTTGTTGTGGGCAAAGCCAATTACATCGAAAATCCACTTAAAGAGGCCTGGAAAATACTTAAACACACGCACAGTTTGGTTGATACTGTTTTAACTTTTGAAGCCGAATTGAATGTTTCATTTCCTCCCGCCCAAAAATATAGTTTTTCAGAACGGAACAATAGCGTACTTAAACAGTACTCAAAGGCATATTCAAAAGCCTACCATGATAAAATGAATAACATGGTAGAAAAACAAATGCGCGCTGCGATATTAGAAATTGGCTCCTTCTGGTATTCGGCATGGGTGGATGCTGGCCAGCCAGTGCTTAAAAACCTGATCAAAACCGATTTATTGCCATATGAGAAAAAAGAATACACTGAAACCGAAAAGAAATACCAGCATGGTTCACTTATCGGTCGCGAGCTCTAACTATCCTTTAGGTTTATCACCTTCAATAATTTCTTCGATTTTTTTAGGCTGAAAGCGACTTCTTACTGCCGCCCAAATAGCTGGGACAAAAGTGACCACTGCAATAAAGATAATTACGAGTTCGAAGTTATTTTTGATCACTGGAATCTGTCCTAACAGATAACCGCCGACTAACAATGCAAAAATCCAGGCTACACCACCGATGATATTGTAATACGTAAAACGGCCAAAAGGCATTTTAGCTATTCCGGCTACAAAGGGTGCTATGGTTCTGAAAATAGGCAAGAATCTGCTCAACATGATGGCTTTACCGCCATGTTTTTCAAAAAACTCATGCGACTGATGATAATATTTAAGCTTTAAAATCTTGTTCTTCTCCTTAAATACACCTGCGCCTAAAACACTTCCCAGTTTATAATTAACGGTATTTCCTAAAATTCCCGCTACGATTAAAATGATCAGCATGATCCAGATATTTAAACCCGTTTCGTGTTCGCCAGCAATTAGAGCACCCATTGCAAAAAGCAAAGAGTCGCCTGGAAGAAACGGTGTTACCACAAAACCAGTTTCGGCAAAGATGATCAGGAATAAAATGAGGTAAGTCCAGGTACGGTATTCGTTAACAATTTCTGCTAAATGAACGTCGATATGAAGAATAAAATCTAAAAGCTGCTGTAGTATTTCCAATTGATCTGATTTTGGGCAAAAGTATGAATAGTAAAAGGATTAAGTGCTAATCAATTGCAATAATATTAATTGGTTGCGATTATCCTATTTTTAAGCTCACCTTTTTTATCACCGTCTAATAATATCAGGTAAACCCTGCCTTTATTAATACTTAAAGAATCTAAACGGGCCACCACTGGTGGCGGGTTTGTTGCAGTAGGGGTTGACAGTTTAAAGGCAAATTTCATAGCCTTATTTACCTTCACTTTAAAAGTTTTAGTTCCTCCGTAAGCAATAGAAGATTCAGTAGGGCTAGCCGTATTTGTACTGTCAGTAATTACCACACTAGATTTCAACGTGTAACCCAGGTTTAAAAAAGTAAGTTTAGCCGAATCCAGATCTGGCTTTACATCGTCTTGATAGATCTTTAGTTTAGCTGGCTTATCAATGGCTTCTTTAAGATAAAAAACAGAATAATTCTGGCCGATTTTAAAGGTTTGATCTGCCAATACTGTAGCATCTACCCCACTATTAATATTTTTGGTTGTGATTTTGAAAATAGAATCACCTGGTATAACAACGTAACTTGTATTTGTATTATAAGCTACAGAAGTTCCGATTTGTATCCCGTTTAAATAAAAATTTTGTGTAGTATCAGTCGAAGCAGCTTGAAAGAAACGGATTTTAGCATCGCCTTTAATGAAATTATTGTTTTTGATACATGAGCTAATTAAAAAAGCACATATAAAAAGGAGAAATATTTTGGCAAACAATACTGTATTTTTCATATAAATCGCTGATGCTAATAAAACGTAAAGATAACAGAAAGCATATGAATTGTTGAAATTAATTATCGGTAATGATATGCGCCGTTAACGTTGCTGCTGTTCCACCACTAAACCAAATGGTATAAATTTTTCCTGCTTCTAGAGCTGTACTTTCGATAGTTTTCACACTACCAGAACCTACCACCGTATATCTTAAATTAAATGCTGTATCTACGGTAAAATAGGTAGAGGCTTCTTTAAAAGCCAATCCGTTAACAAATTGCGTCCCCCCTTGTACCAGTACATTTATACCTGTTACAAAACTGGGGCTGAGGTTAATCAGTTTAATTTTTGCTTTGTTTGTTTCCGTATTGCTTAAATTATCCTCATAACTCACCACTTCCATATCGCCTTTTTTATTGGTAACCAAAAACGTGGTGTAAGTGATAGAAGGTGTAAAGTTTACGGAGGTGCCGGTCTTCGTACTATTTGTGCCAGTATAAGAAATACTTCTGTTTCCCGAAGGTATTTTTAGATATTCACTGGTTTCGCCAAAAGCTAAAGCGGTAGCGGTAAGTTTTTCATTGTCTAAATAAACATCCTGATCCGCTACTGCTTGCGAGGCATTTACAATTTTCACCTTCGCCTCTCCATTAACCATTTCCTCAGGGTCGTGTTTTTTACAGGACGATACTCCAATAGTGACCAAAACAATAAATAGTAGCGATGATTTTGAGAGGTTAGTATAGATTTTCATATTTGGTTATGTTGCTAAACAACAATGGCCTGGTCAAAAACCAAGCCATTGTTCTATGAAAACTAAAACAATAGTAGATTTTAATAACTGTTATTTAGCATTACCGGCATCACCAACATTAAAACATCTTCGTTTTCATCATTGGTTTGCGGGATCAAAAGACCTGCCCTGTTCGGGGTAGAAAGTTCTAAAGTAACTTCATCACCGCTTAAGTTGCTTAACATTTCGATTAAAAAACGTGCATTAAAGCCGATTTCAAGATCTTCGCCATCGTATTGACAGCTCAAACGCTCATGTGCCTCGTTTGCAAAATCTAAATCTTCAGAAGAGATATTCAATTCGCTACCGCTAATTTTTAACCTTACCTGGTGGGTCGTTTTATTCGCAAAAATAACAACCCGGCGAAGGGTATTTAAGAACAAACTTCTATCAATAATTAATTTGTTTGGGTTATTTGTTGGAATTACCGCCTCATAATCTGGATAACGCTCGTCTATTAAACGGCACACCAAATTGATATTTTCGAACTTAAAAAACGCACTTGTGGCATTGTAATCTACTGATACATTGATATCTGTAGAAGGTAAAGCCGCTTTTAACAATGTTAAAGCCTTTTTAGGAAGAATAAATGAAGTGGCTTTATCGGCTTTGCTATCCATACGGCGGTACCTTACCAATTTATGTGCATCTGTTGCCACAAAGGTAATGTGCTGAGGAGATAACTGACAGAATACACCCGTCATTGCCGGACGAAGCTCGTCATTACTTACTGCAAAAATGGTTTTGGTAATGGCTTCAGTTAAAACCGATGCCGGTAAATTTACTGAAGAAGCATTTTCTACGACTGGAATCTTCGGAAAATCATCACCATTTTCGCCACTCAATTTATATTTACCATCGCCGGCACTGATCTCGATCGCAAAAGTACTGTCATCGATATTAAATGCAATAGGTTGATCTGGTAAAGTTTTAAGGGTATCTAATAAAATTTTCGATGGAACAGCCACTTTACCTTCTTCCTTAGATTCTACAGCCAAAGCAGTGGTCATGCTGGTTTGCAAATCGGTAGCCGAGATAGTTAAGTTTCCATCTTTAATTTCGAAAAGAAAATTTTCTAATATAGGTAAAACCGTACTGCTGCTTGATGCACCATTTACAGTTTGTAAGTGTTTTAATAGAGTTGATGTGGATACAATAAATCTCATGATATCATTTAGTCTTCTTCAAAAATATAAAAATTATTTAGCGTACTTGTATTTGCGGTAATAATGTTGAAAAATCGCAAAGAATATTAACAATAGCAAGGGGGCCACAACATTTATGAACTGCCACTTCGTTTTTTCGAGCTTAATTTTGGCCTTATCCAATAATCTGATCTTCACTTCCTTATTTCTGAGCGTAATTAAGTTGTCATCGTCGGTAAAATAATCAACGATATTGAGCAATAATGCCTTATTTCCAAAGGTACGTTGCGAATAACGATCAAAACCCAGTGGAAAAGGAGCTCCGTTTTGCGCTGATACCTGGTTTTTAAATATATCACCATCCCCTATTACAATCATCTTAGCGGCTTTGCCGGTACTTTCCATCGTATATGGCTTTGCGATGTTGGCTGGCAACGGCCTGCCTGCAAAAACAGACGGAAAGTTCCCTTCTAACAGCAAACCCACATTTTGTGGCTTGCTTTGGAAAGATCTTGGATCCAACTGCTCACCAACCATTTGCAAGCTAAACAATTTAGGTACATTATACACTTTATTATACGCAGATGTACTTAAAATGTACGATTTTTTCACGCCCCGTGCACCAATGGTATCAACCGTGCTGGGAAACTCAGATTTTATCCCATCCAGTTTTTTCACCACGCTCAGAGCGGTATCTGGCAGTAAAACAGGATAATAAATCCATGGAACTAGCTGCATCTGATTCTGCCCGCCCACAACTCCTGTGGAAACCGGGATTTCGGCACTGTTTGCAGGATCGGCAATGATGTTGTAATTAATCCTTGCACCGTACATAAAAAGCATGTCGTCCAGATTCAGGTTTTTATTGATGGCCATCTGACCGCTTCTTCCCCCTAAACTGTCCAGTTCGGCATTTACCTGATCGATGCTCCATAGCACACGGCCACCATTCATCACAAAATAATTGATCTTGTACTTCTCCGTTTCAGTGAAAGCCTTTTTGGGTTTGGCAATAACCAACATTTTCAATTTATCCAAACCTTCCTTATCGATACTGTTTAAATCGATACGGCCTACTAAATAACTATCAGATAAAGTATGTATGGCGTCAGCAAGCTGCAAATCAGACAGCTCTCCATTCGATTCGGAAAAGCCGATCCGTGGGTTGGTGCCCGTAATTACCTTCTTTAAACTCGATGTGAAAAGATATTCCAGGTTTTCTATAGAACGGTTAATATTGTCTTCATAACTCCCGCGGGTATCTAAATTTTGAAACAGTTTAACAGGCAATTGCTTGCCATCACTCTCAATCATCGCCATCGGAAAAACCAGCTTTTGTGTGAGTCCGGCTTCTGTCTTCACACTTAAATTGGTCGCTTCAATTCCTTTCTCATACAGGTTATTAATTACCGTATCCTGATCAGCCTGATTCAACCCTGCAATCGGATCCACAAAAACAATTTTCACCTCGACTTTGGCATAGGCTTTATAATCGGACAAAATATCGCTAACTGCAGCTTGTAAACGCTTAAATGCCGGAGGCAGCTCACCATCCAAAAATACAGTAATGATGACGGGTTTTTGGTTGTTAACCAACAGCTTTTTTGTTTTATCGCTCAGTGTAAAACGTTTATCAGCGGTAAAATCAAAGCGGTGAAAAACATACCGGCCAGCAATATTTAAAATAAACAATGCGGCAATAACGATGATAAAATTAATCCATTTATTCTTCTGTTTCATTACCGTTTCCCTCCTATGATCAATTTGGTAAAACATAAAAACAGCACCGAAAAAGTTATAAAATAAAGCAGGTCGCGGGTATCTAAAACACCACGGCTGAGGGATATATAATGTTCATTGATGCCTAAATTGGTAATCGAGCTTTCAATTCCCTGCAACAAGCTGATTTTACTCAGATAATCGAAACCCAGAAAGGAGAATGCACATAAAGCAGCACAGATGACAAAGGCAATGACCTGATTTTTGGTTAACGACGAGGAAAAGATTCCGATGGACGTAAAAGTTGCGCCCAACAAAAACAAACCGGTATACGAACCGATTACAGCACCCGAATCGATATTCCCTTCCGGAAAGCCAAGTTTTGAAATGCTATAATAATAAATCAAGGTTGGGATCAGGGCAAAAAGTACCAAAACCAAACTCGCCAGGTATTTTGCACCAATAATCTGCCAGATCCGGATGGGTTTGGTAATTAAAAGTTCGTAAGTTCCTTCTCTTCTTTCTTCAGCGAAAGACCGCATGGTGATGGCCGGGATCAGAAACATAAAAAGATAAGGTACCAGACTGAAAAAGCCATCCAGTTCGGCGTATCCGTAATCGAGTATAGAAGTATCGGGGAAAAACCAAAGTAACAGACCCGAAACCAATAGAAAAACGCCAATGGTGATATAAGCAACCATCGAACTTAAGAAACTGAATAACTCGCGTTTAAAAACTGCGTACATGTGCGATTAAAACGCCGAAGTTAACCATTTATTCCTGCAAAATTAAAAGGACATCGATTAAAACATGCATTATAAATCGAAAGTACTGTTTAGAAAAAATTCTTAAAGGCTATCCCAGCTGTACTTATAAAGAAAAGCCCAACCCTATCGAATATACCAGGTTTTTAGCTTTCAGGTAGGTATCTTTAGAATTGGAAATTTTTAGCAAACTTGTGCTAATACCGGCATGTACATTTAATCCATTATTGAGCTGATAACCAGCTAAAGCGTTTCCACCAAAATCAAAGCGCTTAAAATCCTGATCAGCTCCGAATTTAATATTTTGCTTATCTGGTCTTACCACATCCGTATTTGTATAAGTATATTTAGCGGTTCCTGATAAAGCAATGCCGATATAGGGTCCTAAACCAAAAAACAACCTATCTTTTCCTACAGGAATATAAGTAACCGCATTGGCTGGAATTTCGAAATACAACAGGTTAATTTTGCCTGATATGTTATTATTGGGCGAAAAGCTGGAATATAATGCCCTGGTTCCTTTCCCTACCACTGAAAAACCAGGCTGAAAGCTTACACTTTTTCCTAAAGCTATATCTACTGTAGCACCAAAATAAAATGAAGGATTAACACTATTCTCACTTATTCCGCCACCGTCGTAGGCAATAGCATCGTTATTGGTAATCATTTTTGGGAATGTTACACCTGCTTTAACTGTTATTGGTAAAGGTTTCCGCTGTGCATAAGCCGTTAAACTAAATGGTAAGACAAGTAAAAGTAGAGCTGTGTTTTTCATCGCGTATGAATATATATTCAGATTGATCGAAGCATTTTTTGTATTAAAAGGCGGGCTGTATCATCATTATAGATTTGTCATCCTGAGCCTGTCGAAGGACTTTATGAAATAACCTTTATGTATTTCGACAAGCTCAACATGACAAAATCTGATGAGAAATGATCTTTATGATACAGCCTCCTTTATTATTATTCTTTCAGTTCTAGAAAGAAAAACCTACACCAACTGAGAAAACCTTGTTTTTAAAGGTAATATCTTCCGATACATCCTGATCTAAGATGCTGCTAAGACCTAATCCGTATCCCGCATGGATATTAAAACCATTGTTTAACTGATAGCCGGCCAAAAAATTTAACCCAAAATCGCTGCGTTTAAATTCTGACTCATTCTCGCCGAATTTAATATCTTCTTTTACTGATCCAATTTTACCGTTTGCACTTAATGCATAAGCAAAGTACGGTCCGGCACCTACAAATAATTTACCTGAGCCTAACTTAAAATTTGCAACTACATTTACAGGCAATTCGAGGTATTTAAAATTTAGGGTTGCTTCTTCATCCGTTCCAAATTCCTCTTCTTCAAACGATATGCTATTGTCGTTAAGTTTTGTTCCTTTATTAATAAAGGTTAAACCTGGTTGGATAGAAATAATATCTGACACTGCAAAATCAACCGTACCGCCAACATAAAAAG
The DNA here is from genome assembly GCF_032678585.1 of Pedobacter psychrodurus. Classification (GTDB taxonomy): domain Bacteria; phylum Bacteroidota; class Bacteroidia; order Sphingobacteriales; family Sphingobacteriaceae; genus Pedobacter; species Pedobacter psychrodurus_A. The sequence goes on along the minus strand of NZ_JAVTSN010000008.1, from coordinate 44,919 downwards.
ATGTTTTTGAATCGAAGTTTACAGAAGCACTTCCCGATGAGACGGTCATGCTTGGAAAAGCTATACCTGCCTTGACACCAAAAGTTACAGGTTTGTTTGTTTGAGCTGAAGCTGCAAAGCCTAAACCTGCAACTGTTAATAAAGATAATACTAGTGTTTTCATCTGATTTTTTTTTGAGAGTTGTGTGAGAATTGTTTTTTTAGTTTCCGTGTTTTCCCTACAAGGAGACAACATTACAATGATAAAAAACTAATTTGATAGTTAATAAAATAATTACCAAATTATTTTATTAACTCATAGATTTTAAATTGTTTATAAACAACAAAGTCCCCAATTTCTCGGAGGCTTTGAAAATAAATTATGGATATTATTACAAACCGAATGCAAAAGCAGCACGTAAGCCAATGAAGCCTGTAGAACCACCGTTACCTGACCAGTTTTCATAACGTAAACCGAAATCTAAACTAGATTTATCAGCAACAGAAAATGACGCGCCTAAAGTTGGTGCAACAGCAAATAAAGTGTTACCACCAGTTTCAGTACTAACTGCAGCACCTAGTTCACCAGCACCATAAAAATTACCACCAAAATAATATTTGGCACCTGCTTTTAAAGGAACAACACCTGCACTTGTAGGAAGCCCCAACGCTTTAAAAGCATCTTTAACGTCGCCTGTTAGCATTACTGATAAATAACCAGCAGAACCAGTTAAACTTAATGACTTTGCTACCGGATGCTCATACTGTAATGAACCACCAACGATTAATGAATTCGAATTCTTTTTTGTTGGTAAGCCAAACTCAGCACCAATGCTTAGTTTTTGAACCGCTCCTTCTGTTTGAGCCGAAGCTGCAAAGCCTAAACCTGCAACCATTAATAAAGAAAGTAATACTTTTTTCATGTGATTTTTAAATTATTGTTCGTTAATTATTTTGCTCTTATAGACAAGCTTTATGCCAAAAACGTTACAAACAAAATAGAAAAGGCTGAAACAGAATTACAAAATACTGATTTACTGATAAATACAGCTAAATATTTTTATTCCAAAAAGGTGTGATGATTTCAAAACAAACAGGTTATTGTATTGTTTTGACGAAAAAATCAAAAAGGGGATCAATGAAATTTAATCCGAATAAACGGCATCATTACCATGATAGCAAAGCGAAGAATAGCCAACATCAAGGTAACTATATATGAAATAACGATTCGCATCAAGTCCGCATTTTAACACAAAAACGCGGACTTGATGCGGACTTGCTGCGAATATGGGGTTAGCTTGGTAATACGCTGATGACTATCATCAATTACAAGCCAAACACATAAGCAAACCTTATCCCTACAAAACCTTTGGTATTGGATTTATTGATGGCAACAAGATCGTTTTTGCCTGTCCATGCTTCGTATCTAATGCCAAGGTCGAGTTTATTCCCACCGGATAATTTAAACTGGTTCCCAATACCCGGTGACCAGACAAATACAGTTTTTTGTCCGTTGTTTAAAGGCAATGCTGCCCCCAACTGGCCTTCTGCATAAAAACTTTCGCCCAGTTGATATTTTAAACCTGCTTTTGCCGGGATATAAGTAAGGTCTTGTACTTTAAAAATTTGGTTCCGTTTGCCGAAAAAATTCATAAAGCCACCATTTACAGTCAGGGCAAAATCTTCCGTTATGGGAAAAGCAGCTTTTATAGAAGCACCTGTACCTATCCCCGATAAACCTGAAAAATTTCCTGACGGCAGACCTATTTCCGCACCCACATCGATACTTGCGCTGTTTTGGGCTTTCAATGCAAAGGGTATTAAAAATAAAGTAGCAATAAAAGTAATCGTGGTTTTTAGGCTAAGCATGTGGTTAAGCGGTAAGTTTTCTGAAAATATCTTCTAATGGTAGTTGATGATGTGCTTTTTTAAGACCTTCGAGTGTATCATTGGCCACAATCTTGCCTTTGTTAATGATGATGATGTCATCACAAATGGCTTCCACTTCCTGCATAATGTGTGTAGAAATGACCACTGTTTTAGCCGTGCCCAATGTTTTAATCAATTTCCTGATATCCACCAGTTGGTTGGGATCCAAGCCTGATGTGGGTTCGTCTAAAATCAGCACTTCCGGATTATGGATAATCGCCTGAGCTAAACCCACCCGCTGGCGATAACCTTTAGATAACATCCCGATTTTTTTATGCTGTTCTGGATTTAAACCCACCATTTTGATCACTTCATCTATCCGCAGGGATAAATTTGTGAGTTTATAACTTTGACCTACAAAGTTTAAAAACTCCTTTATATACATATCGGTGTAAAGCGGTGTATTTTCGGGAAGATAACCAATGTGTTTCTTGGCTTCAATCGGTTCGGCAAGGATACTTTTACCAGAAATTTCAGCTTCGCCAGAGCTCGGTTCCAAATAGCCCGTAAGCATACGCATGGTGGTCGATTTACCCGCCCCGTTCGGACCAAGAAAACCTAAAATACGACCAGGCCTGGCTTCAAAGCTAATGTCGTCTACCGCTTTTTGCTTATCGTAATGTTTGGAAAGATTTTTAACTGAAATACTCATTTTTTGTTTTTTGCCACAGATTTGAACAGATCAACACCAGATTGCAGGTCGATAAACCGCATCTTTTTTATCTGTGTTTAATTCATGTGAGATGAACTTAATTTTTTATTATACCTAAACTTATCCAATTCTTCTGATGCTTGTGGCAGGTTATCGCCCGATAAAATATCAGCGCCATTATTAACCAGATGGTAATAAACATTTCTTGCAGGACTGGCCAATGCACTTTTATCGATATTTCCCATCGTACCTAAAATAGTGGTGATGCCTTTAGCATGTAGATATTGATACAATTCTTTATCTGGCGCAGAAACGCCTACAAAGGCAACGATCCGATTATTGGGAATCCCCAGGTTATTTAAGCGTTTCAATTCGGCCTTTTTTTGAACAGATGCTGAGATCATCATTTCCGGTGCCAACTGATGTACATCTTTTGCCTGATCTGCTGTATAGGTAATGATAATAGAGTTGCTTTCTACTTTATATTGCCTCACTTTTTCAATCACTTTGGCATAAGAAACACCTTTTTTTAAATCGATGGTTAACAAAACTTTTCCTTTGCTCCAGCTTAACACGCTATCCAAGGTAGGGATTTTAAAGGCCGTTTCTTTACCATCATTGTCTTTCAGGTCAAACGCTTTTAACTCTTCGTACGTATAATTGCCAATTGCTCCCTTTCCTGTAGAGGTTCTGTCGAGTTTATCATCGTGCATCAGCACCATTACCGAATCTTTACTGTAGGCAATATCAAACTCGATAATTACTAGATTATAAGTGGTGGCATTATCGAAAGTTTCGATGCAGTTTTCGGGAAAACCAGGCATTGGGCCACCCCGATGTGCACTAATTAAAGGGAAACGATTTTCCGGCGACCATTTTAAGAACTGATATAATTCTTGGGTAGTGCTAAACTGAATATATTGATGACTTTTTTGTTTTGCTTTGCAAGAGGTAAAAACTGCAACAATAACCAGGAATAGGAAGTGATGAAATTTCATGCTTCAAAAGTAGGAAAAAATGGAAGATGGAAGATGTAAAATGGAATGTTAATCCGTTAATTGTTCAAGAGGTTATTAATCATGTACAATTTACCAACAAACCAACTCCTACTACATTTAGCTTGATCAAAAACCTTCAGCCTTATCCCTTTAAACCCTCCACCTTTTTATTATCTTTGCTGCATTATGGCTCAAAAGAATAACGACGAACAATTTAAAAATGTAATATCACACGCCAAAGAATACGGTTTTGTATTCCAGAGCAGCGAAATATATGATGGCTTAAGTGCTGTTTACGATTACGGCCAATTGGGTGCCGAATTAAAAAACAACATTAAAACCTACTGGTGGAAAGCCATGGTACAGATGCATGAAAACATTGTAGGAATCGACTCTGCAATTTTTATGCACCCAAAGGTATGGAAAGCCAGCGGACACGTTGACGGCTTTAACGACCCGATGATCGATAATAAAGACTCTAAAAAACGTTACCGTGCCGATCAGTTATTAGAGAATAAAATTGATGAATTATATTCGGAACTGGCTAATTTCAGTGCAGAAAATAAAGCTAAATTTGAGGAATTTCAACAAGAGATATTAGGCTTAAGTGATGAAGGCCAGGCAAGCTGGGTGCCGACTTTTAAAGATGAGGCTACCATTTTAGACCATACAAAATATCCTTTTGTTGAGGAAGCCAGCTGGAGATTTGTAAAAAAAGGATTGGTGCTGGAGGTAGAAATGAACCTGGCCCTGAAATCTGAAAACTTAGCACAGTTAAAAGATTTAATTGTTGATTATAAGGTAATCTGTCCGATTTCTAAAACTTCAAACTGGACAGATGTACGCCAGTTTAACCTGATGTTCAGTACGCAGTTTGGTGCAATGGCAGAAGGAAGTGATGAAGTTTATCTTCGCCCTGAAACAGCGCAGGGTATTTTTGTAAACTTTTTAAATGTTCAAAAATCGGGAAGGATGAAAATTCCTTTTGGTATTGCGCAGATTGGTAAGGCTTTCAGAAATGAGGTAATTGCCCGTCAGTTTATTATGCGTATGCGTGAGTTTGAGCAAATGGAAATGCAATTTTTTGTTCGCCCGGGTGAAGATAAAAAATGGTTCGAGTATTGGAAAGATGCACGGTTAAAATGGCACAAGGCATTAGGTACCGCTCCTGAAAAATACCGTTACCACGACCACGTGAAACTGGCGCACTATGCCAATGCCGCTACCGATATCGAGTTCGAATTCCCGTTCGGATTTAAAGAAGTTGAGGGTATCCATAGCCGTACCGATTTCGATTTAACGCAACACCAGGAGTTTTCTGGTAAGAAAATGCAGTATTTCGACAACGATTTAAACGAAGAAGGAAAACCTTATGGCAATTATGTACCGTATGTAATTGAAACTTCGATCGGTTTAGACCGCATGTTCTTATTAACGATGATCAATGCTTTTGAAGAACAGGATTTAAGCACCGAAGACAAACAGGATAGCCGTACTTTATTACGTTTACACCCTGCTTTAGCGCCTTATAAAGTAGCCGTTTTCCCTTTAACCAAAAAAGATGGTTTGCCAGAAAAAGCACGTGAAATTATGGATGAGCTGAAATTTGATTTCAACTGCATTTATGAGGAGAAAGATGCCATTGGTAAACGTTACCGCCGTCAGGATGCCGTGGGTACACCTTTCTGTATTACGGTTGATCACCAAAGTTTAGAAGACAATACGGTTACCATCCGCCACCGCGATAGCATGGAGCAAGAGCGTGTAGCCATTGCCGATTTAGGAAACATTATCGGTTCGGCAGTAAGCTGGAAAACTTTGTTGGCATAAAAAACATAATCCGTCATCTCGAGCGGAGAGCAGCGAAGCCGAGAGATCTAAAGGTAGATTTCTCCCCGCCTGTACGCGTTTCAGTAGAGATGACAACAATTTTACGAGGTCGCAGGTTTTAAGCCTGCGACTTTTTTATGTAAGAAAACATGAATCTAACCGAGCACTACTATAAACTTTATACCGATTCCATTGCTAAAATATCATCCGGCCAGTACGAAACAGACCCATTAATTGATGATGAGACCGATCAGCGTTTTGGCATTACTTTGGTCATCAGACCAGATGCCGCAACCAACAATAACATCCAGCAGTTTTTAACTGAGGCAAAAGCGATTGAGCCTGATCAATATTATTACCAGAATGCTGATATCCACATTACACTAATGTCGATCATTTCCTGTTATAATGGTTTTGATTTGAAAGATATTAAAGTTGAAGATTATATTCAGCTGATTCAACAGATTTTAGCCAGGCACAAAAGTTTTAAGATCCAGTTTAAAGGCCTTACGGCATCACCATCCTGCATTTTAATACAAGGATTTTTAACGGATACTTTAAACGAAATCAGGGATGATTTACGGGCCGGGTTTAAAAATTCGACGCTGCAACAGAGCATCGATAAACGTTATGCCATCCAAACGGCCCATTCTACGGTCATCCGTTTCAGATCGGAACTGGAGAATAAAGATAAATTGGTGAAGCTTATCGAAAAATACAGGGATTTTGATTTCGGCACTTTTGAAGTAAAACAGGTAGAACTGGTATATAACGATTGGTACCAGCGGGAAAGATTTGTTAAAAAATTATATCAGTTTTTTTTACCCTAGCACATTAATTAACCCTTTCATATTAACGCTCGTGAAAATATCTTTCAAATTATCTCTATTGGCACTCGTATGCCTTTTCATTACATCATCCTGTAAAAAAGAAATCGATTACCACCAGGAATGGGCTGTATCTACTATGAGTGCAAAAGTTGATGGCGATTTACTACAATGTACTTTAGCTACTGCCCAGATTTATGATGTTGGCGGAAAAATAAGTGCACAAATTTCGGGCTTTAAAGGTACCACAGCATTTACTTTGGTGATCAGTGATTTTAAAGGCATTGGAACTTACACCTTGGCCGATAACAACTTCGCAACTTATCTTACCGGTACATCCTTCTTTCAAGACGCTTACATTGGCAGTACAGCAGGAACAATAAAAATAACCAGTTATTTAGCCGACAAATACATCAAAGGTACCTTTGAATTTAATGGAGAAAACCAATCTACTTCAACAAACAAAAATATTACTGAGGGCCAGTTCAATATCAGTTTAGTTCCGGTTAAACTGCCCGAAACCAATAACAGCACCAACAATTTAAGTGCAAAAGTAGATGGTACTACAATCGGTTTTACTGGTGAAGCCATAACAACCAACTTGCCTGCTGTTGGCAATTTACTTACCATAGTAACCATAAATGGTGAAAAACGCATGATTCTCGGCGTAATCGGTTATAAAGGCGTTGGCACTTATGACTTTTCGGAAGATGGAAATGGATCTTATATGAAAGATCAAACATCTACAGGCTCATTTACGGCTACAAGTGGCACTTTGGTGATTACCAGCGAAGCAGGCGGTAAATTAAAGGGAACATTCTCATTTATAGCACCCAATGAAAATGGGACGATCAATACATCTGTAACGGTTACAGATGGCACATTTGATCTACCTCTTAGCAAAAAATAAAAGTTATATTTTAAAACATTAAGCCGTTGATTTTAACAATCAGTGGCTTTTGCATTTAATAATCCTTCGGTCATAAATATCAAAGGATATTAAGCAAATTTCATATTCGCCTTTTGCTTATTATATTTGTTTAAACAGCAATCTCCCTGATATGAAAATTCCACAGAAGTTTTTTGCCCGTCGACATGAAATTGCCGCAGATTATTTAAAAGAATTGGATAAACACCTCGATGATATTGTATCAGGCCGTGCTATCGAAATGTTTGAGGTCAGGGATTTTGCCGATTTAATCCATGTACACCCCACCCACCTCAGCAACACCATAAAAGCAGCCACAGGCCATTCGCCATGTTTCTTTTTTGAAGAACGTTTAATGGAAATTTCGAAATCAATGTTGCAGAATGTAAGTATGCCTATTGCCGAAATTGCCCGGATATTAACTTACGATCCGTCTAACTTTACCAAGTTTTTCAAACACTTCGCAGGCCAAACCCCAAAACAGTACCGGGAGGCTTATTTCGAATCTTTGGCAACAAAAAAGGAAGTTATCACCATATAAAACTTAAACAGTCACCATTTTTACTTAAGCTATCACCATTTTTACAGCGGGTTTCCCTTTAACTTTGTTTAACAAATTAAAAGAAAATGGAAACACAAAATAAAATAGCCCTGGTAACCGGCGGTAGCCGTGGATTAGGAAAAAATGCAGCTTTAAAAATTGCGTCGAAAGGAATTGATGTTATCATTACCTATCAATCTAAAAAAGAAGAAGCAGAAGAAACAGTAAACGAAATTAAAGAACTTGGCGTAAAGGCAGTTGCCTTACAATTAAATGTAGCCGAAAGCAAAACTTTTGATACTTTTTTCGTTGAAGTAAAAAATGCACTAAAATCTGTTTTTAATGCAGAAAAGTTCGACTTTTTAATTAACAATGCAGGTGTTGGCATCCATGCCTCTTTTGCCGAAACCTCCGAAGAACAATTTGATACTTTGGTAAACATCCATTATAAAGGAGCATTCTTTTTAACACAAAAAGCCTTGCCTTTATTAAACGATGGAAGTGGCATTATTAACGTTTCTACAGGTCTGGCACGTTTTGCTACCCCAGGTTATGCAGCTTATGCTTCGATGAAAGGCGCAATGGAAACATTAACCAAATACCAGGCAAAAGAATTGGGTACAAGAGGTATCAGATCGAATATTATTGCTCCTGGAGCCATCGAAACGGATTTTGGCGGTGGTGTAGTACGCGATAACGACCAGCTTAACGCAGGAATAGCAGCGAATACCGCATTAGGACGTGTGGGTTTACCGGACGATATTGGCGGTGTAGTGGCTTTCTTATGTACGGAAGATGCAAGATGGATTAATGCACAACGCATTGAAGCATCGGGCGGTATGTTTTTATAATTATCCGCAGGTTTTAACCACTAAGACACAAAGGCACCAAGGTTAATTTCTTTGTGTTCTTGGTGTCTTGGTGGTTATTTTTATGTTTTAGCTACTCAACGCTATCCGCTAAACGCTGAGGGCATATATTACAGATTTGTAAACCACCAAGACACTAAGGCACCAAGGTTAATTTCTTGGTGTTTTGGTGGTTATTTTACCGGTTTAGCTACTCAACGCTATCCGCCAAACGCCAGGCCCTATCCGCCCAGCGCTACCAAAAATCCTTGAACAGAAAATAATCTGTATCAATCGGCGTTATCCATGAAAGTCATCCGATGTTTAAAATACTTCTACCTACCCTTTTCCTGTTCATCCTCGCTGGCCAAGTTAATGCTCAAAAATGGACAGATGCCGAATTTCGAAAAGCCAATACCGCAGCAAATGCATCCTATTTAAGCAACGAAGAAAAAAACATTGTGATGTATATGAACCTGATCCGCCTGGATGGAGAAAAGTTTTATTATACCTTTTTAGAAGATTATATTAACACCTACAATGCCAAAGTACGGCAATATAGAAACTATAACGAGTTAAGAATTACCAGAAACAATACCTATTATACCTCTTTACTGAAACACCTAAGAGGGATAAAAAACCTGCAAATGTTTTATCCTGATGACAAACTAACATCTTTAAGCCGTAACCATGCCCAGGATCTGAACAGGAATAACCTCGATACACACGAAAGTAGCAATGGCGATAAATTTTCGAAACGTTTATCTAAATATTTTCCCAATAAAGCCATGAGCGAAAATATCGATTTTGGCTATTCGAACAGTCTGGATATTGTATGTCATTTATTATTGGATTGTGGCGTACCAAGCCTCGGTCACCGTTTTAATTTACTTGATCAGAAGCACAAACTTAATACCGTTGGCGTGAGTATACAGCCACATCCTTCATATACCTGGTGCGCGGTGATCGATTTTGTTGCACAACCTACATTTTACAGTAACAATGAGTAAAATTTAGTAATTTTAATTCATCAAAAAGGGTTGTAGCATATCAATATTATCTATGTCGAAATAGAGAATAACGGTTTGATATGGGGGATAATTAGACCAATTTTATATCGAACTAGAAAGAATTAAACGATGAGCGAAAAGAAAAAACTAACCAGTGCTTCGGGCATTCCATATGCAAATAACGAAGATAGCATGACTGTTGGCCCCCGCGGTCCGATTCTGATCCAGGACTTCATTTTGCATGAAAAAATGGCTCACTTTAACCGCGAACGGATTCCTGAACGTGTGGTACATGCAAAAGGTTCTGGCGCTTATGGTACTTTTACGGTTACCCACGATATTACAAAATATACCAAGGCCAAACTTTTCTCGGAAATTGGTAAGCAAACCCGTACGTTTTTACGTTTCTCTACCGTTGGTGGCGAAAAAGGATCGGCAGATAGTGAGCGCGATCCACGGGGTTTTGCGCTGAAATTTTATACCGAAGATGGCAACTGGGATCTAGTTGGCAACAACACACCCGTTTTCTTTGTAAAAGACCCGAAAAAGTTTGGCGACTTTATTCATACCCAAAAACGCGATCCACAAACCAACATGAAAAGTCCAACGATGATGTGGGATTTTTGGAGTTTAAACCCCGAAAGCTTGCATCAGGTATTGATTTTAATGAGCGACAGGGGAACACCATTCTCTTACCGCCACATGCACGGTTTTGGCAGTCATACCTTCTCCTTTTACAACAGTAAACACGAGCGTTTTTATGTAAAGTTTCACTTCAAAACCAAACAGGGCATCCAAAATTTCACCAATAATGAGGCGGTTGATATGAAATCACAGGATCCTGATCATTCACAGCGCGATCTGTTTGAAGCGATAGAAAGGGGTGAATTTCCAAAATGGACGTTAAAAGTACAGGTTATGCCTTTTGAGGATGCCAAAACTTACCATATTAATCCATTCGACCTCACAAAGGTTTGGCCACACCGCGATTACCCTTTAATTGAAGTGGGCGAATTGGAATTGAACGAAAATCCGGATAACTACTTTGCCCATGTAGAGCAGGCTGCCTTTGCTCCTGCGCATGTGGTAGTTGGTATATATTATTCGCCTGATAAAATGCTGCAGGGACGAATTTTATCTTATCCTGATGCACAACGTTACCGTTTAGGCGGCAATTATGAGCAGATTCCGGTTAACCGTTGTCCGTTTATGACCAACAACTATCAACGTGATGGTTTAATGGCCGTTAATGGAAACGGTGGATCGAACCCTAATTATTTCCCAAATAGTTTCGATGATGTAGTGGCTGACCAAAGTTATAAACAACCGGCCTGGCCTTTAGACTCTTTATTGGCCGATAGCTACAATAGAAATGATGAGGGTGAAAATGACCACTATACTCAACCAGGTAATCTGTTCCGGTTAATGGACCCTGATGCGAGGAAAAACACCATTGCCAATATTGTAAGTGCCATGGGCGGTATAAACGGGGTAAAAAAAGATGAAATTGTGAACCGACAGCTTTGCCATTGGTTTAGGGCCGATATGAGTTTAGGTTTGGCGATTGCTAAAGGTTTAGATTTAAATCTGGATAAAGCAATGGAAGGTATGGTACATGCAGACCCACCCCACAAAGCCACTAATGGATAATGATATTAAAATGTCTCCGATTATCGGAGGCATTTTTTGTTTCTATAAAATTCTATATAAAAAATTACCTTTGCGGTTAGAACACCTATATTATAGGTTGATTGTAACCTTTCGACCACAAAACATTTAATATTTTAACATCAATGCGCAACGCAATTTTAGCCATCATAGATTTTTTTCACCCTCCCTTTAAAAAATATATCTCTTTACATAATTTCAGGTATTTAGCTACTGGCGGAGGTACATTATTATTAGGGATACTAAGCTATTATTTTGCGTACTTTTTCATTTTCAAAAGTGAAGAAGTAGATTTTGGGGTAATTGTACTTCAGAGAGAAACAGCATCATTACTGATCGATTACGCTATTGCTATACCAACCAGTTTTTTACTGAACAAATATGTGATATTTACCCATAGCGAATTAAAAGGCAGGGTGCAGCTTTTTCGCTTTCTAAATCTCCAGTTTATCAATATACTGGCTAATTATGTTTTATTGAAGTTTTTATTGGAGCTTTTGAGAGATTATCCAACCTTAGCCATGCTTTCAAGAATATTGGTTTCAGTTTTAATGGCACTTTTCAGTTACCTATACCAACACTATTTTACATTTAGCGTAAAGAAAATCGGGGATAAAAAAGAGAAGAAAAATCATTGATTCAGTTTGGATATAGTACCTTTTTTTTGCCACGCCCGCCTGAACTGCAGGGCAGGGAGATACGGAAAGCACAGGCATAGTAAGGATGATTAGATTAAAAATCAGGTACATCAGCACCAACCTGTGTGTTTAAACGGGATGGAAGCGGTATCCTTTTGCGGTCATCCTGAGCGTAGTCGAAGGACAGCAAAAGAATTAGCGTACAGCCCAACAGAACACTCCCTATAAAAGACTACCCTCGCTTTCCTAATCATTACTCTTATTTTTTTTGGAAAGCAATCCTTTCGATTTCTACAGTCCCGCCTTCTCTTCAAGTTCTCACTCGTGCCTCGTTCCGGGCTTTACGTATCAGTCTGGTTTAGGTGACCACAGTGTTGCTACTATTTTCGTATTAATAGTGACTGGAAAACCATGTTCCATTCGCACAAACCGCTGTGTCTAAACGGGATGGAAGCCGTATCCTTTTGCGGTCATCCTGAGCGTAGTCGAAGGATAGCAAAAGATTTAGCAAACAGCCCGACAGAACACTCCCTATAAAAGACTACCCTCGCTTTACTAATCATTAATCTGATTTTTTGGGGAAAGCAGTGCCATAAACGTTTCGGTTTCTACAGCCCCGCCTTCTCTTCAAGTCCTCACTCGTGCCTCGCTCCGGGCTTTCCGTTTCAGTCTGGTTCAGGTGGCCAGGGTGTTGCTACTATTTTCGTTTTAATAGCGGGTGGGTCAAAACCAGGTTCATCAGCACAAACTTTACTAGTTAAACGGGATGGAAGCGGCATCCTTTTGCGGTCATCCTGAGCGCAGTCGAAGGACAGCAAAAGATTTAGCGTACAGCCCGACGGGCCCCCTCCGATGAAATACTGCCCTACCTTTCCTAATCATTAATTTATCTTTTTCACTAACCGAAACCTTTATTACTTTAACCTGTTAATTTATCCGGCTGCTTTCTTGATAAGATAAAAACAACATCCTAACTTAGCTGCCGACCAACTTATTTTCAGCATAACCATGAGCCATTTTAATGATTTTAATAATGCGCAGGTAGCAAAATTGCCCAATCATTTAAAGCAATTTATTGTCGCCCAGAATTACGAAAAATATACGCCGATCGATCAAGCAGTGTGGCGTTATGTAATGCGCCAGAATTACAGTTATCTTAAAAATGTTGCTTATTACCCTTACATAAAAGGTTTACAGCGGGCTGGCTTAAGCATCGAGCACATTCCCGATCTACAAACCATGAACGATAACCTGGGTAAAATTGGCTGGGGAGCGGTAACGGTTGATGGGTTTATTCCACCAGCTGCCTTTATGGAATATCAGGCATACCGTGTTCTGGTAATTGCTGCAGATATCCGCCAGATTAACCACATCGAATATACACCAGCACCCGATATTATACACGAAAGCGCCGGCCACGCCCCTATTATCGCGGATACTGATTACAATAATTATCTGAGTTATTTTGGCTCGATCGGTGCAAAAGCAATGTTTTCGGCAAAAGATTTTGAACTTTATGAGGCCATCCGAAAACTTTCTATTTTAAAGGAAGCGATTGATGCCGACGAATTTCAGATTGCCAAAGCAGAAAAGGAACTGCGCTACATTAACGAGAATATGGGCGAACCGTCTGAAATGGCCTTACTTGGCCGTTTACATTGGTGGACGGTTGAATATGGCTTGATCGGTACTTTAGAAAATCCCAAAATTTATGGTGCAGGTTTACTTTCTTCTATCGGCGAAAGTGCTAGCTGCATGCAAAACGATGTGGCAAAACTTTGGTACAACATCGACACCATTAATTATGCTTATGATATTACCAAACCACAGCCGCAGCTTTTCGTAACCGAAACCTTCCAAAATTTAATTGATGTATTGGAACAATTTGCCAATACCATGGCTTTTAGAAGAGGCGGAACGGAAAGCATTATGAAAGCAATTGCCTGCAAAAATGTGGCAACAGCCGTTTATAGCTCGGGTTTACAGGTAAGCGGTGTATTTACCGACATGGGTATTAATCCTAAAGATGAAGTAACCTTTATTAAAACCACAGGTCCATCGGCACTGGCCCATAACGGCAAACAACTGGCCGGACATGGGAAAGATTACCATGCTGATGGTTTTTCTTCGCCGGTTGGCCGATTAAAAAACAGTGTAAAGGCTTTAGAAAATTACAGTGTAGCAGAATTACAGGCATCAGGAATTGTAACTGGAGAAAAGGCCGAACTTTTATTTGAAAGCGGCATCAATGTAGTTGGAGTTGTTAAAACTATTTTGATTGAAGAGCACAAAGTACTTTTAATTGCCTTTAACGATTGTACAGTTACTGAAAGCAACGGCAATACGCTGTTTAAACCTGAATGGGGCATTTATGATATGGCTGTAGGCGAAAACATTGTTTCGGTTTTTAACGGCGCTGCCGATAAAGATGCCTACGAAGAGATTACTTTAATCAGTGGAGAGAAAACCCATCAGATTAGCTATGATGACAAAACCGTAAGGCTGCACAGCTTGTACAGAACCGTAAGAGCGATCAGGGAAAGCGGCGAAAACCTCGATCAGCTTGGCGAAATCTTTGCACAACTGAAAACAAACCACAGACAGGATTGGCTATGTGCATTAGAAATTCTGGAAATTATTTATCATAAAAAGCTTTACCACCAGCTGGAAAAAGAAGTTCAGGTGTATTTGGAAATTAAAGCCGGCCGGGAAATCGATCATAGCAAATTGATCAGCGATGGTTTACATGTGATTAAAAACCCGGTGAGTCAGCTGCTTGTGGAAGATTGATTTATCGTCCTCGTTTGTAACGAGGATGGAGGAGAATCGCATTTATAAGGTGATGTATATTATTTAAAAAGCAAGATTTTTAATTAAACTTGAATATGATAATTGAATTAAGCAGCCGATTACTAAATAAAAAGTTATTGAAGCAATCCAGAAAGCATTTTCAGGAGTTGCTAAAAAAAGTTTACGTAAACATTTCAGTAAATTACAACGCAACTTAGGTAGTGTATGTTACCAGAAAATTTTAAGGAATAATTTTGTTTAGTTTGCTATATTTTTCGTTAACAAAATAAGATACAATAATTGGCGATAAAATCGCCATTCTCACTAATCCTCGTTACAAACGAGGACTATAGCTAAGAACATTCTCACTAATGCTCGTTACAAACGAGGACTATAGATAAGAACATTCCAACTGCTAACTTTACAACAATTTTAACTTTACAACAATTTTAACTTTACAACAAACTAACATTTTTTAATGAACATTATAATTACAGGCGCCAGTAGCGGAATCGGGTTCGAAACTGCTTTAGAATTTAGCTTACAGAAAGAGAATAAAATAGTAGCCATTGCACGTTCGGCAGATAAACTCCGTAAACTATTGGAAATAGCTAAAGGCATTAATCCCGACTGCACGCTGCTCCCAGTAGAATTCGATATTGTAAACGATGATTATGCTGCGCTAGTTCCATTTTTTAAAGAGCGTTTGGGTACTGTCGATATTCTGATCAATAATGCCGGAGCACTAATTAACAAACCTTTTTTAGAAACCACAGAATCAGACCTGGGTGAGATGTTGCAGAGCAATGTGATTTCGCATTTCAGGATGATCCAAAGTGTTTTACCATTCATGCAAAGCGGAAGCCACATTGTAAACATTGGCAGTATGGGTGGTTTTCAGGGGAGTGTTAAATTTCCCGGGCTTTCTGCATATTCAGCTAGTAAAGCGGCCTTGCACGCTTTAACCGAATGTTTGGCATTTGAGCTGGCCGAAACTGGAATCAAAATCAATTGTCTGGCTTTAGGATCCGCACAAACGGAGATGCTCGAAGCTGCTTTTCCGGGCTACCAAAGTCCCGTTATGGCTTTCGAAATGGGGAAATATGTGGCCGATTTTGCTAAAACCGGACACAAATTTTTCAACGGAAAGATTCTGCCAGTAGCCGTTACTACACCTTAATATCCATATTTTTTAGTAATTTACAGATCTAAACGGAAAACTAAAAAAATCTATGGAAACGAATTCCCCTTTTAAAACTGCCGATAACGGAAAAAATGCCGCAATAGTAAGTTACTTTTGGTTTATTGGCTGGTTAATTGCCTATTTTGCCATGTATAAAGATAATCAGACCGAATTAAGTAGATATCATTTAAAACAGACGCTTCTGTTTCATTTGGCATCAACCGTACTGAGCTGGGGCTTAAGTTTATTTTTAATCCCATTAATTTTTGCAACTGGTTTTTTAGATGCTGTTTATATCCTTCGGATTGTTCAAATTGGATTATTCGTATTGTGGATTATCGGATTAATTGCCGCAATACAAGGTGAGAAAAAACCTATTCCATTAATTGGTGATAGGGCGCAAACCATGTTCCCAAGTATTTAATCGAAACCAAATATTTTAATTTAAGTCTGGGCCAATCGCTCAGACTTTTTTGTTTGAACTCATTTTCAACATTTTAACCGACTTTAGATATTTTTTATATCTTTGGTTCCAACATATGAAGAAAATAATATTCCCAATTCTGTTTTTCATTTTGTCTGCCACGGCAGGAAAAGCCCAAACAATCTTACCCGCACAATACCAGGAACTGGTAAAAAAGCTGGTTGCCAACCTTCCAAAAGAAGCTACGGTTACAGAAAACAATGCTACTACAAGTTCTACATCACTTATCGATTTTGCCAAAAGTATGCTGGGCATCCCTTATCGTTATGCTACCAGCAACCCTAAAGTTGGTTTTGACTGTTCTGGTTTTGTGAGTTATGTATTCAGCAATTTTGGTTTTAAGGTTCCACGCTCTTCGAGAGAGTTTAGCTATGCAGGTAAAGAAACCAGTTTAGAAAATGCAAAGGTTGGTGATGTATTGATTTTTACCGGGAGTAACTCCAGAGTAAGAAGAATAGGCCATGTTGGCATTGTTTATTCTATTGATGAAAATGGAATTAAATTTATCCATGCTTCTTCAGGCAAGGCACACCAGGTAACCATTACCGATCTGGACGGCCATTATAAAGCCCGCTTTATGAAAATTGTAAGTATTATATAATCTACTTTTTATATTTCCACATTCTTGTTTTGCCTTCTGCAAGCCATACTAATGTGGTTACAAGTCTTTTCTGCCTGGTCGCTTCAGTTTTAGCTTCTTCAAGCCACAATACATAATCTTTCTTGTTGGATGTGCTAAAGTTCTGAAAAACTGCTAATGCTTCCGGATCTTCTTGCAGGGCTTCGATTAGGTATTCGGGTACAATGAGTTCTTTCTTTTCCGTAGATTTTGGTTTCGGCGGTAATTTGATGTTGTTTTCATTTAATAGAATTGCTTGTTGAATATAGGCGATCAATATCTCATCTGAAGGCAGATCTTCAAAAGAAGTTATTTTCCCCAACAAACCCATTGCCTCAGAGCGCTCTTTAAAAATTCCGTATTCATCGTTCATTAACGATCCTTTCCAAAAACCAAAGGCACAGTGGTTTTTAAAGGAAGCCATGTGGCAAACTGTACCTTTAAAATCGAAAAATGGCATTCCCCATTTAATTTTTTCTTCAATACGCGCATCCGCTTTATGCACCAGATTTCTTAAATGATCTAAAATTGGAATGGCAAATTCTGCCGAATTGATAATGTACTGGTCTACCTGAACAAGTGTATGCATAGCTAAAAATTACCTTAATAAATTTAAAGCAAAACAATCTTTAAAGCAAGCGCTACTTCTTCATTGCTGAGAAACTTTTTAGCCAGTTCGTGCAGTTCTCTTTCACGGTTGGTACTATCGCCAATGGTGGCATCCAATACTTCTTTTACCTCGGGATTCGTGCTGATCAGATCGATCTCTTCATCGCTTGGTAAATGTTCAACGTTGCCCAGCATTCCCAGATCATTTCCCGTTAATACTTTCGAAAAACGGACGGAGTGCGGCAGACGGTCTACCCCTATTCCCAGTTTGGCTAGCGGTTTTGCTACTTTAAAAAGGTTCTGATCTGTAACCCTACAATACCAATCGCCACCTAAGCGGGCCACCAGATCGATTTTATGTTGATCTATTCTGCCATTTTCATCTAAAATAGCTTCGTTAATATGGATCAGCTTGATTTCGGCCAGAATCAGGTTCCCCGCACCATGGTTATCGCCTAAAGAGATGACTTCGTTAACCACACACTCAAACTGTACTGGTGCTTCAGCAACTCTTGGCGGTTGAACCAATTCTGATTTCAGCATGGTAAATCCCGCCTTTTCAAATTCATTTACCCCTTTTGCATATTCGGTGCTTGCCAGGCTCATTTGCTGTACCATATCGTAATTTACGATATTGATCACACATTCTTTTACCTGATGCACGTTTTCTAAAGTATGTTTGGTGGTATTATCGCGCACCCGCCTCGATGGGGAAAAAACACAGATCGGTGGTTTTGTGCTAAACATATTAAAGAAACTGAAAGGACTCAAATTGATATTCCCCTCGGTATCAATGGTTGAGGCAAAGCAGATCGGTCGCGGAGCGATAGCGTATTGGAGGTAGTTCTGAAGGTCTACGGCGCTTAAATCTTCGGTTTTAAGTGATAGCAAAATTTTTACTGATTAAATTTAAATTATTATTTTTAGAAAGCAAGTGCAGTGGCTATTAGGGACGCCAGTCCCGCCATTCGCTATTATTCCCGATGAAGAATCGGGAGATACCGCTACTGTCGGGTTTAGATAGTAAGGTCAACCTAAGTTATTTAAACCTGACAGCAGCGAGCACGAGCAAGAGCTTTTTCTGCTTTTGCGGAGTAAAGCGAACGGCAGGACCACATTAACCAAAATGTGCGGAACCCTGCTTTCCTAATTCTTTAAAAAATTTAGTGTTTCTTCAACCCTAAAATAGAAAAATCTGTATTCACCTTAGTAATTGTATTCGTTAAAGCCCCCAGTCCTGTGATTTCCATTTCTACCACATCGCCTGGCTGTAGCCACTGTACTTTATAATTTGGATCGTTAAGTAAACCTGTACCATTTAATTCTAAGAAACAACCTGTACCCACCGTTCCGGAGCCAATTACATCTCCTGGAAGAATGTCTACTCCATAAGAACAACGTTCTATAATTTCGGCGAAGGTCCAGTCCATATCTGCAGCGTTTCCTTTGGAAACTTCGATACCATTAACGCGACAGGTCATTTTAAGATCGTAAGCATTACCTACATGCCCTTCTTTTGGAGCCACCTTGTATTGCAACAATTCATCGGGTGTTACCAGCCACGGACCAATTACGGTAGAAAAATCTTTTCCCTTTGCAGGGCCTAAATTCAATAACATTTCTTCCATTTGCAAGGTACGCGCACTCATATCATTCATTACCATATAACCGGCAATGTAGTCATCAGCCTCTGCAGCTTTAATATTTCTTCCTTTTTTACCGATTACAATGGCGAGTTCTAATTCGAAATCGAGCTTTTCAAAATGATCTGGCATGCATTCAATTTCACCCGTACCCTGGATGGCATTGTGATTGGTGAAATAAAAGATCGGATATTCATCAAACTGAGGGATCATGTCAACCTTTCTGTTTCTACGCGCCGCAGCAACATGCTGTCTGAAAGCATATCCATCACGGCAGCTTGTAGGATGTGGAACAGGTGCTAAAATCTCATAAAAGATTTCTTCTTTGGCTGCCAAACTACCATCCTTGATCTGATCATCAATATTTTTTGCCCTTTCCATCAATACCTCCCCACCAAGCAAAAACTCACCCATTTGATCAGGAATAAGCTTATCGCAGCTATTTAAGTTATAGATATGCCCATTTACAAACACACCAAGATGCTCTCTGTCTTCGGTTTTATAGGATACTAGTTTCATATATGATTTGGTTAAAATACTCGGTAAAGCTAAGCAATTAGATAATTCAAAATAAAAATCGGTGTTATTATTTTAACACGGTATACTTCTGAAGGTTTGCTTTAATCAGCGGAAAATCTTTGGCCTGAAGTCCTTTATAATGTTTTTTATTGGAGAGCAAACCACCGATCAATAATCCTCCCGACACACCAACCGGCACACCTGCTGCAATAAGCACTACAGACTCTACCAATTTATCGCTCTTTGCAGCCAATACGAAAAAGGTTAAGCCTCCGGCAATGGCCAATGGCGCAGCAATCCCTTTGCGGTGGATGGACAATGCGCTAATACTATCAGCACTTAATTTTACCGTATCCCTACGGTTTCTGATGATGATTACACCATCGTCGGATGCAGCATAAAACGAGCCCCTTACAGCGTGTCCGCTTCGATCGATAACCCTAATGCTGTACCTGGCTTTTTGTTGTGCATTGACGGTATAACTTAAGGCTATACAAATTAAAAATGTAAAAATAAATTTCATGGGAATAATGGGACTATATTGGAATTAAAGGTAATTAAAATTTCAAATTTTAATTAAAATACTTACCTTGGCACCATTAAAACCATGATCTTAAAAGCATTACATATTAATTTAGTGAACGACGCCATTGCTGCCCGTCGCTATAAGATGCTATCCAAGCTGATCATGGCTCAATATTCTCTGTAATTCCTTTGCCCTTTCTTATCAATTGAAACGCATTTCCGTTTTAATTGTTTATTCATTAGGATTTTTCTTTCTAACCATAACACCATTTAATTATGCCTATTTATCATAAATTGGGGCAGATTCCAGCTAAACGTCATACGGTTTTTCGTAAACCTGATGGAAATCTTTATGCCGAAGAATTGGTATCAACCGAAGGTTTTTCCAGTTTATATTCGCTGGTTTACCATTGCCACCCACCAACAATTGTAAAACACCTTGGCGAACCTTATAGCGTAGAGCCTAAAATTGCCCGCGAAAAGCATTTAAAACATACCAGTTTGATCGGTTTTAAGATCAAACCGGAAGATGATTTTCTAAAAAGCAGAAAACCAGTTCTGGTAAATAGCGACTTACACATTGTTCTGGCAGCGCCGAGAAAATCGATGACCGATTATTTTTACAAAAATAGTCAGGCGGATGAAATGATTTTTGTACACGAAGGCTCTGGAAAACTGAAAACAGGTTTTGGGGAAATTAAGTTTGCCTATGGCGATTATCTGATTATCCCAAGGGGAACCATTTACCAGATGGAATTCGATAATGAACAGAATAGATTGTTTATAGTAGAAAGTTTTAGTCCCTTACGCCCACCTAAAAGATATTTAAATCAGTTTGGCCAATTAATGGAGCACTCGCCTTATTGTGAACGAGATTTAAGATTACCCGAGAACCTGCAAACACATGATGAGTATGGCGATTTTAAAGTGCTGATCAAGAAACAAGGCTTAATTTATCCATACACTTATGGTACACACCCATTCGATTATGTAGGCTGGGACGGTTATCATTATCCATATGCTTTTTCTATCCACGATTTCGAGCCGATCACCGGCCGCCTGCACCAACCTCCTCCGGTTCACCAAACCTTCGAAGGACATAATTTTGTTGTGTGCTCTTTTGTTCCCCGCAAGTATGATTACCACCCCGATTCTATTCCGGCACCCTATAACCATAGCAATGTAGACAGTGATGAAGTGCTTTATTATGTTGATGGCGATTTTATGAGCCGCAAGAGCGTGGTTAAAGGACAGATCACTTTGCATCCAGGTGGAATCCCTCATGGCCCCCATCCTGGCACCGTAGAAAAATCGATCGGAAAAGAAAAAACAGATGAGCTGGCAGTAATGATAGATCCTTTTAAACCTTTAATGCTTACACAAGATGCATTGGATATTGAGGATGAAAATTACCATAAGAGCTGGCAGGAGGGGTAGTTTTGACATGTGAGTTTGGAGTCTAGAGTCAGAAGTCTGGAGACCGGTGTCCGAAGATAAAGAGCAGACGAACCTGGCGCCAATCAGTAATACACATTCAAACCTTCAACATTCAAACTTTACAACAATTAATAACAATATACCCGAATCGGACCTCCGACCTCGGACTTAATAACAACGACAAACAAAATGGAAACACAAACATTTGCAGAAAAAATATCAAAAGCACCAGATTTTCTGCCAATTAACGGAACGGATTATATCGAATTTTATGTGGGCAATGCCAAACAAGCAGCGCACTATTACAAAACTGCATTCGGCTTTCAAAGTCTGGCTTATGCCGGACCAGAGACCGGGGTACGTGACCGGTCTTCTTACGTTTTGCAGCAAGGAAAAATCAGGTTGATTTTAACCACGGCACTAAAATCAGATCACCCCATTGCAGAGCATGTAAAAAAACATGGCGACGGGGTAAAAGTATTGGCCCTTTGGGTTGATGATGCTTACAGTGCCTTCGAAGAAACCACCAAACGCGGGGCTAAACCTTATATGGAACCAAAAACTTTAACCGACGAAAACGGAGAGGTTAAAATGAGCGGTATTTATACTTATGGCGAAACGGTTCACATGTTTATTGAGCGTAAAAACTACAGTGGAACATTTATGCCTGGCTACCGTGTATGGGAAAGCGATTATAAACCTGCTGATGCCGGATTATTGTATATCGATCATTGTGTGGGCAATGTAGGCTGGAACCGTATGAATGAAGCCGTACAATGGTATGAAGATGTGATGGGTTTCGTAAACATTTTATCATTTGATGATAAACAAATCAATACCGAATACTCTGCCCTGATGAGCAAGGTGATGAGCAACGGAAACGGATTTTCGAAATTCCCGATTAACGAGCCTGCTGAAGGCAAAAAGAAATCGCAGATTGAAGAATACCTGGAATACTACGAAGGTGAAGGCGTTCAGCATATTGCCGTAGCTACAAAAGATATTGTTACCACAGTTAAAGAACTGAAATCGCGTGGTGTTGAATTCCTAAGCGCACCACCAGAAGCTTATTACGACATGATGCCACAACGTGTGGGTAAAATCGACGAAGAAATAGCTTTATTGGAAAGTTTAGGGATTTTGGTCGATTGTGATGAAGAAGGTTACCTGTTACAGATTTTCACTAAACCAGTGGAAGACCGCCCTACCCTTTTCTTCGAAATTATTCAGCGCAAAGGGGCGCAAAGTTTTGGTGCCGGTAATTTTAAAGCGTTATTCGAATCGCTAGAACGCGAGCAGGAATTGAGGGGAAATTTATAATACCGTCAATGATATAAATTGAAGGCAATCAGTTATCTGGTTGCCTTTTTAGTTTACTCACTTTTCAGTATGAGTTTTAAACAAATAATTATTTAAATTTAGATACACACAAATATTTAAACCTTAAGAATTATGAAAACAAAACTTACGCTGGTTTTATTACTGGCCGCATCGTTCAGTGGCTTTGCCCAAACAAAAGCCGAAATCGTCAAAAACATCAATCAGCTGCTGGCAAAAGCTATCGGTGGAACGGATAGTGTTATGCACAGGGGTGCAAAAACTGAAATTAAAATTACCGCAAATTCAT
This sequence comes from Pedobacter psychrodurus, assembly GCF_032678585.1. Classification (GTDB taxonomy): domain Bacteria; phylum Bacteroidota; class Bacteroidia; order Sphingobacteriales; family Sphingobacteriaceae; genus Pedobacter; species Pedobacter psychrodurus_A. The sequence goes on along the minus strand of NZ_JAVTSN010000008.1, from coordinate 21,635 downwards.
TTTTTATTGATGAAGAAATGAACTACGGGGTTTTTACAATCGGAAAAACCTTTACCAGCTCAGATCAAGCCAAAGAAGAAACTACTAACAAATCGCAAATACAGTATTGGAATGGATTCAAAGTAAGTCCGGAACAGCATAGTACAACAATTAAATCGGTATATCCCGTTTTCGAAAAGCGAGAAGGAGAGCCTGATAATGATAAAAATGGAATTAAATATTATTGTTTAGCAGGTGATGAAGATAAATTGATAACCGCTTTAACGCAATTGCAAGGACTTTATCAGCGAAAATAGTCAATCTCGTCATCCGATAGCTTATCGGATGACGACTTTTTTCTATTTACAACACTTCACCCAAATGTTTATAATTCGATTTAATCGTATCCAAAACCTCAGTCATTTTTCCGCCCAACATCAATTTGGCCATCGATTCGGTCATGCCTTTAATCTGCGCCCATTCTATTTTTGGTGGCATAGCTAAAGCATTGGGGTTGGTCATGATGTTTAACATAACGGGTCCATTTTCACTAAGTGCATGGCTAATTGCGGTTTCTACCTCTTCGGGTTTCGCAACTGTTATTCCTTTAAAACCCATTGCCTGGGCTACTAATGCAAAATCCGGATTGATCATATCCGTTTCGTTATCGGGCAAACCATCCACTTCCATTTCCAGTTTTACCATTCCTAAAGCCCTGTTGTTAAAAACGATCAGTTTAATGGGTAGGTTATATTGTTTGATGGTGGCCAGATCGCCAAGGAGCATGGATAAACCACCATCGCCACAAAGTGCAATCACCTGTTGTTCTGGATGTGCCAGGGCAGCGCCTATGGCCATGGGCATGGCATTGGCCATCGAACCATGGTTAAAAGAACCCAACATTTTGCGTTTGCCAGTTCCATCAATAAAACGTGCACCCCAAACACAGCACATGCCTGTATCTACCGTAAAAATCGCATCGTTTGCCGCTAAGCGGTTCAGGGTCTCGGCCACAAATTCTGGCTGTATTTTATTTTCTTCCCCCTGATCTTTAACATACACCTGTTGACTTTCTTTTACTTTTTGATAGAATTCCAATTGAGATTTCAAAAACTTATCATCTTTCTTTTCTTCTAAAAGCGGTAACAGTGCTTTAATCGAATCACTGATGTTCCCACATAAACCCATGGTTAGTTTCGCCCTTCTACCCAACCGTTCTGGTTTTTCGTCAATCTGAACAATTTTGTTTTTTTGAGGCATAAAGTTTACATATGGAAAGTCTGTTCCCAACAACAGTACCACATCGGCCTCGTGCATGGCATGGTAACCCGACGGCTGTCCTAAAAGCCCCGTCATTCCAACTTCATAAGGATTATTATATTGAATACCCATTTTACCACGGAAAGAAAACCCAACAGGTGCTTTCAATTTAGCCGCTAATGTGACCACTTCATCATGCGCTTCAGCCGCGCCAATACCACAGTAAAGCATAATTTTCTTTTCACTGTTCAACAAAGCAGATAAATCGTTCAATTCCAGATCGGAAGGACGGATCACAGGTTTATTGTTAAACAATTGCATAGAAGTTACACTCTCCACGGCATCCATTTGCGCTACATCGCCTGGCAGACCAAAAACAGCCACTCCTTTTTTATGAATAGCGTGTTGAACAGCGGTTTGAAACATTCTTGGTACCTGTTCTGCAGTGGTGGCTACCTGATTGTAGTAACTGCAATCGTCGAATAATTTAATGGTATTGGTCTCCTGAAAAAAATCCATTCCGAATTCACCGGTTGGGATGGTTGAGGCAATGGCGATTACCGGGACATGAGAACGGTGCGCATCGTAAAGACCATTGATTAAATGTACGTGGCCTGGACCACAGCTTCCTGCACAGCAGGCTATGCCATCGAGTTCGGCCTCTGCTGCTGCTGCAAAGGCGCCTACCTCTTCATTGCGGACGTGGATCCATTTAATTTTGCCGTTTCGCCTTACCGCATCGTTAAAATAATTCAAACTGTCTCCAGTAACGGCATAAACTCTCTTTACACCAACTTCAACCAGCATTTCAACCAGTTGTTCTGCCACATTTTTACTCATGAAGGTATCTTTTAATCAGGGATTGTTTAATTGTTACCTTATAAATGGATAAAGCGGTGATATTGTTTTGAATAGCGGATAGAATGCGCCCAATCTGACTTATTAAAGACTTTCAATTTTAACCTTGTAACATAAGTAATGCAATAATATAGGGATGAGGTTTCTTCACTAAAACTTCATAAATGAAGTGCACCTTTGAAATAACAAAACACGAAGCGATTTCAATTTTGTTAAATTCTAAAAACTCATAATTAGTTTTTTAGTTTTCCGGTTACCCTTATCTGATACCTCATGTATTGCAAAATACATGAGGTTTTTTTTATTAACTTTAATGAGCACTTACCTGATATTTATGAAAAACAAATTCATCATCATCCTAATTTCAGCGCTATTCTCGTTTAATTTTGGCTTCACTAAAGTTCCCTCAACTCTTACTGCTTATTTTTCAGAGAAAGAATTTAATAGCTTTTTTCCTCAACGGAACAAATTTTTCAGTTATAATTCCTTTGCCAAAGCCATTTCTGAAATGTCGTTGATTAAAATAAAGATCGAAAAACGGGGCGACTGGATTTATAAAATCACAAGAACCGACAAAAGAAACAACAAAGAAACGGTGATCAGAATTGATAAAGATTGGAATGAAGCCTGGGCAAAGGCAAAACCGTATAGCAATTCAATTATCGATTATGCCGATTTCAGTGCTTCAAAAGATATTCATATAAACAAAAAAGAACTGGCAGCACTATTTGCTCATATTGCCCACGAAACCCGCAATGGGGTGAACAATAAATATAATGATGGTTTAATGCTCAGCCACGAATTGGACACCAATGCCAATTATGTGGTCGCCAATGTAAGTTATCCTGCCTTTGCAGGGAAAAAGTATTATGGCCGCGGGCCCATTCAACTGAGTTACAATAGTAATTATGGTTTTGCATCCGACTGTATTTTCGGTGATAAGAGTATTTTACTCAAAAACCCCAGCCTTGCTGGCACAAATGCTGTAGCTGCTTTTGAAACGGCTATTTATTTTTGGATGACACCACAGGGGATAAAGCCATCTGCACATGATGTAATTACGGGCAAATGGAAACCAACTGCCGCCGAAATACAAAAAGGCTACAAACCCGGTTTCGGCATGACGATTAATATTGTTAACGGGGCGTTAGAATGTAATAAAGGGAACGAAATGCCTGCCATGAAAGATCGGATTGGTTTTTATCAGTATTTTTTGAAGAAATTTGGTTTAACTGATACCAACTGTTATTGCGATTGCGCAAAAATGGAGCCTTATCCGGGATAAGAGGTTGAGTTTTTTTTCCAAAGGAGTCGTCATGCTGAATTTATTTCAGCATCTTTTATGCTATAAAGACCCTGAAATAAATTCAGGGTGACGACCACTCATGCTTATTCGGTACTTTCTTTAAGCATCTGGTAAAGATCTGTTGCGCCACCGTCAAACTTGGTTCCATTTACATAAAATGAAGGTGTGCCGTTTACGCCGCTCCGTACACCGCTATCAAAATCATCCTCTATTTTTGTTTTAATTTCTTCGGAGGCGCTGTCTTTCTGAAATTGCTCCAGCTCCAAACCGATTGTTTCGGCCAGCTCATCAAATAAATCAGCAGTTAAACGATATTGGTTTTCGTAAAGCGCATCGTGCATATCCCAAAATTTATCCTGTAAGCCCGCAGCTTCCGCTGCTATTGCTGCAGGGAAAGCTAGCTCATGTGCATTTGCCAAAGGGAAATGACGGAAGATGAATTTTATCTGATGACCAAATGTTTCTTCAATTTCTTTTACAATCGGATAGGCATCGCCACAAAATGGACATTGATAATCTCCAAACTCTACAATGGTTATACTGGCTGAATCATCGCCTTTAATATGATCCAGATTGCTTACCTCGGGTTTTAATGTGCTCATCTTTATTTTTTGCTTAATTCTTCTAATGCATCTAATATACCATCGGCACCAGGATTAACCGCTATCGGCGATAAATAACTCCAGGCAATCTTTCCTTCTTTATCAATCACAAAAAGTGCGCGTTTGCTTTCGCCAAGTGTTTCATCGTACACCCCATATGCTTTTGAAACGTCTCCTTTTGGTTCAAAATCGGCCAAAAGTGGAAAATGTAATTTTCTATTCTCTTCAAAGGCAAGATGACACCAGGTGCTATCAACTGATACCCCGAAAATCTGTGCATCATACTTATCAAAATATTTTAACATCTCGTTATACAGTGCCATCTGGTCGCTGCATACCGGGCTCCAATCGGCAGGATAAAAAGCCAGGACCACATTTTTACCTTTAAAATCTTTAAGTTTTATTTTTTGATCGGGTGTAGCATTCAATTCGAAATCTGGTGCTATAGCGCCTTTTTCTAACATATCCGGGAGTTTAAAATTTAAATCGTTTCATATTAACAGCAATGTATACAGGTTGTTTGCGATGAAGATTAACCTAATTTCTGTCTTTTGATTAAATAAGACTGAAGAATCGGATAATAACCTTCATTCATGTCGGCATCGATCAGATCGATTTTATACTGCGCACATTTTAGGGCAAGCTGCTGGCGGTAATTGGAAACCGCAGCCGTATAATTTTCTTTTACCTGATTGGTATGTACTTTAATGGTATCGCCGGTTTCCATATCGATAAATTGGTAAGGACGGTTCTCAAAATTAAAGTCAACCTCTTTCGATTTATCTACCACATTAAAAACCACCACTTCGTGTTTGTTAAATTTTAAATGCTGCAGGGCATCAAAAAACTGATCGGTTTTATCGCTACTGGTTTGCGTATTAAACAGATCGCTAAAAATAATCACCAGTGAACGTTTATGGATCAGTTCGGCAACCTGGTGCAGGGCTTCGCTTAAATTGGTCTGTGCATTTACTTTTGGTTTCTGCAACAGCTCTTCCAACTGTGTAAATAAATATTTCTGGTGTACGGTAGTCGATTTTGCCGGCGAATTCAAAAGTATCTCATCGGTAAACAAACTTAACCCAAAAGCATCGCGTTGCTTTTTCAGCAGGTACATCAATGATGCGGCAGCCTGTATAGAAAAAGTAAGCTTGTTGTTTTTCGGCTCAGGAAAGTACATTGATGAGGAAACATCGATTACGAACTGGCAGCGAAGGTTTGTTTCTTCTTCGAATCGTTTGCTATATAATTTATCGGTTTTAGCATATAATTTCCAGTCGATGTTTTTAACGTTATCGCCAATATTATACTGCCGGTGCTCAGCAAATTCAACCGAGAAGCCATGAAACGGACTTTTATGCAGTCCGGTGATGAAACCTTCCACTACTTGTTGGGCAAGCAATTCTAAATTACCGTAGCTTGTTTCGTTCTCGTAGTTTACCGCCTGCATATGGTAAAGCTAATAAAAGATTTATTAAAAAAAATTAAAAGTAGCCAGGAATCCAGAAGTTTCAAAGGTCAGCGCATAGGCCAACTACAAACTGTGAATTGCAAATTGTAAACTAATATGGGCGTTACCCAAGCTACGCAAGGGTCGGGCTTTTCAGGGCTACGCTGCGCTCCGGTACCGATGAAGGATCAGTACCGAACCCCTACAATCCCTAACGCAAAACCCACCGCTTTAAAGACCTCGCAGGTTTTAGAAACCTGCGAGGTCTCTTTAATATTATTTCTTCGCTATTCTATATAAATGCCCGTTATCGGTTACCGAATAAAGCGCACCGTCTTTTCCTTCTACCATATCGCGAAAACGTTCGCTTTTACCTTCCAATAACCTTTCTTCGCCCACTACCTTATCGTCTTTTATGATTAAACGGATAATGTGCGAGCCGCCTAAACCACCAACAAATAAATTACCTTTCCATTCGGCTATTTTGGTGCTGTTGTAAAAGGCAATACAACCTGGCGAGATACTTGGATTCCAGTAATAAACAGGCTGTTCCATTCCTTCTTTCTGCTGTATACCATCGCCAACTTTTTTACCACTATATTCTGTTCCGTAAGTGATAATTGGCCAGCCATAATTTTTGCCTGGTTTGATGATATTGACTTCATCGCCTCCTTTTGGTCCAAATTCTGCTTCCCATAAATCGCCTGTTAAGGGATTAATGGCCAAACCATCAGGATTACGGAGCCCATAGGCATAAATTTCTGGCTTTGCATCTGCATTACCTGCAAATGGTCCGTTGGCAACGGCTTTACCATCGGTGGTCAAGTGTAGAATTTTTCCTAAAGAAGAGTTTAGATATTGTGCCTGGATTCTGATATCGTTACCTGAGCGTTCACCTGTACTCACAAATAGGTTACCGTTTTTATCGAAAACAATTCTCGAACCGTATTGAAGTTTACCGCCATAAGCAGGCGTAGCACGATAGATAATGGTCTGGTTTTCTATTGTGGTTTCGTTAGCAGCCAACTTACCTTTAGCAATGGCCAACAAAACGCCTTTATCCTGTGGCTCTGAATATGCCCAATAAATCATCCTGTTTTTAGCAAAATTAGGATCTAGTGTTACATCCAATAAACCACCCTGACCAGATGGATCTACCTTTGGTAAACCGGTTATCTTTTTGCTCAATTTCCCATCAGGGGTAAGAATCACCATGGTACCCTGTTTTTGTGTAATTAAAAAACCCCCATTCGGAAGCACAGAAATGGCCCAGGGGTTTTCTAACTTTTCATTGATCACCGAAATATCTAAAGGGGTTTTGGTTTTTACACCTGCAATTCTGGTTTGTCCGGCAAAGGCGGGTTTATAATCTGCTGAAGGTTCGTTGGTTTCGACAGGGTTTTGCGCCGATACACATGCAACATTTGCACAGTTCAATGCTAAGCCCGCCAATAAAATACCTAAAGTTTTATTGCTAAATAAGTTAATAGACATGATTGTTAGTTTTTTATTAAAGAAACAAAATTATGTTTGCAATAAAAAACCCAAATCCATCAAATGAACCTGGGTTTTTGTAATATTATTGGTGAAGCTTTTGATCTGGATTACCTTAAACCCTAAACCTTTCGCCCTACACCTTTATTTAAGCCAATTGCTTGTTTAATTTTTCTGCCAATACTGATTTTGGTACAGCACCAACTTGTTTGTCTACAACCTGACCATCTTTAAAGTATAATAAAGCCGGGATGTTACGGATACCAAACTGCATTGAAATTTGAGGGTTGTTATCAACGTTTACTTTTCCAACTACCGCTTTACCATCATATTCTTTAGCGATTTCTTCTACTACTGGACCAACCATGCGACAAGGGCCACACCATTCTGCCCAAAAATCTACTAATACGGGTTTATCTGATTTTAATACAAGCTCCTCGAAGTTTGCATCTGTGATTTCTAATGCCATAATTATTTTTTTTATGTTCAAATATATGTATTCAATTGTAATGCCAACCCATCCGTAATGTCAATTTGACATTATTCTGAGGTAGAGACGGGAGCGGTGTGCGTGGGGCGGTTAGCGTTTTACAAGCTAAACGCTTATCGCTAAGCGCCAAACCTTAGTTCAACTTGTAATTTACAACATTTAAACCCAGCAATTGTTCCAAAAACTTATTGTTCGGGTTTATTTTAAGGTTTTTCGATGGCATATCCAGCATAATCTCCTTTTCCCGGTCAAAAATAGCAAAGTTAAGATGGCAGTTCTGCTGCTCAGAGTTTGCCTTATTGTCTGCTAATATGGCTTCAATTTCGCGCATTAACTGATCGTTAACGCGTTCAATCGGCACCTGGATGGTTAAACTTTTAGCCAGTTTATCCCTCAGTTCAGACATGAGGTTGATCGCCGTAATTTTAAACTCCCAATCGCCGGCTTTACCAAAACGCTCGCCTACCCTTCCCCTAATCTGCAAGAAATACCCTTCCGTTAAAAACGATTTAAACTTCAAAAAGTCTTCTCCAAAAAGCGCCATTTCACTGGCATCATCATAGTCTTCAAATACGAAAGTACCAAAAGGTTTACCGGTTTTGGTAATCCGTTGCGATGCGGTTACTACTAATCCGCCTACACAGAGCTCACGGTTTTTTAGCTTTTCAAATTCGGCCAAAACCTCTTCGTTATTATCCCCCATCCTTACTTTGTTGATGATACTCAGCTGCCTTACACCATGTGTACAGAATTTATCAAGTTCCAGTTTGTAATTATCTAAAGGGTGACCGGAAAGGAAAATCCCGATGGCATCTTTTTCATATTTCAACCTGTCCATTAAAGCCCATTCAGGCGAAACGGGTAAACTTGGCTCTAAAATCAGATCGGCTTTTGAGCCACCGAACAAGGAAGCCTGTGAGGTATTTTCATTGTTCTGAAAATCGTTGGCATATTTAATAATCTTTTCAATGCCATTCATTTTATCGTTCGGGCCAATATAAAAATACTGTGCCCTATGGCCGCCGAAAGCATCGAAAGCGCCACTATATACAAAACTTTCGTAAGCTTTTTTATTTACAATACGGGTGTTAGATCGTTTGGCGAAATCGTAAACATTATTGTAATGCCCATTGGTTAATCTTTCTTCAATAATACTCTCTACCGCCTTTTCGCCCACACCTTTTACGGCCGACATCCCAAAACGGACTTCGCCTTTGGCATTAACCGAGAATTTGAGATCGGATTCGTTTACATCTGGACCCAACACGGTAACACTCATCTGGCGACATTCTTCCATAAAGAAAGCGACCTGTTTAATATCACTCATGTTGTTCGAAAGTACCGCCGCCATATACTCAGCAGGGTAATGCGCTTTTAAATATGCCGTTTGATAAGCAATCCAGGCATAACAGGTAGAGTGTGATTTGTTGAAAGCGTAGGCCGCAAATGCTTCCCAATCTTTCCATATTTTTTCTAAGATGGTGGCATCATGACCTTTCTCGGCCGCTTGTTTCACAAACTTTGGTTTCATTTTATCGAGAACCTCTTTTTGTTTCTTACCCATCGCCTTACGCAAAACGTCGGCCTCACCTTTGGTAAAACCAGCCAGTTTCTGCGACAAAAGCATTACCTGCTCCTGGTAAACCGTAATCCCGTAAGTTTCTTTTAAATACTCTTCGCAGGCATCTAAATCGTACTTAATTTCTTCTTCACCATTTTTACGCCGAACGAAAGTTGGAATATACTCCATCGGTCCCGGACGGTATAATGCGTTCATCGCAATTAAATCGTCGAAAACGGTAGGCTTAAGCTCCTTCATGTATTTCTGCATACCAGGACTCTCATACTGGAAAATCCCGATGGTTTCTCCGCGTTGGAAAAGTTCATAAGTAAGCGTATCATCAATCGGGAAAGTATCGGGATCAAGATCGATACCAAAGCGCTTTTTAACCAGTTTTACGGTATCTTTTATCAGCGTAAGGGTTTTTAAACCCAAAAAGTCCATCTTTAATAAACCTGCGCTTTCTACAACCGAGTTATCAAACTGGGTAACATATAAATCAGAATCCTTTGCGGTAGAAACGGGCACGAAATTGGTAATGTCGCTTGGCGTAATAATTACCCCGCAGGCATGGATACCGGTATTCCGTAATGATCCCTCTAAAATCTGCGCCTGTTGAATGGTTTCAGCGCTCAAATCTTTAAGTAAGCCCATGGCCTTCAATTCGACCACACGTTCGTATTCGTCCGGACGGAGCGAATCTTTTAGCGTCTTCTCATCCAGATTGAAGATTTTCGCGAGCTTCATGTTCGGAATCAGCTTCGCAATTTTATCCGCCTCGAAAAGCGGCAAATCCAACACCCTCGCCGTATCACGGATAGATGATTTCGCCGCCATGGTACCATAAGTAATGATCTGCGCTACCTGACTGGAACCGTATTTATTGATTACATATTCCATTACGCGGCCACGGCCCTCATCATCAAAATCGATATCAATATCGGGCATGGATACACGATCGGGATTTAAGAAACGCTCAAAAAGGAGATCGTACTTAATCGGATCGATATTGGTAATCCATAAACAGTAAGCCACCACCGACCCGGCAGCAGAACCACGGCCCGGCCCTACCGATACATCCCTTCGACGTGCTTCGGCAATAAAATCCTGTACAATCAAAAAGTAACCCGGATACCCCGTTTTCTCGATGGTCTGCAATTCGAAATCCAAACGTTCGGTTATTGCAGGGGTTAAAACACCATAACGTTTCTTGGCCCCCTCATAAGTAAGGTGGCTTAAAAATTTATTTTCCCCACGTTTTCCACCATCGGCTTCATCCTCGGCAACCAAAAACTCTTCAGGGATGTCGAATTTAGGTAAGAGTACTTCGCGGGCAAGTTTGTAGATTTCGATCTTATCTACAATTTCCTTAATATTTACAATCGCCTCTGGTAAATCGGCAAAAAGTGCCTTCATTTCATCTCCAGATTTGAAATAGTATTCCTGATTGGGCAAACCATAACGGTAGCCCCTACCACGGCCAATTGGCGTAGCCTGTTTTTCACCATCCTTTACACAAAGCAAAATATCGTGCGCATTCGCATCCTTTTTGTTAATGTAATAAGTATTATTGGTGGCCACCAGTTTAACTGCATGTTTGCGCGCCAGGGCAATCAACGATTCATTTACGCGGTCTTCATCTTCCTGGTTGTGGCGCATTACTTCCACATAGAAATCGTCGCCAAACATGTTTTTCCACCAGATCAAAGCCTCTTCCGCCTGGGTTTCGCCCATATTTAAGAGTTTGTTCGAAATCTCTCCTGAAAGGTTACCCGATAAAACAATAATATCATCTTTATACTGTTCGATTACCTGCCTATCAATACGTGGCACATAATAAAAACCTTTGGTATAGGCGATAGACGACATTTTGGCTAAATTGTGGTAGCCTTTTTTGTTCTTCGCCAATAACACCATCTGGTAGCCGTTGTCTTTTGCTGTGCGATCAAGGTGGTTATTACACACAAAAAACTCAACCCCAACAATTGGTGTCATAACCACCTCTGTTGGCCTTTCGCCTGCTTCAATTGCAGCTGCATTTTTAGCTTCGGCAGCTTTATTGTGGTTTAAAACATGGTTTACAAAGTGAAAGGCCCCCATCATATTCGCATGATCGGTCATGGCTACTGCCGGCATTTTCTGCACTGCGGTAGCTTTAATCAAATCAGGAATACTAATGGTACTTTGCAATACCGAAAACTGGGTATGGTTATGCAAATGCACAAAAGTTGCTGCGGCAAGCTCCTGTTTATTTCCGGCAAGCTCCTGTTTGGAAATACCTCCACCCTCGGCTTTTTGTATACGTTTGCGGATTTCATCCGAAGCAGCTTTTAAATTGATGTGTTTTAAGCCAACACCTTCAATCGTAGCCGGGTTTACCTCTCTAAAACGGGGGAAGTATTCTACATCAACCTGTAATTCTTCTTTTTTGAAAACCTCTCTTTTTACCAGCTCTAAGAAACAACGGGTAGTTGCTTCCACATCGGCCGTAGCGTTGTGCGCCTCATTAAAAGGAGCACCAAATAAATAGGAGTGTAACTCTGTTAGGGTTGGCAGTTTAAACCTTCCTCCCCTACCTCCGGGCAATTGTAACAGCTGGGCGGTAACTTCGGTACAGGTATCCAAAACAGGCATCTCTGCCATGCGGTTGGCCACCCCAAAACGGTGGAATTCGCAGCCCATAATGTTCACATCGAAGCCAACATTCTGACCTACAATAAACTTCGCCTTGTTTAAAACCTCGTTAAACCTGGCCAGCATTTCCTCAAAACCGATACCCTGTTCGGCAGCAAGTTCTGTAGAAATACCATGGATCCGTTCTGCATCATACGGAATATTAAATCCCTCTGGTTTAACCAGATAATCCTGATGTTCAACCAATCTCCCCATCTCATCGTGCAGTTGCCATGCAATCTGTATACAACGCGGCCAATTATCCGTATCGGTAATGGGTGCGTTATAATTACGTGGCAAACCAGTGGTTTCAGTATCAAAAATTAAGTACATATTGTGCGGTAAAGAATTAACCGTTTAAGAATAATAACGGTTCTTCAAAAATAAGGAATTTGCAGGCTCATGCTGTCATCATTTTATCAACAAAATGTGACGAACAAACCTCGCAGGTTTTTGAAACCTGCGAGGTTTAAATATCCAAGATAAATACTATTTTAGCGTATCTAAATCGAAAATCTTATGAAACCAAATTTTAATAAACTCCTGCTACTCTTAAGCATTTTTCTGGTTGCGAGCAGTTTCATGTTAAATCAAGCCACTCCAGTTGAGAACAAAGCAGAAAGCGAAATCTGCGGCAAAACCATTAAATATACCGCCAGCAAATTACTAGGGGCAAATGGTGAAGAAGTAACCGCACCAACAGCAGTGACGATTAACCCTACTACCAAGATTATTACCGTAGAGAGCACTCCACCGGATCAGGAAAAAGTTTTGTTTGAAACACAGATCGAAACAATTGAATGTTCTTTTAATAAAAAACTAACATCAGGTAAGGCCTATTATAAAGGATACATTTTACAGGAGGATGGAAATAAAAGCCCTGCCGAACTTGTTTTGGAAGCAAAAGATGGTGTGGTAAGTCTTACTTCTTATGATGAAGAAAAAAGAGTCGGACTGAGGACGATCTTTGACAAATGGGAAATTATTGAGAAGTAATTCAAGATGGTACCCGTTTTTAACGAGAATGAATAACAACAAACCTCTCAGGTTTTAAAAGCCCGAGAGGTTTAAAAAGAAATTATTATCTTTATTTAAAAAAAATAAGCGATGAAAATTCTATTAGATATAAAAGATAACAAGGCGGATTTTGTGATGAAGTTATTACACAACTTATCTTTTGTAAAGGCAAAAAAATAAGTCTAAAAAAAGCACAGTTTATAGAAGATTTAAAATCATCCGTTGAGGAAGTTGAACTTGCAAAACAAGGAAAAGTTAAACTAAAATCTGCTGAAAATTTATTTAATGAATTATAACTGTTGCCCAAACCTCGCAGGTTTTAAAAACCTGCGAGGTTTAAAGCATTGAAAAAAATCATTAAAAATGCTCCTGGCTCACCAGTTCGCTCACCTCATACCCTTTCTGCCTGCACCTTTCGATAATATGCACCAATAAATCGGCTTCCATTTTAGGTTCACGGGCCATAATAAACAGGTATTTCTCGTCGGGATGCCCTACCACCACATAACTATAATCGTCGGCCAGTTCGATAATCCAGTAACCGATTTTAAATGGCCATAAAAACTGGGCTTTCATATCGCCATCAGGTTTTTCCCTATCAAAAAACAATTTAGAAGTAATCGATTTTTCTTCCGGTTTTCCATCTTTATGGTAGGTGGTATACACATCGAAATGATCATCGTCGGCCAAAGTATAGGTTTCGGTGGTTTGTTTCCAATGTTTATCCATTAAAGTAGGGATAGAGTATAAAGAATACCATTTACCTTCAAAGGCTTTATAATCGATCGCTGAAATGGGCTTATTTTCCATGGGGTTTAACTTTAATAGATAACCTTCATTTCCGATATAAGGTTTTAATTATTATGAAGCAAAGTTTGTCTTCCACTATCGATTGCTGGATATCCAGTGTTGATTGTTTCGCTTCCACTGTCAATTGGTCAGCATACAGCACCACATGTTTGCCTGCCAGTATCGAATGTTAAGCGTACAGTATCGATTGTTTCGCTTCAACTATCAATTGGTCAGCATACAGCATCCCATGTTGCCTGCCAGTATCGAATTTTTAGCATACAGTATCAATTGCGGCCATTACAGCATCGATTTCTTCCCTTCCAGTGTCGATTTCTTCCCTTCCAGCATCGATTTCTTCCTTTCCAGTATCGATTTCTTCCTTTCCAGTATCGATTTCTTCCCTTCCAGTATCAATTGCGTCCCTTCCAGTATCAATTTCTTCCCTTCCAGTATCAATTTCTTCCCTTCCAGTATCCATTTCTTCCCTTCCAGTATCCATTTCTTCCCTTCCAGTATCGATTTCTTCCCTTCCAGTATCAATTGCGCCTCTTCCAGTATCGGATTGCGCCCCTTCCAGTATCGATTGCGCCACTTCCAGTATCGATTGCGCCTCTTCCAGTATCGGATTGCGCCACTTCCAGTATCGATTGCGCCACTTCCAGTATCGATTGCGCCACTTCCAGTATCGATTGCACCCCTTCCACTATCGATTGTAAACGCTTTAGTATCGATTGCAAACGTTTCAGTATCGACTTCGTATGTTTCAGCATCGTTTGCGTAAGCTTCATTATCGATTGCGCCTCTTCCAGTATCGATTGCCCTGGGATACAATCTTAAATCATGTTTTAACAAAGCATCAAAATGCATGACGATAAAGTTTTGAAAAGGATTTTTAAACCTTATATTTATTTCTACCTTCGATTAGTGTTTAACGATAGCAAACCATTAAAATAAAATATATGAAAGTAACGGTTGTTGGCGCAGGCGCAGTTGGTGCCACTTGTGCAGATAATATTGCCCGCAAAGAATTGGCGAACGAACTTGTTTTGTTAGATATTAAAGAGGGTTTTGCCGAAGGTAAAGCCATCGATATGATGCAAACTGCAACCCTATTGGGTTTCGATACAAAAATTACCGGTGTTACCGGCGATTACAGCAAAACCGCTGGCTCTGATGTGGTGGTAATTACTTCCGGACTGCCCCGCAAACCGGGAATGACCCGCGAAGAACTGATTGGCATTAACGCTGGTATTGTTAAAGGTGTTGCCGAAAATATTCTAAAATTCTCTCCAGAGGCCATCTTCATCGTGATCAGTAATCCGATGGATACCATGACCTATCTGGCTCTAAAATCTTTGGGTTTACCTAAAAACCGCATTATTGGCATGGGCGGAACCTTAGATAGCTCCCGTTTCAAATTTTATTTATCGCAGGCGCTAAACTGCAACCCTAACGATTTACAAGGTTTTGTAATTGGTGGTCATGGCGATACCACGATGATTCCTTTAACGCGTTTAGCGACCTATCAAAGTTTACCGGTAAGCAATTTATTGGATAAAGCTAAACTTGATAAGGTTGCGGCCGATACCATGGTTGGAGGTGCTACTTTAACAGGATTGATCGGAACTTCGGCCTGGTATGCGCCAGGTGCGGCAGGTGCGGCTCTCGTTGAAGCCATTTTACGCGATGAGAAAAAACTATTTACCTGTTGTGTTTCTCTTGAGGGCGAATACGGACAGGAAGATATCTGCTTAGGCGTACCAGTAATTATTGGCCGCAGTGGCTGGGAAAAAATTATCGATTTTAAATTAACCGATGATGAGCAGGCTGCATTTAATAAAAGTGCCGATGCCGTAAGAAATATGAACAGTGTACTGGCAGAAATGAAATTGGTTTAATACGCGGTAATTTTGCCACGGGAGCATACAAGCTTTTTTTTGCCACGCCCGCCTGAATAGCTGGGCAGGGAAACACAGAAACACGGAATAGATTAATCATCCATGTATTTCGTATCTCTCCGCCTGAACGGACGGGCAGGCATGGCTATTTTATACTGATATAGTTGTCACCCTGAGAGATAATTTATTGCATAAAAATCAATATGATTGACGTATAAATTGTTTTTTTTGCCCTGCTGCTCCGTCTTGCCTCGGCTCGCCGCCGCCGAAGGGCTCTTTCTTTTTGGCATCAAAAAGAAACAAAAAATGCCGGCTGAAAATTTTTCTTTGGAAGCCAGTAGAGTGGCTTGGTCTGTGGGACCCGAAAAATTTGTTAGGCTGGGTCTTAGTTGAACGTGGATGAGGTGCTTTGGCCTAACTGGGAGGAAATGCAAATACCTTTAAGTTAATCATTAATAAATAATTACAAAATAACGTCAATGGTAGCAAAGTCGAAAGGGCCCAGACATAAATAAAGACAATGAAATCAATTTCCATTCCACTTAAACTTATAAATCTACAAGACGATGGCTATCACCTTTTACTGGAAGTTGTTGTTTTTAAGGAAAAACATTTTGCTGTTTTAGATACCGGTGCATCACGGAGTGTTTTCGATAAATCATTAATCGAACAACATTTATCTGAAACATTGCAGGTTTCCGACGAGATTAATGCCGCTACCCTTTTTACCACCACGACAACTATTCAGGCTACGATTCCTGAGCTAAAAATAGGTTCGTTAAAGATCAAAAATTATGAAACAGTAGCTTTTGATCTGCAATCGGTGAGCGAAACCTACCAACAGTTTGGCCATCCGCCTATTATGAGCATTATTGGCGGAGATATTTTAATGCAGTACAAAGCCGTTATCAATTATGATAAAATGGTTTTAAGACTTTATAAATAATACAAGGTGAAGAAAAACGACATCAGCGACAGGAATGACATTATCCTTTTAGTGGATACGTTTTACAAAAATGTAGCGCTTAATCAACAGATTGGGCCCATATTTACTGATGTTGCCAAGGTTGATTGGGCACAGCACCTGCCCAAAATGTACGATTTCTGGGAAAGCATTCTTTTCGGAAAGGCAATTTACAAGGGCAACCCTATGCTTACCCATTTTGCACTGAACAAACAAACGCCATTGCAAACCGAAGCATTCGAAACCTGGAAAAATCTCTTTTTCCAAACCGTTGATGATTTATTTATTGGCCCGAACGCAGAGCTGATCAAACAAAAGGCACAATCCATTGCCGATTTAATGCATTTTAAGATCAATTCTCCATCAACTAAGATCAAAATTGTTTAATATAATTTCCCTTTGATTTAAACTGCTTTCTTTTTAAATTTAGTTAACCAAACTAAATTAAATTATGAAATTTCTCAAAATCTTATTAGGCATTATTGCCGTACTGGCAATTATTATTGTTGGCGGTAGTTTTTTTCTACCAAAGAGTTATACCGTAAGCAGATCTACAGTAATCAATGCGCCAGACAGTGTAATTTATAAAAACATTGCCGATTATAATGAATTTTACAAATGGAACGCGTGGTCTAAAATGGATCCACAAGCTAAGGTAACCATCACGGGAGCTATCGCTCAACCTGGTCACCTATACCAATGGAACGGAGAAAAAAGTGGTAACGGACAAATGAAAATCAATACAGTCGAAATCAATAAAATGGTTGATATGGAATTGAAATTCATCAAACCGATGGAAAGTGTTGCCGATACCCGTTTCGATATTGAAAAAGAAACTAATGGAAATAAAGTAATCTGGACTATGAGCGGAAAAAGTAAAGGAATAATAAATAAATGGTTTTGCTTATTCATGGATAAAATGATCGGAAAAGATTTCGAAAACGGATTAAAGTCTTTGAAGGAAAAATCGGAAAAAGGAGTTTAAACCACGGTGTCATCCTGAGCGGAGTCGAAGGATTTAGCACGAAATATTTCTTGTCATTCTGAGCGCAGCGAAGAATCTTTTAAAGATAGGTCAGAGAGTCCGAAGTCGTTAGTCCGATGTCCGAAGCCTAACAGTACGAGAAAAACCCTTAGTACCCTCTGCGCCTTCTCTCTGTGCACTTTGTGGTTGAAAGAATAAATCATGAGCCTCTCTTTTTGGGAGGCTTTTTTGTATCAATTCATGATAATCCAAACAATTGTGTCGGCTTTACGTTAAAAAGCATTAAAAACAGATTAATCGTACATTAAGATTTTGTAATTCCCTATTTTTTAGATTACTTGCCAGCAAATGAATTTATTACTTGTAGAAGATGAGCCGAGTGTTGTATCTGTAATTTCGAGGGGACTAACCGACGAGGGTTTTACCGTGAGTATTGCCCCTGACGGTTCGATCGGCAAACAGATGGCTTTAGATAATCAGTTCGACCTGATTATCCTCGACATCATGTTACCTGGAATAAATGGATTGGAATTGTGCAAAATCATTAAAGAGCAAAAACCGAATACCCCCATCATTATGCTTACCGCTTTAGGTACTACCGAAAATGTGGTTAATGGTTTAGATAATGGAGCAGATGATTACCTGATCAAACCTTTTAAATTTGCCGAGCTTTTTGCCCGTATCAGGATGTTATTGAGGCGCTATCATGGCGTGGTTTCGCAAGATCAGATTATTAGCATAGCTGATCTGCAGATCAATTTAAGCGCTAAAACGGTAAAACGCGATCAACAGGAAATTGTTCTTACCGCTACCGAATACCGTCTGTTGGAGTATATGGCGAAAAACAAATCAAAAATTTTATCCCGCATAGATATTCTGGAAAACGTTTGGGATATCGATTTTAATCTGGGCACCAATGTAGTCGACGTTTATGTGAACTATCTCCGCAAAAAGGTAGATAAAAATTCCGATCAAAAACTCATCCATACGGCAGTAGGTTTAGGTTATATATTAAAAGAAAAATAAATGGAAATTGCCAAGAAAATCACTTTGCTCTTTGCCATTTTATCGGCAATTATTATCTCTTTGTTAAGTGGTTTTGTATGGTATTTTTCTAACGACTTTGCTTTTGAAGACTTTTATAAACGTTTGGAAGCACGGGTTAACATTGCTGCTCAGATTAAACTCTACGAAGATGGCAACAATCAGGTATATGCGAAAATGCGTAACCAATATCTGGAACGCTTACCATCGGAGAAAGAATTTATTGTTGAAGCGGGCAAAGCACCCAAAAAGGTTGACCGCGAATTGCCCGCTAGTTTTTATAACCGTATCAAGTCAGGTTATATGGCCCGTTACCGTGTAGAAAACCATTTTTATGCAGGAAAATATTTTAAAAATGCAGAGAGCGGATACATTGTTATTGTTTCGGCGAATGATCCTTTTGGTTTCCGGGAACTAAAAGACCTCCAAAGAATCCTCATTATCGGTTTTTTCCTTTCTGTAATCTTATCCTTTGTTGTAGGCTGGAAATTTTCTAATTACATGCTAATGCCCTTGAGAAATATAATTAAGAGCGTAAAAAAGATAAAGGCCGAAAATTTACACTTAAGACTGGATGTTAAAAAAGGAAATGATGAAATGTCGCAGTTGGCGCAAACCTTTAACAACATGCTCAACCGTTTGGAAACAGCTTTCGAAACGCAGAATAATTTTATCAGCAATGCTTCTCACGAATTAAGAACACCTTTAACCATCATCAGTGGAGAGGTTGAACTGGCCATGAAAACCATCGAAGATAAAGCCAAACAGGAAAAAGCTTTATCCAAAATTAAAGATGAAGCAGAAAGACTGGAACATATCTTAACCAGTTTACTCGGATTGGCACAGTCGGGGTTCAATGGAAAAAACCAACCCTGGGAAGAGGTGCGTATGGACGAACTGCTGTGGGAAATTAAAACATCGGTTAACCAGGTTCATCCCAACAGCAAAATTGAGATCGATTTCAGTAAACTTCCCGAGGATGATGCTCTGCTTTCGCTCAAAGTGAACAAAAACCTTATTAAACTGGCTATCAGCAATATTGTAAGTAATGCCTGTAAATATTCGAACGAAAACCTGGTAAGCATCAGTATCGAAAGCAATGCCAATATGCTTTCCATCGCCGTAACCGATCGTGGTATCGGTATTCCACAAACCGACATCCAACATATTTTCGAACCCTTTTACCGTGCATCCAACACAAACGATTTTAAGGGTTATGGTGTTGGTTTACCCCTCTCTTTAAACATTATCCGCCTACACAGAGGCAGTATTGCCATTAAATCCCAGGAAGGGGTTGGTACGGAGATTAAGGTTTTGTTGCCCGCTACAGGTTGATTGGTTCATTAGGTTCTAGCTACCGAAACTTACCACTTTTAATCTTCTGAGCATATAAACTATTCACTAATCAACTAACGCTGTGGCTATAGGCTATTGGACGAATGAACCATTGACTAATGAACTATTGAACTAAAATTCTAATCTCATTCTAATCTCGCTCTTATTTCGCTATAATAACATCGCGCTAAACTTGTATAAATAATATTTCAATTCATTTAAACAAGATATAGCATGAAAACAGTATTAGTTCCTACCGATTTTAAATTAGAGAGCATTAAAATTATTGATGCACTTGTTCAGCACCAACAAAATGAAACTTTAAATATCATTTTTGTGCATGCCTTTAAACTATCAGATTCTATTACTGATATGTTAATGTTAAGTCGCCGCAGCCGCGATTACGAAAATGTGAGCGACGAATTTTACCAACAGTTAAATCAGGCAAAAGCCAAATACCCAACACAGATCAGTACCATTGGTATCGAATATTTTTACGGCAGTACGGTCGCGGCCTTTAAAAATTTTATCGAAGCTTTTAATGTAGAGCGTATTGCCTACTTAAAGGAATACAATTTTACGCCAATCAACAAATACAGTATCGATCCTAAAATTTTAACCGAACGTGCAGGCTGCGAAGTCATCCAGCTAAATACATTAACCGTTCACGCTACCGAAAACTTAATCGATACCAAAATACACGAAGCGAAACTGCAGGAAGCAAACGCTTAATTTATCACCTTAAAAAATTATATCATGCTGTTACGAAATAATATTCCGCTCACTTATATATTCGGAAAGATCAAAAAAGAACTCCTATTTGTTATAGGTTACTCCATAGGTATCGTGGTGTTATATGAAAATTTTCATGTTACGCGCATTTCCATACCTGTTGCAGTACCAGCTTTATTGGGAACCATCATTTCACTTTTACTCGCATTTCGTTCTAACCAGGCATACGATAGATGGTGGGAGGCCAGGATTCTTTGGGGCGCCATAGTTAACGATTCGAGAACCCTCTCCCGCCAGATATTGTCGTTCGTTGAAAACCCGTATGGTTTAGATGAAGTAGAGGAATATAAGGCCAGGTTTATTAAGCGACAAATTGCCTGGTGTTATGCCTTAAGCCAAGCGCTGAGAGGTTTTAATCCACGAAAAGGCTTGGAAGAGTACATCTCTGCAGAAGAAATTGCTTTTATCAAAAAACGTAAAAATGTAACTACAACGATATTGGAGTTACATGCCATGGATTTGAAAAAGGCACTACAGCAAGGTTGGATCAATAAATACCAGCAGATAGAAATCGACAAAACGATAACAGGATTATGTAACCACATGGGTGGATCGGAAAGAATTAAAAACACGGTTTTCCCGGTAACGTATAGCAAGTATATCAATATGTCGATCCACTTATTCATTGTGTTGCTGCCTTTTGGACTGATCGAATACTTCGGCTACATGGAAGTTCCATTAGTGGTAGCTATTGCAGCATTCTTCTTATTGGTAGAGAAAATGGCTGTTCATCTGCAGGATCCCTTCGAGAACAAACCTACAGATACACCCACTACAACGATCTGTAGAACAATTGAACGTGATCTTTGCCAAATGTTAGACGATAATAAAATTTATGAGGACAAACCTCAAACCGAACTGGCCCCGGTAGGATCATATTACATTTTGTAATGCCTTAAGAGCCGATAGATAAATCTCGTTGCTCGAGATGGTTAGTTAATCAATAGTGTGTTGGCTCTGGATGGAGCGAACCTTTTAGAAAGTTTATAGTGAAAAAAGCCATTCAATTCGAATGGCTTTTGTTTTTACAATATCAGTGAGTCAGATGTTACCATCCGACTTATCACAACCTTATTTATACAACTGAGAAATACTCAATACTGTTTAAGATGGTAACATCTTACACCTCGTTCAA
>NZ_JAVTSN010000007.1:0-178504 GCF_032678585.1 Pedobacter psychrodurus | reverse complement strand
TTTTTGTAAATGGAATATGTATAAAAGAGTCTATTATTGTTGTTTATCAATCGCTTCAGTTAAATCTTCTTTAATAAATTCCCAGATTTTGCCTTTTAAACATATTGGGTCAAAATCGTTATCTGCCATGTTGAAATCGATGAAATTATTCCTGATTTGGTTATCATCGTGTGTCCATTCGAAACGTTTCTTATGTAAAGCGATCATTTCGTTTGGGCTATAATTATCCAATAGCTCATGTATATCCCAGAAATCTTTCTTTCTGCCACCTCTTAATATTACGTCCATTTTCATAGCAATAATCTCCGGTACCGAAGCCATACGTACATCATCAGTATGAACAATAGCATCAAAAAATGGATCCATGCTGTAAAAAAGATCTAGTTTAACAATGTTATCTTTTTGGGTGCCGATAAGATAGGATTTCCAAGGCCGGCAAATTGACCAAAATCACCTTGAACATAAGGAAACTTGACTCGAAGAAACTCCTCGATAAGATCAAAGTCGATCGATCCATAAGCTGCATCAGTAAAAAGATCGATGTCAACCGATAAGCGGTGGCCAAGATAAAGACTAAGTGCGGTTCCGCCAACCAAACGAAAAGCAGATAGTTCTTCTGCTTGCATAAGTTGGAGCAAACTACTTTTCAATAATTGATTTACAGTATTCCAGTACATAATGTTGCTTGATTATTTGAGCGATGTTTCTCTTCGCTCACGTCCTTTAGTACTTTTTGTTACTTTATTTATTTTATCCTGACCATAGAATCTAATTAGCTCATTTTTCTCTTCATTATTTCCGCGTTCTAAAACTCTTTCTATAACAGATTGATATTGTGTTTGCCAGTTAATTTTATCAAAATCAGTGTCCCAGAACAAGATTTTTCTGATAATTGATAAGTTAGGCTTATCGGCTAAACTTCGTTTGTCTTTTTCCTTTTGAATTTCGTAATATGCCTGGAGAATCAGCATTGTGCCTTCTTCCAGTCCCAGAGTTTGATCTAGTTTTATAGAGAGTGCCGCTGTCATTCCTCTTTTGCCTTTTGTAATATCATTTAGTATTTGAGGGTATTCGTTCATAGAAAGCGCTAAAGGACCTTTCTTAAACCCTTTTTTTTTCAGTTCCCGTTCCAGTATAAAACCGGGATGAATGCCTTTAAATTTGCTGATCAGCTTTTCCATATTCAAAAATAAACAAAATTGTTTATAAAATAATGTTTATTTTATCTGAAAGATGATGTTAGAGGCAAATTCTATGTACATCCTTTTCTGTTATGAATACTTACGTTATAGAATTTAAGGGAGATAGACGGTTATATGTCGTTTATCTTGTGTTTATTTTACATTCTTGAAGTTTCATAACTCAATTAAGTGCGCTTTCAATAAAGAGATCTGATTGTGAAATAGCTTGGGTTAGTGTAAAACTTACACTATTAAATGAATCTTTTATAAAAAAGCTACAGCCCTTTTATAAAATATTTGTATTATAGTACTTTCTTAAGCACATCCCAGTTTAAGAGGTATGAATTTAAAAATTTGAATAAATAACGATGGAAGCGCAAAACGACAAACCGAACGAGACAAGTGATCTGATTGAAAAAGAGCAGGAAATACAGCATTTAAACAATCCGGTTGATATATCTGTAAAACCAATTGTTAAACAATACCTTGGGGCAGTTAAAAAAGTAAAAAAAGAAGGCAATCGCTTTTATTTTTCAGATGGTGATGCCAGAGTGGAAGTGCGGGTGGTAAGTGATGATATTATCCGTGTACGTTTGGCGCCACATGGTGTTTTTTTGGATGATTTTTCATATGCCGTACCAGAAGTTGATCAAAAAGTTTCCGTTTTTAAGATGCAGGAACATGAAGATCACTATACCATTTCTACGCATGCGGTTACCTGTAAAATAGAAAAAGCCAACTTTCATGTTTCCTTCTTTGATAATATTACCAATGTGGTGATGGTAGATGAAGTCAATTCTATGCATTGGGAAGAAAATGTGGATTTTGGCGGCTATTATATTTATGCAACTAAAAAATGTCACCCGGAAGAAAATTTCTTTGGTTTGGGAGATAAATCTGGCAATTTTAACCTGCGTGGCCGCCGTTTCGAAAACTGGAATACCGACGCCTATTCTTTCGGTTGGAACCAGGACCCGCTATACCGAACTATACCTTTTTACATAGGTTTGCACAATCAGGCCGCTTATGGTATCTTTTTCGATAATACTTTTAAATCGTACTTCGATTTTGGTGGCGAAGATGTGAATAAAACCAGTTTCTGGGCAGATGGGGGCGAACTTCAATATTACTATATTCATGGGCCGCATATTATGGATGTGGTTAAGCGTTATGCAACCTTAACCGGTACACACCCAATGCCGCCAAAATGGACATTGGGTTATCAGCAATGCCGCTGGAGTTATTATCCGGAATCAAAGGTTAAAGAAATAGCCAAACAGTTCAGAGAACGAAAAATCCCTTGCGATGCCATTTATTTGGATATCGATTACATGGACGGCTACCGTTGTTTTACCTGGAATAAAAAATACTTTCCAGATCCGCGGAGAATGATCAAAGAACTTTCAGATGATGGTTTTAAAACAGTAGTGATGATCGATCCCGGAATTAAGGTTGATGATGATTACTGGGTTTTTAAGGAAGGTAAAGAAAAAAGATTTTTCTGTCGCCGCAGCGACGATTATTACATGGAAGGACATGTTTGGCCTGGCCGTTGTCAATTTCCAGACTTTACCAATCCTAAAGTACGTACCTGGTGGGGTAACCTATACAAAGAATTGGTAGATATGGGCGTAGCAGGTTTTTGGAATGATATGAACGAACCTGCCGTTTTTGGTTCGGGAACATTCCCTAACGATGTTCGCCATAATTATGATGGCTACCGTGGATCGCACCGTAAAGCACATAATGTGTACGGTATGCAGATGGTAAGGTCAACTTACGAAGGGCTCAAAAAGCTAATGCGCAATAAACGCCCGTTTACCATTACCAGAGCCGGTTATGCCGGTATGCAACGTTATGCCAGTGTGTGGACTGGTGATAATATCGCCACATGGGAACACCTAAAAATCGGAAATATCCAGTGTCAGCGTTTGTCAGTTTCAGGTGTACCTTTCTGTGGGACAGATATTGGGGGATTTAGTGGGGAGCCAGATGGTGAATTATTTACACGTTGGATCCAATTGGGAACTTTTTCGCCTTTTATGCGTGCACACTCTGCCGGTGATACCGCCGAACGTGAACCTTGGAGCTTTGGCGAATTTTTCGAAGACATCAACCGCAAGTTTATCGAATTGAGATACCGTTTAATGCCTTATCTATATTCCGTCTTTTGGGAACATCACCGCTATGGCTTTCCTATTTTACGGCCATTGGTGATGCTGGAACAAGAGAATATCAGCAACAGCTTCCGTCAGGATGAATTCTGTTATGGGGACAAACTATTGATCTGTCCGGTTTTGGAGCAGGGGGCAATATCCAGAAAAGTTTACCTGCCAAAAGGAACCTGGTATAACTTCTGGACCAACGAAATTCTGGATGGCGGTAATGAGTATACCGTTGATGCTAAAATCGACAGTATGCCGATGTTTGTGCGTGCGGGTACCGTTCTGCCAGAATATCCGGTAATGCAATATGTTGATGAAAAATCGATCACTGAAGTAACCTTAAATATCTATCACAGCGACTACGAGGTAAATTCGTACATGTACGAGGATCATGGAGATACCTTTGCTTACGAACAGGATATTTATCTGGAAAAGAAATTCACCGTAAAAGGCGATACACAGGTTATTAAGGTGAACCAACGAAATGAAGGGTTGTATACACCTAATTATGAATTTTATGTGTGCAATGTAATTGGCGTAAAATTCCAGGTGAAAAAGATCGTCATAGACAATAAAGAGGTTACCGATTTCTTTACTGATGAAAAAAATATCCTCCATTTTAAATGCAATAAAAACTTTACCGATATACAGATTTTAAGTCTGTAACATTTAGCCCCAAATGCTGTTTAGTGTTTGGGGCTTTATCTATCTAGCCAAAATATCTATGTCAGCAGCAAAAAAAGTTCCTGCAAAAAATGCAGCGTTACCGAAGGTCGATAAAAAGAAATCCGTTTGGGTACATAGTTTATTTACCGATTACGACATTGATCTTTTTCTGATAGGAAAACATTTCAGGCTGTATGAGAAAATGGGCTCTCACCTGATTGCCGTTGAGGGTACTGCGGGAACTTATTTCTCAGTTTGGGCGCCTAATGCCATTCACGTAACGGTTGTCGGTAATTTTAATGACTGGAACAATGCCTTACACCCGTTAAATAAACGGTGGGATAAATCGGGTATTTGGGAAGGTTTTATCCCCGGTATTGCAAAAGGCGAGGTTTATAAATATTTTGTTAAAGGTTTTGATGAATCAGAACATTTAAAAGGCGACCCCTATGCCAGACGCTGGGAGCATCCACCGCAAACAGCCTGTATTGTTTGGGATACCGACTATACCTGGAAAGATAAGGCCTGGCTTAATAAAAGGGCTAAGATCAATGCTTTAGATCAGCCCATATCGGTTTATGAAATACATTTAGGATCCTGGGAACGCGATCCGGATAATCCAGAACGGGTTTTAAACTGCAGGGAAGTAGCCGGCAGGCTTGTGCCTTATGTTAAAGAAATGGGTTTTACGCACGTGGAACTCATGCCGGTAATGGAATTTCCATATTTTCCAAGTTGGGGTTATCAGATTACAGGCTATTTTGGTGCAAGCTCGCGTTATGGTTCGCCACAGGATTTAATGTACCTGATCGACGAACTTCATAAAGCAGGCATCGCGGTAATATTAGATTGGGTTCCTTCCCACTTTCCTGGCGACAGGCATGGTCTATATGAGTTTGATGGTACGCATCTGTATGAACACGCCGATATGAAAAAAGGATTCCATCCTGATTGGAAATCTTACATTTTTAATTATGATAGAAATGAGGTGCGTTCGTTCCTGATCAGCAATGCCTTATTCTGGATAGATCAGTACCATGCAGATGGATTAAGGGTAGATGCGGTGGCATCTATGTTATATTTCAATTTCTCCAGAGCAGATGGAGATGCTGCTACCAATGAATATGGAGGGAGCGAAAACTTTGGTGCGATCCAGTTTTTGCAGGACCTCAATGTTGCCGTATACGGGAATTATGATGGCGTGCAGACCATTGCCGAAGAAAGTAGTACTTATCCCGGTGTAACTCATCCGGTACATGCTGGTGGGCTGGGTTTTGGAATGAAATGGATGATGGGTTGGATGAATGACACACTGAAATACTTCAAGGTAGAAACCCTTGGACGGAAACATCATCACCATCAGCTCAGTTTTAGCATGACTTACGCTTTCACCGAAAATTTTATGTTGCCTTTTTCGCATGATGAGGTGGTACACGGTAAATCGCCAATGTTATATAAAATGCCAGGAGATGACTGGCAGAAATTTGCAAACCTTCGGGCACTTTATGGTTATATGTTTACACATCCCGGAGCAAAACTGCTGTTTATGGGGAACGAGTTTGGCGAAACCAATGAGTGGAATTTCACTCAATCGCTGGATTGGCACCTGTTGCAATATCCACCTCACAAAGGTATGCAGGAAACAGTTAAGGCTTTAAATTTTCTGTATAGAAAAGAGCCCGCGCTATATCATTTTAATTTTAGTTATGAAGGTTTCCAATGGCTAGATGCGGATAATGCAAACGAATCTGTCTTCACATTTATGCGCAAAGGGCCTAAAGCAAAAGATACTTTGGTGATTGCTATGAACCTAACGCCCGTAGTTCGAGAGAATTATAAAATAGGCGTTCCCTTTAAAACCAAATGGACAGAAATATTTAATACCGATGATATCGTATTTTATGGCGGTGGAATTAATAACAGGGGGAATATTGTTCCGGATCTGGAAGGTTATAACGGACAGGAATATTCTATAATTGTAGACTTACCGCCTTTGGCAGTAATTATACTGAAAAGCAACTAAACACATATTCAGTTTCAAATCACGCCAACACCGCATATAAAAGCATGGTTTTGGCGTGTTATAGCTTTATCTATTACGCCAAAAAATGTTTTTTTTGTCTTTTTCACTGTTAATTAAATATTTATGGTGCAGGTAATAGGAAGATCTGGGGAGAAGTTGTTTTAAATAGAATTGAAAATCTGGTGATTCTGAGTTGATTGCAGTGTACGGCCCGTAGACGAGTAGGGAAAACTTATTTAATCAGAAATGGATTTACGAAAGAAACTGTTTTGAATTTAGGCTCCAACATGCAACATTAAATCAACAGTCAGAAAATGTTAGCCTGGAACTTACGCAAGTAAAATTAGGATTTCCTTTAGCTAAGCCTAACACTTGGATTTTGGCTTTTCAGATGCTCATCCAATACCTCACACCCTAGTAAAAAAAGAACGAACAATAATTTTATTGATGAATTTCCATGGATCAACATTCCCTGTTTCGGATTTTTATCGGCATTCGAGAATTTTGGAACAGTTGGGCAACCGGAGAGAAAAAACTTGTCGTCGTAATCTTCGGCTCGGCTGCTTATTGGGATGATCAACAAGTTTATAAACACTTTTAATGTAGTGCTCCTGGGTTCGAATCCCAGCGGAATATAGAAAACTTGGGTGTTCTTTACATTTTGAATAAAATAAGTAATTTCTCTTAATCGCTCATTATATTATTAATTTTAATTGAAAATAATGAATCTGCGCGCATATGTACACTTGTCTGTGGCACATAATAAATCTGCGTATTTTTCACATTAGTAAGAAAATAATTGGTGTAGGTTAGGCCTTCCCAAGCAAGTCCTAAATAATCATATTCATCATAATTACTATAATTTGCATCATATTTTTGAGCAAACTCCTTCAATCCAGCAACCAGCACACCAATATGCTGAGCAATATATTGATGGTGTATATTTGCTCGGGTGGTTCCTGCCAATTTGCTTTCAAAAATATCCATTAACTCATTAAGCTCCATATTCTCGGGCCTAAGGCTTCGAGAAACTCTGTAATTGTGGATTGCCTTTAAATAACTCAATAACGATATTGGTGTCTAAGAGATTACTTCCAGTCATCTGGGTGGATTGTTTCACAAGATTCTGAAATTATACGTTCCATTTCTTCCGCCTCGTCCTTCGACCAGATTCCAGAAAAATCTTTTAAGCTTGGTGTTTTCTTAACTGTTTATTATTGGTATTCTTTAATAGCTTCTCCAAAGCAGATAAAGTAGCTTCACTCTTTACTTTGAGCATTTCTTCTATCAAATGCAATTTACGTGTCTCTATGTGCATGGATATGATATTGAGTGTTAATACAAAAATAAAGAATTATTTCTACAATAACCATACCCCTAAATCCTATGAATATGAGCACATGATTTCAAGTTTTTAATTTTCGTGATATTTATTTGTCAATAAACCTATATCCCTTCCTCAACCAATCAACAAAATCTTTAAAATCGCCATCATAATGCCTCTTTAGTACCAATAGTTGAAAGTGGCTTTTCTGGAAAAAACTAATAATTTCACTATCGATAACCGAATTTAAAAGTAAATTCAGGACGGTACACACTCCACACACATTAAGAAGGCAATAGGGACAGATAATGTTAGGCAGAAATATCCGCGTGGAGTTATATCCCTAAAGCTAAGGAAGAACAGCGTAGGCAAATCGACCTACTCATCGCTCGAAATGATCCTTGTATTAATATCTGTGAAATTAAATTTTCTGTTGCGCCTTTTAAAATCACTAAATCCTATCAAAAGGAATTGGATAACAAAATAAAGGTATTCCAGCATCAAACAGGAACAAGAAAAGCATTGTTCTTAACGATGGTCACAACTTATGGGATAACAAATGGGGAACGCTACCCTGGTTTGCTACAAAAAGAAATTACAATGGATGTATTGTTTGAATAATTACCGGAACTGATTTCAATTGGTTTCAAATAAGAAAAGCCTCTCATTTCTGAAAGGCTTTCTTAAACTCTGGAGTGGAAGCTTCCAGAGAGGGTGCAAAGATACAATAAGTCTTTTCTCCCACAAGAATTATTTCATAAAAATTAGGATGGTCTCACAACTATCAAATTGTCTTATTGATAGCTACATCAAATTGATCCCATTTTCTCATCTCACACGAGATGTAATTTTTTGAATTCATCTGATTTTTTGATAAATGTCAACAAAAAAGGCCTCTGCGGTGTTTTAAAGGGAGTAATGAATAAAGTGAACGGATGATGTGCTGTTGGCTAAACGTACTTTTGCGTCAACGAACAAATAAACTATTTATTTTACTTCATCCAAAACCAATATTGAAAAGGCGCTCTTGTCTATCTTTTCTGGTGTTTGTGTTATCATTGGTGCCGGCTTTTTTACGCGCACAGGTTGTGGCACAGTGTGAAAATACAAAGCGTACCTACGCCGATTTTCAGGGCTCAATCCAATACGGATTAAAAGTATTGGGAGGTTCTTTGATTATGGGAACGATTTCGGATGCGCCAAACGCTGTTAATGGCCAGGTTAAAGATGCCTCCACATTGGGGGTTGGAGTTGGTTTGGCAGGCTTGGCATCCTCAACACAATTTTTGCAGTTCAGTGCAGCCGGGGGTTCGCCCAGATCAATCCCTGCTAATACCCCGGTTACGATAAAAATTTCATTGCCTACCGAGGTTTTAAGTGTGTTAAGTGGGGTAGAGATTGGAACATTTACCGGTTTGCAACCAGTTGGCGCGTCTTGGCCCTTAGGAGGTTTATTGGGCGCTGGTCATGGTGCGGGTTACACCGCTACAAGTATCAATCCGATCTATAACTCAACCAATATTGCAGGCGTTATCAGCGGCTCAGGGGAGATTGAGATTACGCTTAGCCCGAACCAGATTTATAACGGAATTTATGTTAAGGTTTCAGGTACCTTATTATCGGTAGCATTATCGGCAAAGCTGTTTCACGCCTACATTATGGAGACCACTACGAATCATATTGATTGTGATGAAGTAATTGATGTTCTCTCTGGTGTGCAGCCAACCGTTATTGGTGGGGTATTAAACGCAAGTGGAAGGGTAACAGATCCTTTTAATTCAATCGACAGCGATAAGGATAGTTATGCCTTGATGGATGTTGGGATCTCCGTATTAAACAAAATATATCTGACTGCAATATTTAATAAACCCTCTCAGCCTAAAGATTCTGTAAGCATAATCATCGGTAAGCCAGGGGGTGGGTTGCTCAATCTGAATTTGCTAACGGGGTTTGTCATTCAGCCGTATTTAAATGGGGCCAAGGCGGGGGCTGCATTCGATAATACGGGGACTTTTCTAAACATTAGGCTATTTCCGGGTTCAACGGATAAATATGAAGTAACATTTCCGATTACTGCGGTTTACGATCGTTTAGAAATCACAACAGGTGGATTGGCAGGAGTGTTGGGTTCACTTCGGATTTACGATATTAAAAGAAAACTGGCAAAGCCTCGCACATTAATAGATCCTATTGCTGAAGATGCCAGGGCAATTTGTCAGGGTGAAACCACCACATTTTCTGTTAACAATCCACAGGTATGTACAGAGTACAAATGGTATGATGCTGAAACAGGGGGTACCTTATTGCACATAGGGGAAAACTATACTCCTACATCTTCTTTGGTTCCGGGAGATTATATTTATTATGTGCAGGGT
Source organism: Pedobacter psychrodurus (assembly GCF_032678585.1). Classification (GTDB taxonomy): domain Bacteria; phylum Bacteroidota; class Bacteroidia; order Sphingobacteriales; family Sphingobacteriaceae; genus Pedobacter; species Pedobacter psychrodurus_A. The sequence continues at coordinate 168,770 of NZ_JAVTSN010000007.1, read as the reverse complement.
AGCAGGACATACTGTGTAACAGGTGTTTCTGAAAGGCTCCGGGTGAAATTAAAAGTAAATCCGCTGCCAACACTTGCAGTACCTGGTATAACAATCTGTAGTGGATCTTCAACAATACTTTCTGTTACTATGCCCGATCCTGCTTTTACTTATAACTGGTACGGTTTACAATCAGGAGGTCCACTACTCAAAACCGGTACAACTTATACAACTCCTATTCTTACAGGAACAACCACGTATTATGTAGAAGCAATAAGTACGATAACCGGATGTAAAAATGCAGGGGGCGCCCAATCTGTAGAAGTTAAAGTGAAACAATATGCTCCTGTTCCTGCAATTGTTGGTCCTGTTACGATGTGTGGTGGCACGAGTGCAAAGTTTACAAACGCTTATCCGAATGGAACATGGAGTACCAGCGATCCAGCTATTGCACCAATAGATGCCACAGGCAAGGTTGCTGCAATTGCAGCCGGAAGTGTAGTTATTAGTTATACCGTTGGCGATGATGCTACGTATTGCGGAAAAAAAGTAGATTTTAACTTAAATGTAAATCCACAGCCAAATATAACCTTAGCGCCGGATCCGGGCATCTGCGAGGAGCTTAGTACAACCAAAATAACTTACACCAATCCTGTTTTTGCCCCTGTTATGTACAGCATAAGCTGGGTTGCTGGCCCAATGACTAACGTAATTGACCAGGCTTTACCTGCAAACGAAATTACGATCAATGTTCCTCCTCATACACCTGCCGCGCTATATCAAGGGACATTGACCATTAAAAACGCGAACGGCTGCGAGCGTGCTATCCCATTTAGTTTTAGGGTAAAGCTTGTACCGCATAAACCAACAGTATCTATTAACTAAAAAGACAATAAATTATTCATCCAAACAAACTAAAATCATGACAAAAAAAACTACAAAACGCAATTCAAGGATCTTCGCATTTTTAATGTTCTTATTGCCGCTAGGTGCTTTCGCACAAACTACGCCCAATGTATACCTGTGCGGAACGGGTACTGTAAAACTTACCCCGACATTTACCGGATATATTCCTGCTACGGGCGATAAAATAATCTGGACAGTTGACGGTACTGCACAGGGCGCTGTAACCTATGCTACTGCAGCTGACGTGATCTTCAATGTGCCAGCAACATTACCAACAGGAACGCACACCTATTCAGTTCAGGTAATACCGGCCGATGCGAATCTTTGTCCGAGTGATGCGTCCGATAATACTGTTGTTGAGAAGTTACCTCCCCCTGCAATTGCTGTAAATGCACCTGGAAGTGTTTATTGTACTGATCAAACTGGAAGCACGGTAATTACTGCAAGTAAAGACGCAGCACTGGTATTGCCTACAGGTGTCGCTTTAGTTTACACATGGTCTGCAACGAAAGCTGGTGTGGCGGTTACCGATCTTGCCACGTTAGGTACACAATCAGGAACGAATAATGAACTCTTCACCTTGAAAGCTGGAATAACACCAGATGCTTACGAGTTTACTGCCGAAGGTAAATATGCTGTTGGTTCTGCGCTTATTGCACCGTCTACAAGTTGTTCGGCAACCGCATCTAAGGCCATCACGGTAACTGTTAAACCTGGTAAAGCAACTATCTCGGTAGCACCATAAGGTGTTGCTGTACGCAAAGTCTAACAATTATGAGGTTTAACAGACTTGGGACAATTGTGTTCGGTATGCTGCTGCTTTTTGCAGTGGCATGCTTTGCGCAATCGAACAATCCCAATACGTTTAATCTTAAACCAGGCGTTACCGTTAAACTAAGGGCCAACGGTACCGGTGCCACCTCTTATCAATGGTTTAGAAATGGAAGCGCCATATTGGGTGCTACCACTCAAGACTATGTGGTAAACAGCGCAGGGAAATATACCGTTATTACTTTTAGCTCAGGCGGCTGTAGTTCAGATCTTTCCGAAGAAATGGAAGTGGTGATGGAATCGGTTATATCAGCAGATGTTTCTATCGTTAAAAGGTCAGAAGGTAGACAGGTACTAAATACTGAAGTATTCAAATACAACTTATTGGTACGCAACAATGGACCGGACATGGCTAGCAATGTGCAAGTAAAAGACGATCTCCCTGAAAATCTGACCTTTGTAAGCGTTGATCCTATAATAGTGGGTGCTGCAAGTTATAACGAGCAAACTAAAACAGTTTCCTGGGCAATACCATCTCTTGCCAATGGCAGTTTCGTTGAGCTGGTCATCAATGTAAGGTCAATGAAGCCTGGTAACGTGGTGAATAGTGCCACTGTTACGATTAATGAAATAGATCCTGATCCATCAAACAATATCTCTGTCGATACCAAAGAAATTACCGGACTTAAGATCCCGAACGTGTTTACGCCAAATGGCGATGGAAAAAATGAAACCTTCTTTATTGAACGTTTAGACCGTTACAGCGAAAACCAGCTTACCATCATTAACCGCTGGGGAAGTACCGTTTATGAAAAGAACGGTTATTTAAACGATTGGACAGCAAATGGGTTGGTAGATGGAACTTATTTCTATGTAATTAAAGTGAAAACGGCAACCGGTCAGTGGCAGGAATTTAAAGGTTACGTAACTGTAATGAGATAAATGGAAGTTAAAATGTGAGGATATGAAAAAGATAATTTTAACGGCGTTATTTAATTTAATCGGTCTGTGTTTGTTTGCTCAGCAAAATGCGCAGTTCGGGCAATATGTATTCAGTGGTTTGTACATCAATCCGGCTTATGCCGGTTATAAAGAAGAACTGTACATGCAGGCCTTTGTGCGTGCGCAATGGGCTGGTATTCAAGGAGCACCCCAGACGCTTTCTATATCGGTTGATGAAGCCGTTAAAGAGGAAAGCTTAGGCCTTGGCCTTTTGGTATCTAAAGATAAGATTGGTGCGCAGAACTCGCTCAATGTATCGGGTAATTTTGCCTATCGCATAAAATTAGACCGCACCGAAACCAATGTGCTTGCATTTGGTGTTGGGATAGGTGTAATGCAGATGGGGCTTAATGGGAGTTTGCTCGATCCAACCGAAACTGGCGACAATAAGATCCCTACCGGATATGAAAGTAGAACCGTGCCCGATATCAGGGCTGGAGTACATTATTCGAACGAAAAATTCTTTATTGGTTTTTCTGCAAATAACCTCCTTACGCAATATCTTCCTGTTTTTAGAGATAATAATTTGCTCAATATTACTTCCAAACCCCATTTCTATTTAACCGCTGGAATGGTATTTCCAATGAACAGCGATTTTATGTTCAAGCCAACCTTTTTAGTCAAAGACGATCTGAATGGCCCAACTTCATTAGATTTGAATGCATTTTTGATGATCAAAGGAAAGCTATGGCTAGGTGGGGTATATAGAACTTCTATAAAACTTTATCCTAAACCAGAACTGCAGAGCGGTTTAAGGGCAAAAAGCGCGATTGGGTTAATCGCTGAATTCTTTGTGCGCGAAAACCTTAGGATCGGTTATGGCTATGATTACAGCTTAAATAAACTGGGCAATTATGATTACGGTTCGCATGAAGTATCTATTGGCTACTATCTGCAGACCGCAAAAACCCGCAGGCCAAAATGCTATTTTTAAGGTTATTCCTCATATGTTTGTTTTTAAAGAAATTCTATTTAGGAAATGATAGGCTTGCGTGTGGCATTATTAATGCTTATAAATGAATAAAGTGAACACTCAAGTTCTCTTACTGTATCTCCGCCTTGTCAAAGGAACAGATACAATTTTTTTTATAATCCCCCATTATCATATCCGCAAGCAATCTTTTTTAGTCATAAAGCAGTTTTACAGTTGAGCCACATCCTGAAGCATTTTCTGTTATACTCCGTCCAGTTGTTTGATTATTAGGGTGTTCCTTAAACAAATTGTAGCCATTCCTGTTGAAGCTATAATATCAAATTCCATGCAAGTGTCACTTAGTAGCAACATCAATCCAAATCATGATGCCAATCTTAAAGTCTGGATTTCCGAACAGGGGATTTTATTCAATAGGCTGCGTGCTAAAGATGCAGCAGCATTTAAAATCTTATATCAACAATACGCTGCAGCCATCTTTGGGACTATCACCAGGAGTATAAAGGATGAGGAAAAAGCCAAATCCATTTTGGAACAAACCTTCTGTGAGGTTTGGCAAGCATTTCCAGAATACGATGAAACCAAAATCAGTGTTTTTACCTGGATTCATCAGATCGCATCCCGAAAAATCAAGAAAATCACTTTATAGAAAAATTTTAACAGCATAATCGTCTCAATCATCTACTTTATTTTTAAGTTTCAATTGTATTTGCTATAATTAAGGGTCTAAAGTCTATCCCTATTTGTGTATGCTCGAATCCCGCAAGGTATTTTTAGTTAATGCTGTATTGAATTATTTCAGCAGTTTAAACCCGATTACACCTGGTTTTATCCAGGAAATTCAAAATAATGTGCAACCCATCTTAATTAAAAAGAACAAGTACATTTTATCGCCAATTGATAATAATGATTGTGTTTTTTTTGTGGTAACAGGTCTGGTAAGAGGTTTTGTTAAAGAAGATGGTAAAGAAATTACCACCTGGATTAGTTTAGGTAGTGAATTTATAGGGGCTATCCAGCACCCTGATGCCAGTCTCGAACCTTCTAAAGAATATCTGCAGGCACTAGTTCACTCAGAACTGGTGGCTATTAGTGACCCCTCCATTTCAGTGCAAAGTGGCCGCCAATTGGATTGCCGAGTAAACACTAAATTGTTCCTTTCCTTCTGAAAAAATACCAACATCTCCTCCCAACTGCTTTTTAGATTCAGTTTTCTCTAAAATAATCCATCCTAGACTCAAATTAGCCCAAAACCAGACGTTCTGGGTAATCCAAGTTACGAAATCTCAGCAAATGCGATATAAGCAGCTCAGAAGGACTGATGAGCTAATAGCCTTTAATCACAAGAGCTTCCCTACAGGCTCTAATTTCGCTTAAATTCGAAGAAATATTTCCTGAAACTATGATCTAAAAAAGCAGCTAAGACAACCAAAACGGCCACTTTGCTCCGGAATCAGGCGTCAGTTTGAAGCGAAATGGAGCGTCACTTTGAAAACGGAACGAGCGGCCATTTTCCCTGAAATACCCAGTGATTTGACTCTTCCTGAATTTACTTGTCGTTTTTGAGTTATAATACTAGAATTAGTTTACATCTTCTGAGTGGTAATACTAGAATTAGTTTACACCACTTTCTTTTAAATGGAATCTTTCAATAAACTTATTAGAAGATTTAAGCTAAGCTTGCCCTATAATTTAGGTAAATGACTTAAGTCAAGGGAAACTAGTACCGCGGAGAAAGACTAAAGGGTAAATTAGTTTACTAAGAAAATTATGTACTCAAAGTAACTGTTGCCCTCCCTTTGTATGAATGCTAAAGAATTAATTTATGCTGTTTTTTTTGCTGGAAATCACACGCTATTATACAGACCACAGTGGCCTAAATTTCTTCCTTTTTTGAGGCCATCTAATTTAATTTTTAATTTTTGTAGCGTTTTCATTATTTAACACGTATATTTAACTAACAGGTAAGATTCGCATTATTAGTCATTTGTTTTATATCATTTCAGTACCTAATAATTAATATTCTCTAAATTATAACTCTTATGAAAAGTAAACTTTTTTTTCTCACCATCGGCAGCTCGCTACTTTTTCTTGTCAATAGCTGTAAAAATGATGATCTTGTTAAACTGGACTCAAAAACTAATGAAGACTTAACTTCGAACAGTGTGATGTCAAAATCTAGTTTAGGATTGATTGATACACTCGTAAATAATGAAGGCTATATTATTTATTTAAAAAAAACAGCTTCATCTTACAGAAATATTACTGAAAGTCCAGCTAAGACATTTAAAGAACAACTAATTCAGTCCCGTGCCGCTGCAAACGTCTTTTTGAACAAACTAACCATAGATCCAAAAAAAATAGAAACAGTTTACGCAACCTTTCCTGCTTTCTTTGCTAAAATTTCTAATGCAGAAGTACAGCTTCTTAGAAAAAATCCTGAAGTTGATAGGGTCGTTCTTAACCAAAGATTCAACGCGATAACAGGCGTGATGGATAATACTTCCAGAGGGAATTCCCTCAATACAAATCTATCCTTTAGAACCTATCCCGGCTATTCTGATTCAACACCAGCCGGTGTCACCCGTGTTGGCGGAGGCCAAATGGATGCTACGACCGGTAATGCTGTTTGGGTTTTAGATTCGGGCTGCGATCTTTATAATTCAGAGCTCAATATTGACCAGACCCGCGCCGCAACCTTTGTTCCTGGTTCAACCTCGGCACAAGATCAAAATGGTCATGGTACGCACGTTGCGGGAATAATTGGGGCAAGAGCTAACAATACTGGAATCGTTGGGGTTGCACCGAATGCCAGACTTGTCCCGGTCAGGGTAACAGACGCGCAAGGCGGCACTACAGAAGCCACAATTTTAGCAGGCCTGGATTATATCCAGTCGATGGTCGTAGCACATAACACAGCAGATATTGTCAATGTCAGCTTAGGATATAATGGTAGAAATGCATCGACGGTGTTGGACGAAAAAATTATTGCCATGTCAGAATTGGGAATAAGATTTGTAATTGCAGCAGGAAATTATCGCGACGATACGCAATACTATCCGATGGCCCGTATACAGCATTATAATGTTTGGGTGATTGCTGCTATAAATTCTGCAAATGATAGTTTTGCAAATTATTTTCCAAATTCTTCTCAAGGCTCCAATTATGGAGCAAGCATTACCTGCGCCGACCCCGGCGTGAATGTATATTCAACCTATCCGGGTTCCTACGCAACGTTAAGTGGAACATCAATGGCTGCACCTCATTATACTGGTGTGCTGATGTATCCATGGGTACCGTGTGGCTGCCCATGTGATTTAGGACCAAGCCTTACCCTGGCCGACCAGGTTGCTAAGCAACAAAAAGAAGCACAAAAGCAGAGTTTTTGTGTTACTACCCCATCAACAACCTACGCTAATGGTGTACCAAACGGTGGAAGCCAACAAGTTGGGGTCGTTAAAAGACTTGAATTTAGACCATTCTAATATGAAAATACTACCGATTACAATCATAATGACGGTTTTACTTGGCGTTTGTGCATGCAAGAAGACAAAATCAAATACCGAAGAAACAACGACTGCTTATATAGTTTATCTTCAAAAAGACAGTCTTAATTCCTATCTAAAACCATCAACTTCCGCAGATACAGCAGGGATTAGAAAAAAGATTACTGCTTATGCGACAAAGATTTTGAAAGACCGGGCAATTCCAGAAACGCTTATTCAAAATAGCTTTTATAACTCTGCAAATTCGACAGGGTTCATTGCGTCAATAAGGGACGAAAAACAAATTACCAGCTTAAAACTGGATAAACGGATAGATAGTCTGCATAAAAGCATATCTTTCCAAGGCTTTTAGAAGTAACAGGAACCTCATGAGTTGAAATACTTATTAAATTTGGAAGTGTTCATTTAACAGGCTTTTCGATAAAATGTGAAAATCTTAAATGTTATGTTTTAAGAGCTAATCGATTAACAAAATTATTAAGATCGACCCTGATTCTTTGGTCAATATGTATTATGGATGTTGATATTTTCAGACAAAAACAGCTTTTTGGAGTTGATTTTACCATTGATTTTTAGTGGCAAAAGGGGAAAAAATAGGGGAAACGATATGCGTTTAAATGCCTTTAAAGGCATTTTTTTAATTTTCTCTTTCAGTTCTAAAACTGGCTTCAAGCGTGCTTTAATGCGGTTTTTTGTCGTTTTTTATAAAAACTGTTTAAAGTATGATTATAGACAAAATCACGTTTTGGACTTCACAGATGTGGAAAACTTTTTTGTTAAAACCTATCGAAAACTTCTTTAGTTCGCCCATTTTTAATGGTCAATGCAGGCTCAGTGCCCTTCTTGCATATTTCACTAATAGTGGTTCTTCGTCACTTTTGGTCTGCGATCCGTTTACACCGGAACTGCTGAGACAGCAGGAAAGTGTAGAACGCAGTGATGCGTTTAACTGTAGTTCTGTATTGGTGCAATTCCAATCTCCCGGGTATCGGGATGAAAGCATAACCCACATGGGTATGGGCTGACGATCATATCTATGCAAGCATGGGTTAAAAGATGGTAACCGGAAGTCCGATCTGGAACCCTATCGAGCAAAGTTGAATAAGATTACGAGAGAAACCTGTGTCTGAATCATCGTAATGGCGAAATAGCGAAAGGGACTGATTACGCTATCACCAAAAGGTGCGGAATACCAGACTAATCTGAAAGTATCAAAGTTCAGATTGATACCAGTCAATTCCCGGTGAACAGCAGGAATCTAAGTTCAACGCAAAACAGGATTATGGAACGGAGTAACCACCATACCCGCTCTCAAAGTTAAGACTCTGAGTAGGCAGTCAGCCGCATGCGACGTGTATGGGGAGGGATTGTTTCAGAAGCAAATGCCCAAAGTAATGTTTGGGATAAGCTGACGGAAACACGATTATTTGGAAGATAGAGTTGTAAGTAGCAGTAAATAAGTTATGAACCAAACTGAAAAGTTAAGGTATGAATGTGAATGGTCAAAGATCGATTGGAATACAACCGAACGGGCTGTTTTTAAGCTGCAAAAACGGATTTATCGAGCCTCTTTAAACGACAATAAAAAGGGAGTAAGACACCTGCAAAGATTATTATTAGCTTCAAAACAAGCGAAATTGCTAGCCGTTAGAAGAGTAACACAGGACAACAAGGGCAAGAATACGCCCGGAGTAGATGGTGTCGCTTCTCTTACACCTGTACAGCGTAACAAACTGGCTAATGACTTAAAGCTCAGCGAAAAGGCCACGCCATTCAGGAGAGTCTGGATAGACAAACCCGGTAAAAGTGAAAAACGGCCACTCGGTATTCCCACAATATCGACCAGAGCTAAACAGACATTGCTCAAAATGGCCTTAGAGCCGGAATGGGAAGCAAGGTTCGAGCCTGATAGCTATGGGTTCAGGCCTGGCAGATCATGTCACGATGCGATCAGGGCTATATATGGCGCAGCCTTTAGAAAACAGGCATACGTTTTGGATGCCGATATAGCCGGATGTTTTGACAACATCAACCATCAGCAACTACTGAAGAAAGTAGATACCTGCCCTAAAATTACCAGAATCATTAAAGCATGGCTTAAAGCGGGTATTGTGGATAAAGGTTTCCCTCCGAAATCCAATGAAAGCGGCACACCGCAAGGATCTGGAATCTCACCCTTGCTTGCCAATATCGCACTGCACGGAATGGAAGAGGATACCAGACAATACCTAAGGCGTGACCTGATGGAATATTGTAAACTTCACAGGAAAGGGATAACCGGAAAATGGCAGGATACCATATCTATCATCCGCTATGCCGATGACAGTGCGCCATGAACGAAATCAATCCCGTAAGATAGATTTCGGTGCTATAATGACGATGGAGGAAGGCCCTCCGAAATCGGTTTGCAGGAACTGGTTTCAAATCACCGTATGCTGCTGCATTAAAGAGATGTGGTGGTGAGCGATACGGAAAAGGCAGTTAGAACTGTCAGATACCTATACAGAAGATGACCGCAAGGAAATCACTGATGAAATGTCGAAAGCGTAGGAACGATGTCAAAACCGGGGGGGAGTCGTTAACCCGGGATAAGTTTGAAGGGAACCTGTTTACCGATCAAACGGCATCCGGCACAAAGGTGACATGATCTGTATAGAGGCGTTGTTATGGAACTTGGGAACCTGTCGTCTGATGTCAAGGGAGACAACCAAGCAGAGGCCCTGTTAGCTTAAGAGTACCAATGCAGGCACAGGGACGGAGTGTTCAGTAGTAGTTATTAAGGTTGCTGTAATGGGAACTGAGCGAAGGGGACACATTATTCAACTAATTGAATTAGTCAACTAAATGAAAAAAAAAAAACTTTAGGAGGAGCAAATGCAAGAAGCAAAAAGTCATCTAAAATTCCAAAACTGCTCATAGCGGAGGCCTATGAGAGGGTAAAGGCGAATCAGGGAGCTGCAGGAGTGGACAAAATAACCATAACAGATTTTGACAAGAAGTTAAAGTCAAATCTGTACAAACTATGGAACAGGATGTCATCCGGCAGTTATCAACCTATGGCCGTTCGATTGGTAGAAATACCAAAAGCAGGAGGAACTAGAAATTTAGGTATCCCTGCTGTAATCGATCGCATAGCCCAGATGGCTGCAGTTAAAGTTTTACAGCCTGTGATAGATCCTGTATTTCACGAAGACTCCTATGCCTATCGGCCAAACCGTTCAGCACATCAGGCAGTAGAAACCGCAAGGAAACGCTGCTGGCGATTCGATTGGGTACTTGATTTGGACGTAAGCAAATTCTTTGATACGATAGATCATGACCTGTTGATGAAAGCCATTAAGCGCCATACATCTGAAAGGTGGGTACTGCTGTACATTGAAAGATGGCTAAAGGTTCCGTACGAAGACAAAGAAGGTAATCGCATAGAGCGGAGTCAAGGGGTTCCACAAGGCTCAGTAATTGGGCCAATCCTTGCCAACTTGTATATGCACTATGCCTTTGACGAATGGATGAAACGTAACTATGGGCATATTGTATTTGAGCGTTATGCAGATGATGCAATATGTCACTGCCGATCAAAAGATGAGGCCGAAAGACTACAGGCAGCTATTGTGAAAAGACTGGCTGAGTGCAAACTAACACTGAATGAAGGAAAGACAAAGATTGTTTACTGCAAAGACGACCTCAGGCAAGGTGCCTGGGTAAATGAGCAGTTTGACTTTCTTGGCTTCACATTCAGAGCAAGAAGATCCAAGAACAAAAGGGGTAAGTACTTTATCAACTTTAGTCCTGCGATGAGCACCAAAGCCAGAAAGAAGATGAGTGCAGAGATTAGAAGCTGGAACCTACAGGAACGGTCTGATAAGAGTCTGCAAGACTTGGCAAACAGGTTTAACGCCAAATTGCAGGGCTTTATTGGTTACTTCAGTAAGTTCTATAAATCTGAAATGTACCCATTGTTCCAACGCCTAAATTTTAGGCTCGCGCATTGGGCAGAAAGGAAGTTTAAAAAGGTAACACGCCACAAAACCAGGGCAATTAGACTATTAGGAAGAATGTGCAAACAGGAACCGAATTTATTTGCACACTGGCGATTAGGTGTAAGACCGGCAATGATCTAATAATTATGGAGAATTGTAGACTGAATAATAGGAGCCGGATGAGGTGCGAGTCTCACGTCCGGATCTGTGAGGGGCTTCGGGGGCAGTTCCCGAGGCCTACTCGACTTATCGTGATTCACAAATGCAGAGACATTGTGCTGAAAGCAAAAGTGTATATCTCACAATGGTTAGGCAATGTAGGGTTGGAACTGAAGCCCTCAAAAACGAGGTTGTGCCACACGCTAGGCCAACATGAAGGAACAGATCCGGGCTTCAACTTTCTGGGCTTTAACATCCGTCAATATCCAGAAACGAATAATAAAAAAGGATATACCCTAATGATCAAGCCAAACGGAGATGCCCTGAAAAGGCATTCCTTGAAGCTAAAAACCACCATTAGAAAAATGCGGCCGGTGAGACAGGAAGCGTTGATTAAAACGTTGAACCCGATCATCAGCGGCTGGGCGAATTATTACCAGTACTCCGCTTCCAGTGCCGCATTCAGCAAAATGAGTACTATAACTTTCCGTAAATTATGGAAATGGGCGTTACACAGACATCCCAAAAAGGGACGGAAATGGATAAAAGCCAAATACTTCCGTATCCATGGGAAGGATAAATGGACGTTCAAAACCATACAAGGGCATGTGCTCAGAAAGCATTATGAGTGGACATTCAGGAACTATGTTAAGGTCAAAGGCACAAGAAGTCCGTATGATGGGGACTTCATTTACTGGGCAACAAGGCTAGGTCGCTACGCAACGATCAGCAAAAGAACCGCAGAACTACTTAAACGACAAAAAGGAAAATGCGGATACTGCAAATTATTCTTTAAAAGTGACGACCAAATCGAAAATCATCATAAAGATAAGAATCACAACAATAATGCAATAATAAATCTAGTCTTACTGCACACACATTGTCATCACCAAATTCACGGGAGAGGTATGAATGATAAGCACCAAATAGTTGAGGAGCCGGATGCCATGAAAGTGGCACATCCGGTTTTGAAGCCGAGTGCGGGGGGTGATCCCCGCACTTAGGTCAGCGAAAACCTATAAATGATGCTCCATGTGATAGATCCCTAGCAGCACAATGAACTTCTTTGAGCTTGAAAAATTATTCTTTTAGAGTCGGATATGGATTCCATCACCAAAAGTGACGAAGACCCCTAATTTCTCATGTGCTGATTGATAAGCTCTATGCAATCTGCCCCGAAACAAATGTTATTGGAAGGAAGATTTTGGCACTTCAATATCATGCCGCCTCAGAAAGATCAATACTTGCGCGGATTCCTTCAGCGGAAAAACGTTACGAAAAGTTTTTGGAACTAAATTCCTATGATGTATCTAAAGTACCTTTAAGGTGTATTGCAAGTTACCTGGGTATGCGCTTAGAAACCCTTAGCCGGATCCGTAGCAAACTGGTTAAAGAACTGGTGTAATGTATCTTGCCTAACTTTTATTATATTTACAGTATGGAAATACTACTTGGATTATTATTTATGTTGCTTAGCATTCCCTGGAAAAAGATAGGGAAGTGGCTGGAGCTTGAAAAATAAAACTTAACTGGGCATGAACGAAACGCTCTGGAATAGCGTGCAGGAATTTGATCTCGATCAACCATCGGGAGAATATCCCTTTTCCATCAGGTTGGCCAAAGAAAACCGTTGGACAGAAAATTTTACCGAAAAAGCGATTCTGGAGTATAAAAAGTTTATGTATCTGGCAGCTATTTCTGAGGTAATGGTTTCGCCTTCTGCCATTGTTGATGTGGTTTGGCACCAGCACCTCATTTTCTCACAATCCTACCAGGATTTTTGCGACTTGCTCGGCAAGGCTATTCAGCATGTTCCCTCTACACATCATAAAACACAGTTTGACCAGTTTAAAAGGGCTGCAGAGCAGACAGCAAGACTTTACGTTAATCATTTTGGTCAACAGCCCGAAAGCATTTGGAAATATGATACGATGCTGGGGAGTTTAAAGCTTGAGCCAGCAAAACTAAAAACCGGGTACTTTACACTATATGGTGTGTTGGTTTTTATTCTGCTCGTCCTCCCGTTTTATTATTTGCTCAAGCCCCTTTACGTGCGTATCGATAATCCCTATTTTATATTGGGCTATATGGGCGTGGTACTTCCGCTGTATGTGGTTTTAAACCTGTACAATAAGAATAAAATCAGGCAAATTCTAAATGATTTTGATCGTGATTCGTTTGTTTATCATCTACAGCCTTTTGAACTGATTTATCTCAAAACCGGTCGGCTATCTGATGTGATCAGCGGTTCGGTGAATGAGCTGATCGATAACGGAACAATAGAGATAAGCGGTCAAATGATTTCGGTTTCCAGGAATGTTCAGGTTGAATCTGTGGAGCATGCGCAAATTGTTGCGGTTTTGCAGGATTTAGGCAGGATGTCTTACTTGCAGTTGTTAAAGATATTGGGGACAAAAGCTATATTCAGAAATGTAAGCAATAGTTTGGATACCTTTAAATATCATTTTAGACAATCTAAAACATTTGGAAAGTTATTTTATAACAGTTTTTTAGTTTTTGCCCTGTTATTAATGTTTCCGCTGATCAGGCTAATCACAGGCGTTATGAGGGATAAACCAGTGATACAAGTGGTTATCATATTTGTGTTTTTACTTTTCTTTATATTTTCCTATCTGCGCAAACTTAGCATGATATTAAGTGCGGTGGCTATTCCCAGCTGGTATGAAAATAATATTCAGTATAAACGCAAAGCAGAAGAAGATTGGCAATGGAGTTATTTTTTATACGGCGCGGCAGTTTTAACACCGATTTTAATTCCATTTGTAAATTATGGGAGAAACGGATGGACAGATGGCGGTGACGGAAATAGTGGGGGTGGGGGCAGTTCATGCGGTTCATCCTGTGGAAGTTCTTGCGGAAGCTGTGGCGGTTGTGGCGGAGATTAAATATTTTTATTTTCCAAAATGGAAATCTTCATCAAATCTTAATCTTTCTGTAGTAATATTGTCCTCTATAAGGGGTGAGAGCCTTATATCAACTTCATAGTTGAGAGCGTTAATTTAGATAGAGGGTGTAACCAGTGGTTACATCCTTTTTTATTTATCAGTCTTATGCCATCAAGCGTATAACTCATCCGGCAAATTTCCTCTAATTAAAACAAAACCAGAAATACCAAATGCCGCTAATAAAATTAAGGCATTATCATCTAGCGGGCAGGCGATATCCGTGAAGTTATATAAAAAAAGATCGTTGCCGCAATCGGTCTCGATACAACAGTTTGTGGTAGGTATTACGAGCGAAAATGTAGTAAACCTTGGACGGATTGAACTACTTGCTGAATATGTCGAAAATGGATGTTATTGTATTTGAATTTAGCTTCGTTTCCTGCACCACTGCCAAATCCATTTCTCTGATAGTGGATAACACCAGTGCTATTTTTCCCGCATCCTGTTAATGCCTGACTAAAAAGGTTGATATTTGCGCCTAATAAAATGATAATAAATAGCAGAGTGCCTTTGATTTTCATGACTACGTGAATTAAGGGATTGACGGGGCTATTGACTTCCACTCTAGCGGAACAACAAGCGAAAAGTTTTAATAAGACCCATATAAACTAACTGTCACTGATTCTATATAGTCAGAAATAGATTTTATTTATTAATACTAATTGGACAATTTCTGTCGCCGCTTCTTTTTACAATCTTGCTTATTAGATTTATAACCATATTTCATACCCGATGTCAGTAATCCAGACAATCTGAAATTGTGATATCATAATCAGAATGTTTTTTAGTTTTTGGAAATGGAGGTGCTGTATTTCATCAGTTAAGGCAGGTTTATGAATAGGACCGGTGCATTATGGCTTAATAGCATCTGAATGAAATGATTTAAAATTTTGCGTTGTTTCTTAGATTATATATCTTCATCGAAAGGCAAAGGTTACTCCGCTTTTTTATGTGTTTTGCCTTTTGTTTTCTGAAAAATGGTTTTAGATACATTTTTTACCTAAAATGATGATTAATGGATTTTTTATATACAGCAAGAGGAACTTACGATAAAAATTATGATCAGGATGGAATGTCGTGGGTGAAGTACATAGAATGGGCCAGGTTATCCCATTTAACAGAGCTCATTTCTTTAGATGGTCTGTTGAACGAAGTTTTGGTGGAACCTGATTACGAAAATGGAACAGATTGGGGTTTTATTCATGGTGTAAATTTATATCAGACCAATTTTTTCACAACAGTTGATTATGTTTTCAAAAGAATGAAACCTCAAAGTAAATTTAATCTTTTGACAATGGTCGTAGAACCAGATCATGACTGTAAGAATATCTTGATTGACGGATATGAATTTGTAGGTTATGAATTGTTGGGTCAGGAGTTTGATATAAGTGCTTTAAGCAATTGCGGTGGTTTTGATGAAACGTTTCTGCCATCAGACTTAAACGATAGGGGATTAATTAATGACTTCAAAAAAGCTTATGAAATAAAAAAGCTTCTTTTAGAAAATAATCCAGAAGAGCACCATGCCGATGCCAATGTGATTGCTGTTTGGAGGCACAAAACAATTGGTAGATAAGGGGGTAAATGAAAATACAGATCATAAGCGATTTGCACCAGGAATTTGGAGTTTCGGAGTTGAGTTTCGAAAATGCGGATCTCGTTATTTTAGCGGGTGACATCAATCTTGGAGTAAAAGGCATAACATGGATAAAAGAAAATATTCCGGATAAACCTGTAATTTATGTCTTGGGCAACCATGAATATTACAAGGGAACCTACCCGAATACACTCCGTAAAATAGCAGAAGCCTCAAGAGGATCAAATGTTGAGGTGGTAGAAAATGATCATATTGATTTCGGGGGCATCAGGTTTCATGGAGCAACTTTGTGGACGGATTTTTCCCTGTTTGGTAATCCTGTAGAATATGGTATCATCTGCCAGGGTAAGATGAATGATTACAGGATGATCAGAAGAGATCCTTCCTATTCGAAATTAAGAACGATTGATACCTATAAAATCCATCAGATTTCTAAAAACTGGCTGCAAAGAAGTCTTGAAGAATCAAAGGCATATCAAAATGTAGTGATTAGCCATCATGCGCCAAGTATAAGGTCTATTCCGCAGGAATATCAAAACGATCCAATCGCTTCAGCTTACGCATCAGATCTTGAAGATGTTATCCTCAAATACAAACCTGTTTATTGGATTCATGGTCATATTCATGCCCCGGTTAGGTACAAGATTGATGAAACGGAAATTATCTGTAATCCACACGGCTATATCAATGAAAAATATAATGGTTATGATAAAGAATTGATCATTGAAGTATAAATCTGGATTCAATTTGCCCTAAAATAAGAAAAGAGACAATCTATCCAGACTTGTCTCTTTTTTCTAACCAAATATAAACCTGTTATGAGCCAGGCTTTGTCTTTAATCTTCCATCTAAACCGAAGTTTCTCAGGAAAATGATTTATCTTTTTTAGTGGTGATAAACATCGTTCCGTTTATTACTCTACAAATATAGTAAAAAATTTGATAGTGTAAAAAATACACTAAGAAAAATTTAAGTATTTTTTTTGTCATTTTTTATTTCTTGATCTTTTTATAGGAGATATCGATGTTTAAAACGACTGTATTGCAAATATAACTCAAAAATATGTTAAGTAATTGTTAAATATTATCAATTTATAATATGATATCGTCAAATAGTATCAAGTTTTCCTTGTAAAATGATTTTTATCAATTTTTTAAGCTCATTTTTGAATTTTTTATGTCGAAAATGATGATTTGGTAGGGGATAATGCTGTGTAAAGTATTTTTTTGCATAAAATTAAAATACATTTTACTGGTGAAAAACATGTTTAAAACAGAAAGGCAACATTAAGTGAATAATGTTGCCTTTTATATGGTTTAAAAAACCGTTTGATGCTGTTTTTTCTTATAAACTTGCGTAGTATTCTACGAATTTAGCCAATGCAGAAGAATATCCCCACTCGTTATCGTACCAAGATACCACTTTAACGAAATTATCATTTAATGAAATACCAGCTTTTGCATCGAAAATAGAAGCATGGTCATCGCCAATGAAGTCAGAAGAAACAACTTCGTCCTCAGTATACGCCAACACACCTTTTAATTCACCTTCAGAAGCTGCTTTCATAGCTGCTTTAATTTGCTCGTAAGTAGCTGGTTTTTCTAAACGTGCAGTTAAATCTACTACTGAAACATCAGCAACAGGAACACGGAAAGACATACCGGTTAATTTACCTTTTAATTCAGGTAAAACCATACCTACTGCTTTAGCAGCGCCTGTAGAAGAAGGGATGATGTTAGAGAAACCACCACGGCCACCTCTCCAGTCTTTAGCCGAAGGACCATCAACAGTTTTTTGAGTTGCAGTTACCGCGTGGATTGTGCTCATTAAACCTTCAATAATACCAAAGTTATCGTTTAAAACTTTAGCAATTGGTGCTAAACAGTTTGTAGTACAAGACGCGTTAGAAACGATAGTCTGATCTGCAGTTAATTTATGGTGGTTAACACCCATTACGTAAGTAGGGATATCGTCATCTTTGGCTGGAGCTGAGAAAACTACTTTCTTAGCGCCCGCAGCGATGTGTTTTTCAGCATCAGCACGGGTTAAGAATAAACCTGTTGATTCGATTACTACTTCAACACCTACAGCATCCCATTTTAAATCTGCAGGATTTCTTTCTGCAGTTACACGGATTGTTTTACCATTAACGACTAAGTTACCATCAACAACTTCGATAGTACCATCAAATCTACCGTGGGTAGTATCATATTTTAACATGTATGCCATATAATCTGGCTCGATCAAATCGTTAATCGCTACAATATCCAATCCTCTTTTTAGTGCGGCTCTGAAAACCAGGCGGCCGATACGGCCAAAGCCGTTTATTCCAATTTTGCTCATTGTTTTGTTAATTAATGTAATGTTTTAATAAATTTTGTATTGGTTCTTTAATAATGCTTTTAATTTTAATGCCGTATCTGCCAGCTGTTAACCTTAAGGGGTCTTCGAGCTCTGCGGCTACTTTACCCACGATATGTATATCGCGGTCGTTGTATTTTTCGGCCATTGGCAAAACATAGGTTTCTATATATTTTTCAAATCCTTTATCAATCAGCTTGCGGATATATTCGTGTTTGCTGTTTTGGGTGATGAAATCGAAAAATGAGGTTAAAAATATATTGGCCTGCGGCTTATTGTAAATACGTTCTAATATTTGAGGGCGGTCTAGATTGTGCGTTAAGGTAAACTTGGTTTCAATATCTTTAGGCATTTTATGACTTAAAAATTCTTTAAGCAGTATTTTACCAAAATAATTTGAAGAACCCTCGTCGCCCAATATATAACCTAATCCAAAGTTATTGTTTACTGGTTTCTTGCCATCAAAATAGGCGCAATGTGCGCCGCTGCCCAACATGCCAACAATACCAGGTTGATCGTAACAGGCGGCCTTAGCTGCTCCGAATAAATCATTTTCCACAACAATTTTGCTGTATTTAAAAAATGATCCCAGCGTTTTGGCTAATTCCTCTTTTCTGTCTTCCGATGATGCTCCAGCCGCAAAGAAATAGATTTTCTTTATATTCTCTGCATTGTTTACCAGTGCAACTTTTTTGTTTAAAATCTGTAAGATTGTTTTCGGATCAACAAAGCAGGGGTTTAAGCCCGTAGTATTGCAATGTGCAACCACCTGTCCATTTTGGGTTATTTTCCAGAATGCTGTTTTCGATCCGCTATAAACAACTGCTACCATATTATATTGAAAGTACCTCCGTCATTTCCATTAAATCGGGTTCGAGTTTAAAGGAGTGCGCTGTTAAAGCCTCTCTTATGCTGGTTAATTTTATTTCGTTTCCTTTTAAACCTACCATTTGCTCCGTTTCGCCTGCAATTAACGCATTTACTGCGGCAAAACCTAAGCGGCTGCCTAAAATCCTATCGAAACTGCTCGGGCTACCACCACGTTGCAGGTGACCCAGGATGGTTACTTTGGTATCGTAATGGTCGAAAGTTTCCTTTACTTTTTTAGCGATATCGTAAGCGCCACCTTGTTTGTGGCCTTCGGCAACGATCACAATACTCGACGATTTTTTTGTAGCTGCACCAAGGGCGAGTTTATTAATCAGTTCGTTTACGCTCGTTTCGCGCTCAGGCAATAAAACCGCTTCGGCACCACTGGCAATCGAACTTCTCAATGCAATACATCCCGAATCGCGGCCCATCACTTCAATAAAGAATAAACGGTCGTGGGCATCGGCTGTATCCCTGATTTTATCAATGGCCTCGATTACCGTGTTAATGGCGGTATCGTAACCTAAAGTAAAATCAGATCCAACTAAGTCGTTATCAATGGTACCCGGTATACCGATTACCTTAACACCGAAAGTTTCTGAAAAGCGTTTCGCTCCGGTGAATGTTCCATCACCTCCGATAACCACTAATCCATCAATTCCGTTTTTCTTTAAGTTATTGTAGGCAATCTGTTGACCTTCGTCTGTTTTAAATTCTAAACAGCGTGCTGTTTTTAATATGGTTCCGCCCAAGTGTAAAATGTTACTTACAGAACGGGCGTCCATTGGTTTTATGTTGTCGGTAATTAAACCCTGGTAACCTTGCATTACACCAAACATATTAATGCCATGGTAAATTCCGGTACGAACAACAGCTCTAATTGCAGCATTCATTCCTGGGGCATCGCCTCCAGAAGTAAGTACAGCTATATTTTTTATATTTGGCTCCATCTTTATAATACGAATATAGTGTGTATTTTTTACACTAAGTAATTTATTTTATTTTTTTTACTTAATATTGAAAGTCATACCTTTATCTGCTTAAAATAACTAAATTTTACTTTGGAACAAATTTTACCTCATTTAGATTCTGTATTCTCGATAGATTGCGTTTTGTTTGGATTTGATGGTAAGGAATTAAAAATCTTACTGATCGAAAGGAATGAAGAACCATTTAAAGATTGGTGGGCACTGCCCGGTAACATTGTTGGTCCTGATGAAAGTTTAGATCAATCAGCCTCACGGATTTTGTACGAACTTACCGGTTTACGCGGTATTTTCATGGAACAGTATTATGCTTTCGGCGATCCGCACAGGCACCCGCAGGGGAGGGTAATTACGCTGGCTTATTATGCACTGATCCGTTTGGGCGGTGATAAAGAGTTGCGTCCGATCAGTACTTATGCAAAACGCGCCAATTGGTTGCCAATTACCGATTTGCCGAAACTGGCTTTCGATCACCAGAAAATTTACGACAAAGGTTTAGAAAAAATAAAACGCCGGATTAAACACCAACCGATCGCGTTCGAACTCCTGCCGGAGAAATTTACGCTAACCCAGTTACAGCATGTTTATGAACTTGTTCTGGAGAAAAAACTCGACAAGCGTAACTTTAGAAAGAAAATTATCGGTTTTGGCGTATTGAAAGAACTCGACGAGAAACAGAAAGGTGTGTCGTACCGCGCCGCTACCTTATACCGCTTTGATAAACGGAAGTACGCGAAGCTTTTTGGAAAAGAGATATCTTTCTAGCGGAGGGCGTTTGGCGTTGAGCCGAGAGCTGAAAAGACTAAAGGAAAACATCAGTTATAAAATTAAAAAACCGGTTTGAAAATCAAACCGGTTTTTTAATGCTTGTATATTATCTTGTATAAAACTCTGGACTAAAGACTCCAGATTAAGGACTGAAGACTAAGCTTTAGGCGCTAGCTCTAAATGGTAATGTACCAGATCATCTATAGGTGAGCGGATAATTTTGCCCACGCCCATTTCGTAACGGTCGGCTACAATACTTAAAATATCGCGGAAACTGTAACCTACAGAACCTACACAGTTTAATTTGTGGTCTTTGTAGTTAGGGTAGTGGATTACCAAAGCTTCGAAAAATGCGGTAAAGGCATAATCGATTGTAGCAAAAGCATAATCTTCGTAGTTATCTTTAAAATCGTATAAGAATTTACTAAAGCTTGCGCAAAAACGGTTCGGCAATGGTTTGTTGTAAATGTTATCGAAAATATCTTCGTTGGTTAAAGCATAGTTATCGTAAAAAGCTTCACGTAATCCTTTCGGCATGTAACCTTTCATGTAATCGCTTAAAATACGTTTACCGATGTACGAACCGCTGCCTTCATCACCTAAGAAATAACCCAAAGAATCGATATTCATGGTAATTTCAGATCCATCATAAAGACATGAGTTTGTACCTGTCCCTAAAATAGCAGCAAATCCTGGCTCGTTTCCAAGGAGTGCTCTAGAAGAGGCAAGTAAATCGTGACCTACAAAAATGGTTGCATCGGTAAAAATCTGTTGCATGGCATCAGCCACGATCTTTACATTTGCTGGTGTAGAACAGCCGGCGCCGTAGTAATAAACTGCTGTTAATTTCTCTCTTTCCAAGTGGTCTGGAAGAGTCTCATTCAAAGACTTTACAATGTACTCTCCTTTGGAAAAATATGGATTGTAACCTTCAGTGTTAAAGTAAATTTTTCTGCCGGCCTCGTTAATCAAACACCAATTTGTTTTGGTAGATCCGCCGTCTGCAATTACTATCATTTTATTTATTTTTGGTTTTAGCACGATAAAAGTATAAAAACTCTTATATTTTGTATCCTTTTTTTTAATAATTTTTTAACAATTTGTTGTTGTGGGAATTTAAGTGTGTAAAAAATACACTATATAGGGTGTTTAATCGCCTAAAAACCTTAAAATTATACCAGAAAGGGCATTGGTCTTTTTTTTTAACGTCAAGAATATTTTACAACAAAATAGCGAAATGAACAACAGATTTTTAGATTTCAGGAGTGATACGGTAACCAAACCAACCGCCGGAATGTTGGATGCCATGATGAGTGCAAAAGTGGGTGACGATGTTTTTGGTGAAGATGAAACGGTGCAAGCACTGGAGGCAAAACTGGCTGCTACCTTTAATATGGAAGCCGGGTTATTTTGTCCCTCGGGGACAATGACCAACCAGATTGCGATCAAATGTTTTACCCAGCCGATGGATGAGGTGATCTGCGATCAAACGGCACATGTTTACCGTTACGAAATTGGCGGCATTGCCTACCACTCTGCGGCATCGGTAAGGTTGTTGTATGGCGAAAGGGGAATTTTAACACCAGAACTGATTGAGCCTGAAATTAACGAAGACAATATCCATTACCCTAACTCCAGTTTAGTGGTTTTAGAAAATACGGTCAATAAAGGCGGTGGTAGCTGTTATACTTTATCGCAGATTGCACCGATCCATCATCTTTGTAATATAAAAGGATTGAAACTGCATTTGGATGGAGCACGTATTTTTAATGCACTTGAAGCAACCGGCGACCAGGCCAGTGAATATGGAAAGTACTTTGATGGTATTTCTGTTTGTTTGTCAAAAGGGCTTGGTGCTCCTGTTGGTTCTGTGCTATTGGGAAGCAAACAGATGATCCATAAGGCACGTAAAATCAGGAAAGCTTTTGGTGGGGGCATGCGCCAGGCAGGTTTTTTAGCTGCTGCGGGTATTTATGCACTCGATAATCATGTAATGCGTTTAAAAGATGATCATGCCCATGCACAAGCTTTGGCCAATGCATTGGCCAGTACAAAATACGTGAAATCGGTAATGCCGGTAGAAACCAATATTGTAATCTTTGAAGTAGAAAAAGGAATGGCAGAGAAAGTTGTACAACAGCTAAAAGAAAAAGGATTGCATTCTAATACCACCAGCGCCAGTACCGTCCGTTTGGTTACGCATCTGGATCTGAGTGCTGAAATGATCGATCAGGCAATTGAAATAATATTACATTTGTAGGTATAGTCGGAGGTCCGAAGACGGGAGTCCGATGTCAATAGTTTTATAGTTAATGGTCAATAGTCAGGTAGTTCATTTACAACCTGTATATATATTAAAGTCTAACCAAAATGCCTAATAATTCCAAACCTTTAACGCCAATCTCCAAACTCCTCATCGCGAACCGTGGTGAAATCGCTCTGCGTATTATGCGCTCGGCTAAGGAAATGGGGATCAAAACCGTTGCTGTTTTTTCAGAAGCTGATCGCAATGCTCTACATGTGCGTTATGCCGATGAAGCCGTTTGTATCGGTCCGGCGCCCTCCAACCAAAGTTATCTGGTGGGCGAAAAAATAATCGATGCCTGTAAACTTACTGGGGCAGAGGCCATTCATCCGGGTTATGGATTTTTATCAGAAAATGCCGGTTTTGCGCAAAAAGTTGCAGATGCAGGACTGATTTTGGTTGGTCCTTCGCCCCAGGCTATGGAAACCATGGGCAATAAACTGTCGGCAAAGGCTGCCGCATTAAAATATAATATTCCAATGGTACCCGGTACCGAAGAAGCCATTCAGGATGTGAATGAGGCGAAACAGCGTGCTATCGAAGTTGGTTTCCCAATTCTGATTAAAGCGGCTGCAGGTGGTGGCGGAAAGGGCATGCGCATTGTAGAGCAGGCAGCAGATTTTGAAGAACAGATGCAGCTTGCGGTAAGCGAGGCCACTTCGGCCTTTGGCGATGGTGCTGTTTTTATCGAACGTTACGTTACCTCGCCGAGGCATATCGAAATACAGGTTTTGGGCGATAACCACGGTAATATTGTGCATCTTTTTGAGCGTGAATGTTCCGTGCAAAGACGCCACCAAAAAGTGGTAGAGGAAGCCCCTTCATCAGTTTTAACAGCGAAAATCAGGCAGGAGATGGGTAAATGTGCGGTAGATGTGGCCCGCTCGGTTAACTATACAGGCGCTGGTACGGTAGAGTTTATCTTGGATGAAAACCTCGACTTCTTTTTTCTTGAAATGAATACCCGGTTACAGGTAGAGCATCCGGTAACCGAACTTATCACGGGGATAGATTTAGTGAAAGAACAGATCAGAATTGCTTCAGGTGAAAAATTAGGCTTTACCCAGGAGGATTTAAAAATCAGCGGACATGCCATAGAACTTAGGGTATATGCAGAAGATCCAGCCAATAATTTTCTCCCAGATATCGGTACCTTACAGACTTACACTACACCTAAAGGCAATGGGGTAAGGGTTGATGATGGCTTTGAACAGGGTATGGAAATCCCGATTTATTATGACCCCATGATCGCCAAATTGATTACTTATGGAAAAGATAGGGAAGAAGCGATAGAAAGAATGGTGAGGGCCATTGAAGAATATGATATTACGGGGATAGAAACTACTCTGGGTTTTGGTAAATTTGTGATGCAGCACGAGGCTTTTAAAACCGGCAATTTTGATACCCACTTCGTGGGCAAATACTTTAAGCCCGAAAGTTTAAAGGCCCAGGATGAAACAGAAGCACTCATTGCAGCTGTAATTGCAGCAAAGCTTTTTGATACTAAGAATACAAAGCCGGGAGGTGTAGTAGTTAAAAACACTTCTGACTGGAGAAAAAATAGATTGAAATATTAATAAATAGGGATGTCGTCGTGCTGAACTTGTTTCAGCACCTTTCTCGCCAATAAATTATAAAATCCGTCATTCGATATATCTTTGTTCTCAAATCGATAGCTATTGGGTTGATTGGGAACCACGATTGCTTATCGAAGATAATCGTAATGCCTCGGTAGGATTTGTATGTGCATTAGAATTCCCGCTTGCGCGGAAATGACGAAACTTTTAAAAAATGAAAAAATGTTTACAGGAATTATAGAAACTCTTGGCGAGGTTACCGCCATAAAAAACGACCATACCAATATCCACTTTACCATTTCATCATCCATCAGCCACGAGCTAAAAATCGACCAGAGCGTGGCCCATAATGGGGTATGTTTAACCGTGGTTGCCTTAAATGATGGAACCCATACCGTTACCGCAATAGATGAAACCTTAAACAAAACCAATCTCGATGGTTTAAAAGTGGGTAGTAAAATCAATCTCGAACGCTGCATGCAGATGAACGCACGATTGGATGGACACATTGTACAAGGGCATGTAGACCAAACGGCCGTTTGCGTGAAACGCGAAGCACTGGATGGCAGCTGGGAGTACCGCTTTAAATATGATGCTTCTGCCGGAAATGTGACTGTAGAAAAAGGTTCTGCATGTGTAAATGGTATCAGTTTAACGGTGGTAAATTCTCAGGCAGACGAATTTTCTGTTTTTATCATCCCTTATACATTCGAACATACCAATCTTCAGGAGGTTGAAGTAGGCGATACCGTAAACTTAGAGTTCGATATCATCGGAAAATATGTTGCCAGATTAATGAACCGATAATCTTTTTTTTGTTCGTAAGTATTTTAATTATAGTTTGTTATATGTTTATTATCGTTGTTTAGACGTTTAATTTGCATAACAGTGCAGGATGGTTGCTTGAATAATATTTCTGAATATCGTAGTGTTAAGATTAAAAAATTAACGCTAACCATTTATGAACAAGATTTCCCTTACCTCGAGTGTAATGTTTACCATTACCTTGTTGTTTTTATCCGCGACTCAACTATTTGCACAGAAAATCTCGTTAAGAGATTTAACCCTTGAACATTTAGTGAATCCTTCCAGTATTGATAACCCTAAACCACGGTTTAGCTGGAAGATCGTTTCGAATATTAAAAATACGAAACAGAGTAATTACGAAATTAAACTGGGTACTTCGGCAAGCATTGATAAAGTTTTCTGGAAAGCAACAGTTAATAACGATCAATCGGTGCTGGTTACTTATGATGGACCTCAGCTCTCGTCAAAAACAAAATATTACTGGCAGGTTAGGGTAAAAGATAATCATGGTAATACGTCTGCATGGTCGCCGGTTCAGTTTTTTCAAACGGGTTTAAAACCCGAAGACTGGAGTGCGAAATGGATTTCGGTAGAGGGAAAAGATACTGCGCTGGCCAGTCCGCTGTTCAGAAAGGAAATCAACCTAAAAAAGGATGTAAAAATCGCAACAGCCTATATCACCGCAAAAGGGTTATATGAAGCCCATATTAACGGTGAACGCGTGAGCAATGCCTACTTTGCGCCAGGCTGGACGAGTTATAAAGACCATATCCAATATCAGGTTTACGACATCAAAAAATCATTAAAGAAAGGTGCTAACGTAATCGGCGTTTCACTTGGCGATGGCTGGTACAAAGGCCGCATCGGTTTTGGTTACCAGAAACAGTTTTATGGCGATGCCAGGGCATTATTGCTACAGCTTGAAGTGGAATATACCGATGGAAGCAAAGAAACCATCATTACCGACAACAGCTGGAAAACTGCTTATGGCCCAATACGCGCCTCCAATATTTACGACGGTGAAACTTATGATGCCAGGCAGGAGATAGCGGGCTGGAACAATACCGGCTTTAAAGAAAGTGCCGGTTGGAAACCTGTTCAGGAACTAAACAAAGGACCAGAAAAACTGATTGGGATGAGCGGACCACAAGTAAGCAAACATGAAGAATTTAAGGCCCTGAAAATATTTAAAACCCCGTTTGGCGAAACGGTTGTCGATTTCGGACAGAATTTAGTGGGTTGGGTAATGCTAAAAGCCAAAGGTGCTGCAGGTACAAAAATTACCATCAGCCATGCCGAAGTATTAACCAAAGAAGGGAATTTTTATACTACCAATCTCCGAACAGCCAAACAACAAAACAACTATATCTTAAAAGGCGATGCTGAGCAGATATTCGAACCACATTTTTCTTTTCAGGGATTTAGATATGTAAAAATAGAAGGTTATCCTGGGGAACTTAAGTTAGAAAACCTGACCGCTGTAGCGGTTTATTCGGATATGAAAACGAGTGGGAAATTTAGCACTTCAAATGCGCTCTTAAACCAATTGCAACATAATATCTCGTGGGGACAAAAGGGCAATTTTGTTGATGTTCCAACTGATTGTCCACAAAGAGACGAACGTTTAGGCTGGACAGGAGATGCACAGGCATTTGCCACAACGGCAGCTTATAATATGGATGTATCGGGCTTTTTTACCAAATGGTTAAAAGATGTTGCTGCAGATCAGTTGCCAAACGGGAGCGTACCGTTTGTGGTGCCAAATGTATTGAGCGATAGGGATGCGGGATCAGCTGGCTGGGCGGATGTGGCCACCATTATTCCCTGGGATATGTATATAGCTTATGGAGATAAAGGAATATTGGAAGCACAATATGGCAGTATGAAAAAATGGGTGGATTATATCTCCTCAGTATCTAAAAACAACCTTTGGAACACGGGATTTCATTTTGGCGATTGGTTATTTTACCGTCCCAATGATGATAACGATGGCCGTGCTGCGGTTACGGATAAATACATGATTGCCCAAACATTTTATGCACACTCTACACAGTTGCTCTTAAATGCAGCAAAAGTATTGGGTAAAACAGATGATGTAACGAAATACAGCGCATTATTGGAGCAGATCAAAGCGGCTTATATTAAAGAAAATATGACACCAAGTGGCAAACTGATCTCGAACACCCAAACTGCTTATGTGTTGGCGCTACAGTTTGATATGTTACCTGAAAACCTGCGTGCCCAGGCTGCTCAAAGATTGGTAGATAATGTAAAAGATTACGGAAACCACCTCACCACTGGCTTTTTGGGCACACCATACCTTTGCCATGTATTGAGCAGATTTGGTCACGAAGATGTGGCTTATGATCTGTTGATGCAGGAAAGTTATCCTTCATGGCTTTACCCGGTTAAAATGGGTGCAACAACCATTTGGGAGCGTTGGGATGGAATTAAACAGGATGGATCTTTCCAAACGGCAGATATGAATTCGTTTAACCATTATGCTTATGGCGCCATTGGCGATTGGATGTATAAAAATATAGCCGGCATCAATCCTGTGTCTACTCAACCGGGCTATAAAAGCATCCTGATTGCACCCCGGCCTGGCGGAAAACTAAGCAATGCATCTGCAGAACTGGAAACAGTTTATGGTACCGTTAAATCGTCGTGGACCATTGCAGACGGTGTTTTTAAGCTCGATGTAACCGTTCCAGCCAATGCGACAGCTACCGTAATACTGCCAAAAAGCGATAAAAAGGAAGAAATTGGCTCTGGCAGCTATCATTTTGAATATAAATATTAATCGTTAATATTGCAGCTTCACTGAAAGTTGTATCAATATATAAATTTGTCATCC
Organism: Pedobacter psychrodurus; assembly: GCF_032678585.1. Classification (GTDB taxonomy): domain Bacteria; phylum Bacteroidota; class Bacteroidia; order Sphingobacteriales; family Sphingobacteriaceae; genus Pedobacter; species Pedobacter psychrodurus_A. The sequence goes on along the minus strand of NZ_JAVTSN010000007.1, from coordinate 140,442 downwards.
TGAGCTTGTCGAAGGACTAGCTTAAATGCATGATCAGGCGTTTCGACAGGCTCAACGTGACAGATTAATTGAATTATGATGCACTTTCCATCAGATGCAGTAAAAATTAAATGTACAGTAAAGAAGAATCAGCCCGTTTACGCCAACAGTTTTGGATCAGTTTTGGACAATATATGAAACCCGTTCCTTCGGCCAGCGGTTCGACTGTAAACTGGACCAACTATAAAACAGGGGTGAAAAACATCTTCTTTAAAATGGATGTCGACAGCAAAAAAGCTTTTATCAGCATTCAGCTTTCACACCCCGATGCCGATATCAGGCACCTCATATTCGAGCAGTTTGAAGCGTTTAAGCTGATGTTTACCAATACGGTAAATGAAGAGTGGGACTGGATCAAAGATGCAACAGATGATTTCGGAAAAACGGTATCACAGATTTCCATCAGTATTAAAGGGGTGAGCATTTTCAACCAACAGCACTGGCCAGAACTGATCTCCTTTTTTAAACCCAGGATCATTGCCCTTGATGAATTTTGGGACAATGTAAAACCCGTTTTCGAAGATCTGGTTTAATCGGTCAGGTTGAGTTGTGCGATGCGGTCCTTCGAAAATTTAATTTCTTCCTTATCATCCATGATGCTCGGCTTGCTTTTTAAATAGAGGTTATAATATTTAAGTGCACTTTTTCCCTGTTTTAAACGCGTATCGTAAAATACAGCCAGGCGGTAATATAAAGTTGGTGTGGCCTTAAACTGTAACCCTTTTTTATATGCAGCATTGGCCAGTGGCAGCTGGTTGTTTTCTTCGTAAACCAGCCCCAACAACGAATAATAACTGGAGGTATTGGGCGAAATGGCCTCATCGATTGTTTTTTTGGTGTAAATAGCTGCTTGTGGATAATTTTTCAATGCGCGATAACTGAGTGAGGTATAATATAAAGTAGCCTCATTTTCCATCGCAGCTTCTTCCAGTAGTTTAAACAGGTCGATGGCTTTCTGATATTTTTTGCTATAATAATAAGCCTTGGCTACGTCTTTTATCACTCCTGCATCGGCACCATCTTTCAGTAACTTCTCTCCTGCAGCAATTACTTCAGCATACTTTTTGAGTTGGTTGGCAATGGGAAGTTTTGCCCGCTGTAACACCAGGTTATCACTATCTCCTTTAATGGCAATATCAAGTACATCATATGCTTTTTCATATTGTTGATAATTGGCCTGTACCTCTGCAAGATCGGCAGCTACATCACCTTCCAGTGGATTGATCTGGTTGGCCTTTAAAAGGTAAATGCGTTTTAATGAATCATCTTTTGGCGAGCTGTACAGGTTGGCCATCAGTTTTTGCACATTGAAGTTATTGCTGTCTATTTTTACAATTTCACCATAATACAGTTTGGCTTTTTCGGTATTGCCCCTTTTGGTATTGATGTTGCCCAAACTGAAGAGTATAGGCAGGTTCTGTGGTTGCAATGCATAAGCCTTACTGTAAAATTTTTCTGCTTCAACATTATTGCCCGCCATTAAATAGCAATAACCGATCTGACTGAGCGTTTTAAAATCGTTTACTTCTTCTCCATAAATTTCCTTCAGGTACTGCGCGGCATCAGCATAACGTTGTGTCTGGTAAAAATCGAAAAGTTTCTCCTTATCAACGCCAGATGCATTTTGTGCGTAACCTGTTAAACCTAAACTTACTAATATCAACAATGTGCATAGCTTTCTCATGACCGATAATTTTAAACTAATTTATTAGTTGTTTTTGATAATTCCAAATTTAACTGTTAAAAAACGGGCGCATAAAAACAAAATAGAGGCTAAGGGGTTTATAAGGAATAGTTGAACTAAAAAAATAAGACCTATGAATACTTTAAAGAAGTTTGAATTAATGGAAAAGATCGTGCGTGAATTGGAAGATTTGCAAAACTCTCAACAGGCACTTATTCAGAAAATTGGTAAGATTGAAGTCGATAATATCGAACTGGGCGATAGCCGCCTGGAAAAAGATTTACCAGATATTCATCAAAATTTAGCTGATAACTTAGATACTATTTCGGGAATTTTAGATTACTTTGCAGGTAAAACACAAAACTTTGGTGATAAAAACAATGTGGATGCTTTAAAAGAACAGGAAGCCATCAACAATGCCACCAGCTAAAATTAAACGCATATGAAATTTTTATCTTTAACCGTTGCCTTTTTGCTTGTTGGCCTATTCGCCAGCGCACAGGTATTGCCATCATTCCAGCTGGGCATTAAAGCTGGTGCAAATTTTTCGAAATTTGATAGTGAAAACACTTTTAACAGTAATAACCGCACAGGTTTTTACGGTGGTCTTTGGGCCAGGGTAGGTGCAGCAGGTGTTTACTTCCAACCGGAACTTTATGTTTCAGGAAAGAAAGCAGATTTGGTGAGTGATGCAACGGGAGAAGTAAATAAAGTACGTTTTACAAGTTTGGACGTGCCTTTATTGGTAGGTACCAAATTTGGTGCCGCTGGTATTGGTCTTCGCTTAAATACCGGACCAATGTTTTCATTAATCTTAGATGAAAACCAGAGTTTCGGTCAGGCGGCTGGAAGCGTTTTTAGGGCAGATTTTAAAAATCAGGCTCTGGCTTGGCAGTTTGGTGCTGGTTTAGACCTTAAAAAATTAAGCTTTGATGCGCGTTACGAATTGGGTTTATCAAAAATTAATAAAGCAGGCTATCCTGGTACTAAGTTAAACTTATTTACAGTTGGCTTAGGTTACAGGATTTTGTAACTGATATTAAAATTGTATAAAGGGTGCCCATTTAAATGGGCACCCTTTTTTTGCGCCTTATATTTCTGTGTTAAGCTGATCAAGCTAGGGTTTTAATCAAACAAAAATAACAAGCTGAAAAACGCAACATATATGCTAAAACGATTTATATTTACATAATTGCAAGTATAAAAATATGATGAGATATTCTTTTGCGAAAGCGTTATGCTTTTTTATGCTATTTGGCGCTAAGTGTGTGGTGGCCTCAGCACCTCAGCCAAATATTACAACTGTTGGTCCGGGCGTTAAAATAATCAGCACTGGTCAGCCTGATAAATTCACTCCATACAGTTTTTGCAATGAGAAACCCAGGGCTGCAGCAATGGGCGAATTGACCAATGGGAAACTCCCATTTGAGCTTTCAGAAATAGAAATCTCGGTAAATGCCCGGGGAACAGTTGTAAAAATCCCCTTAAGTGACGATGAGCAGTTATATGGCTTCGGGTTACAGATCGGTTCTTTTAACCAAAGAGGCTTGAGGAAAAAACCGATTGTGAATGATAATCCTTTAAATGATCTCGGTTATACACACGCACCATCCACCTTTTATGTTTCTACCAAAGGTTATGGTATATTGATCAATACCTCACGTTATACCACCTTTTATTGCGGAACCACAAATGAGCTGAAAGATGATTCAAATCAACCGGCAAAAAGTTTCGGTGCAGCCAATTCTGTGGAAGATTTATATCAAAACCGTAAACAAGCTGCGGGCAAGGTGGTTGCGGATATTCCGGGCGCAAAGGGAATCGAAATTTTTATCTTCGAGGGGCCAGACCTCCTGACGGCGCTGAAGCGTTACAACCTTTTTTCTGGCGGCGGTGCGCTACCACCAATGTGGGCGCTGGGGGTGAAGTATCGGGTGAAAGCTGATTTTAATCAAAGTCAGGTCGGTGTGGTTGCAGACTATTTTAGAAAGAACCATATTCCATGTGATGTTATTGGTTTGGAGCCGAAATGGCAAACGACTGCTTATTCGTGCTCTTACGTTTGGAACGAAAAGTTTTTCCCATCTCCAAATAAATTTACAGATACGATGTACAGAAAAGGATTTAAGTTAAATCTTTGGGAACATGCCTTTGTAAACTCGGCTTCCCCGCTTTATAATCAACTCAAAGGCCGTGCTGGAAATTATTTGGTGTGGAATGGTTTGGTGCCTGATTTTGCAGACCCTTTAGCGCGTAACCTGTTTGCAGACTACCATAAAAAAACATTCGTTGAGAAAGGAATTTATGGATTCAAAATGGATGAGTGCGACAACTCCAATTTAAGCTATGGCAGTGCTACATGGAGTTTTCCAGAACATAGTGAATTTCCATCAGGCATTGATGGTGAACAAATGCATCAGGTATTTGGACTGCTCTATCAAAAAAGTATCTATGGGATATTTAAAGATTTGAATAAACGGACCCTGCTCGACGTAAGATCCTCAAATGCATTTGCATCTTCCTATCCCGCGGCCATTTACACCGATATTTATGGACATAAGGATTATATTGAAATGATTGGCAATTCAGGTTTTTCAGGCTTGATCTGGTCGCCGGAGGTTCGTGAATCAAACTCCATTAGCGACCTTATGAGACGGAGCCAGACTGCGGTACTGTCTGCTCAAACGCTTTACAATTCCTGGTATCTTCAAAATCCACCCTGGTTACAGATCGATAAGGAAAAAAACAATAGGGGCGAACTGATGAACAATGCGAAAGAAGTAGAAAATGACGTCCGTAAACTGCTCAATTTCAGAATGAGTTTAATCCCTTACCTGTATAATGCTTTTTCAGAATATTACCTACAAGGTACGCCACCATTCAGGGCACTGGTAGTTGATTATCCGGACGATAAAGCTGTTTATAACATTGCTGATGAATACATGATCGGGCAAGACCTGTTGGCCGCACCCTTGACAGAGAAAGCGGAAGAAAGAAGCATTTATCTTCCAAAAGGAAACTGGTATAACTTCAATAGTAACAAAAAATACGAGGGAGGGAAATCTTATATTATAAAAGTTGGATATACCGAGCTGCCCTTATTTGTAAAAGAAGGAGCAATATTACCACTTGCAAAACCACTCGAATATATCACACCACAGAGCCAATTCGAGATTACCTGCAATTTATATGGAACGCAACTCCGTAAAACAACTCTGTTTGAAGATGATGGCACTACTTTTAACTACCAGGATGGGAATTATGGAATTTTAAGTTTGGAATATGTGAAGGGAAAAGGAATAGTTAAGCGGACAGATCAAAAAAGAAAATCGTTATACAACATTAAAAACTGGAACCAAATCCAATAAACATATAGCATAATGTTGTTTCCTGATAGAATTTAGTCTTCCTTTTCCGGTTCAACCTCGGTAAGCTCATAAGCGAACGAACCATTTTTAGGTATAATTGGTGTAGCCCTGCCCACACTTAAGGCTTTTATAAACGACGCACCGAAGTAGAATATTAAGGATGAGTAAAATACGAAAAGCATAATTACGATAATCGATCCTGCCGAGCCGTAAATATTACTGATGTTGCTTAATGGCAATAAAATCCTTAAAATATATTTTCCTGCGGTAAACAGGCATCCGGTTAATAGTCCACCAGAAATAGCTGCCCGCCAGGTTGGGCGCCCGTTGGTTAAATAACGGAACAATATGGTAAACCAGGTGGTTACAATCACCACAAATACCAACTGATTAATTACTGAGGTGAGGATCAATCCAAAAGAAGGCGCGCCATTTTTTAAATAAGCACCGATAAAGGCTTGTACACTATCGGCCAATAAACCGATAAAAAACAAGATGCCGGCTAAGAGAATAATGGTAACTGATATCGCCCTCGATTTAAGGGTACTAATGATTCCCTTTTTGTCTTTTTGGGCAATGTTCCAGATCTGCTCCAGGGAGTTTTTAATCACGTTGAATAAAGTTGTAGCAACGAAAAGGAAAAATATAAAACTGAACAGGGTAACATACCAGGCCTGATCGATGCCGCGGATATTTTTTAAGGTCGTTCTGATCTGTAAAATACTCTCATTGTCGAGAATACTGGCCAAACGCTCGAACAGGTGGGTAGCCAACAATTTTCTATCGGTAAACACCCCGAAAAGCCTGATCAGGATAATTAAAATCGGAGGTAGTGCAAAATTGGTAAAAAATGCAGTTGCACCGGCCAGGCGTAAGGGATCGTTCTGTTGGAATAAATTAAAGGCGTTTTTTATGGTTGAGAAAAAAAACTTCAGATCTTCTGTTATCGATGGCATTACTCCTGCGTTAAACTCAAAAGGCCGAAAATAGTAAAAATACTTTGTTCAGCCTTTTTTATAAATGTTAAAGTTTTCTAATTCGTTTTAGTAAAAACAAGCAGTGTTTTATCGCCATTGAGCAGATAAAGCTTGTTATCAGTTATTTTAGCACTGTTTACCTGGTTAAGGGCATGCAGGTAGGAGCGTTCGGCTGCATCAGTTTCCTGACAGAACATTCTGGTGCCGAAAACATTTTTGACCGTTATTTTATTGTCCACAATTTCGCCCTTGCCACCATAACTATTGCAGAATGACTTTCCACTGATCTTCAAACTATCTGCAAAATTTAGGGTTGCTTTTGCCGAAGCTGGCAATGTTAAACCAGGCAGTTCGGTGAGTTCCCATTTGGTATTGGTAAAACTTGCCGGATCCAGTTTTTCTTTACAAGAACTCAATAACAAAATCAGCATGCTGCAGTAAATAAGGTGTTTCATAAGGATAAGTTTAAATGATTTTGTTATTTACCATCAAAAACTAAACCATAAAAATGCCAAATGGGCTTTTGATTAGGCTAAACTGGTTTTTCAATCTTTAGCCAATGGTGTTTTATGCCGTGGTAATCGAAAATGGAGATACGCTTTAAACCTGCTTTTTCTAAAACATGTATGGATCCAAGATTATCGATATCCGCTATTCCAATAATTTCATCAAGCTTTAATACCTTAAAACCATAATCCCTGGCGGCAATTGCAGATTCTGTGGCATAACCTTTCCCCCAATACCGCTTGCTAAACCGGTATCCCAGATCGTAATAATTACTGTGGTTGTTGTTGGTTTCTTTAATCAGTTTTAAACCCGACCAGCCAATAAAATCACCACTTGCCTTTTCGATCACCGCCCATCGGCCAATACCGTTTTCGATATACTGTTTTCTGATAAATTCGATATCTGCTTTGCTTTGCTCGATCGATTGAACTGGCTTGTTGCCCAGAAATAGGTGCACCTCGTGGTCGCTGTCCATTTCAAACATACCTTTGGCGTCTGCGGGTATTAACTCACGTAAAATCAATCGTGCTGTTTCGGCGAAAATCTTCATAGAGGTTTGATTAAATGTTTTTTGGTTTTAAGAAATTGCCGTCAATAATTAAAAGTTTCACACTTTCTGCCGATACCGACCGGTGCGAACTTAAGTCATCCGAAACCACGTAAGTCATTCCTTCACTAAGTGCGAATGTTGTTCCATCCTCCATTTCGCTTACAAAACTACCAGATAAGCAATGTACGATATGGCCTTTCTGGCACCAATGATCAGCAAGATAGCCGGCGGAATAGACGACTATTCTAAGCCTTAAACCGCCGAAATTCAAGGTCTGCCAGGTTGCTGTACCTGTTTCGCCAGGATATTCAACTTTTTCTACCTGGTTCCAATCTATATTGGTAAAGGGGATCGTGTACATAATACTGTTTATAAGAAAGAAATTGGTGTTTATATTAAGCAGTTTTTGCTGTTAGCGGAAGGCTTGGTTTTCTCTTTAAAATGAGTGCCGCAACTAGTGATACCACTATACCAACAGGTAAAATTTCCATGTAAGTATATAAAATGACCATTATAGGGTACTTATATAATTTTTGATTAAATGCGATCTCTTTTGTCATTTTAGCAAGTTCAGTGGCCGATGTACCGTTACTTTTCGCTTCTCTCAATGTTTGAGCTACATATTTATCCATAAAATCGGGAATAAAGACATAAAAATCAATCAGCCAAACCACAACATACACAGTAGAAGCAATTAAACTAATATAAAGTCCGATTTTAAAGGCTTTGCCAAAAGTGATCAAACCATCATTGTACTTATCCCGGTAGTTTTTTATACCCACAAAAATAAGGGAGAATGCCAATACCATAGAGGCATAGCCAATAAGCATGCTATGCTCTAGACTATCATTTTGACTATGGCGAGCCATAGAAAATATCATTAAAGTTGATACAATTACGCCTGCGATTAATCCGAATACAATTACGTTCTTTTTCATTTTGTTTATTTTATTGGTTTATACCACAAAATTGCTTCGATTATTTTTTTTGACGCTCATACTTTAGGGTGATTTTTAAAATTCCTGACTTTTTAATGCCGATGATAAGTCTATTTAAGGGATAATACTTAATCTTTTAGCAGTCTCAATGGCCTGTGTTCGGCGCTTAACTTCCAGTTTTTCGAAAAGCCTGGCATTATGTGTTTTGATCGTGTTTAACGAAACAAATAACTTTAGGGCAATTTCCTGGTTACTCAAACCTTCCGACATCAATTGTAAAACTTCCAACTCTCTTTTACTGATGTTGAGTTTGCTGAGTTCTTTTTCGTCGAGCACAAATGTTTCAGACTGCTCTATAAAAACCTTCTTTTCGATCAATATGGTTTTGGGCCTGGCTAACTTAAGCGCCAGCCAGATACCTAAAGCGGTAAAGATGATAGCTATTGAACCTGCATAAATTTCGAAGGCATGGTCCATGATCATGAAACGAAGCTCCAGCCACTTCAATAAAAAAAGCAGTATGGCCAGAAATATCCCATATAAGACTACACTTTTATTTTTACTCAGGAAATTCGATGCGTTTGCCATTGCTTATCGGTTAATCAAAAATAAGTAAATTAGTTTTAAGTCATTAATTTTTGGTCTAAAGTTGGGCTTCAGCAGTTTGAAGTATAATTTATTGAAGCCACTAACTGCCCACTAACCTAACCTTTTCTCTACAAAATATATACCTATTGCTAACCTTTTAGGTAAGCAATAGGTAACTGCTAGGTAAGCAAAAGGTAAAGGATAGGTAGAGAAAAGGTAAAGGATAGGTAAGCAAAGGGTTAACCTGGGGTTAACTTGGTACCTAGTCCCGAGTCTGAAGTCCGCAGTCAATTTTGTATTTGGGCGTTTAGCGTCAATAGCCGAAAAAAAATAAACTATTAGTTAGTCCGGAGTCGGAAGTTGAACTTTACCCCAACTCTGTGTGCGCTGTGATATTTTTTGTGGTCTTCGTGGTTAAAACAATGGAAGATAGGTGGATCTGTATAATCAATGGCAGACTATTATACTATAGGTTTGTTCCCGCAGATTAAGAAGATAAACGCAGATAAACGATACGCCCAACTCGGTGTGCGCTGTGATATTTCTTTGTGGTCTCCGTGGTTAAAAAGATGAAATATAGGTGGGTCTGTATAATCAGTGGCATACTATTAGACTATGGGTTTTTTCCGCAGATTAAAGAAGATAAACGCAGATAAACGATACCGCCCAACTCGGTGCTCTGTGATATTTCTTTGTGGTCTCCGTGGTTAAAAAGATGAAAGATAGATGGATATGTATAATCAGTGGCATACTATTAGACTATGGGTTTTTCCCGCAGATTAAAGAAGATAAGCGCAGATAAACGATACGCCCAACTCTGTGTGCGCTGTGATATTTCTTTGTGGTCTCTGTGGTTAAAAAGATGGAAGATTGGGAATGCAACGCCCAACTCAGTACCCTTTGCGCCTCCTCTGAGGTTAAAATAAAAACACAACTGATTCTCACCAGATCAGTTTTTTCATTAACTGCCGTAATTTTCTGGTGACTTTGATAACAGAAACGCAATAAAGATTATAAATTAGCAAAAAAAATAAATAAATATACCTATGAAAATTACGCTTTATGCACTCTTCCTTTCCGTTGTTTTATTCGGTTGCGGTAGTTCAGAAAAAACCTACAAGGCAAAAGCATTTGCTGCCAACGAAGATTTTAATGTCTTCCCTAAATCAAAGAAAAACATATTGACTATTGTAAGAACCGATTCGGGCGCTTCAGCTGCTGCAGATCGTTTTGCCATCCAGTCTAAAGATACAACCATAACCATTGATGATGCACCAAATGCGGCTGCAAAGAAATTTTTGCTTGCTTCTTTTATCAATACCCAAAAAACGGCTGTATTGGTACAGGTAGCTAGCGAAGCAGGTAAAATGGCGCCATTTTACATCATCACCGTAAAAGATGGTGTAACAGAGGTGGTGAGTTTAAACAAAGCTTCAAAAGGTGCTGAAGATAAAAAATATACCAACGGTCTTGAGGAACTTACGCGTAGCAACATCCTAGTTAATAACGATTTCTTTATCACTACCATCAATTCGAGAGTATATCCCATCAAGAGACAAAATCCTGATGAACGCATTCAAGGAAAGTTTTTTATGTACTCTAGCGATAAAACAACATTGGTATTTTTAACCGCTAATTCTTTATACCAGGTAAACACGGCTACAGGTGAAACCTTTAACCTGCCTCTGCCAGCATCATTAACTAGTGCACCTGAAACATTGGTTGGAAATATCCAAAGCGGTTATACCTGGGTCGTTAATGCAAATGGCACTTCTTTCTTAAAGAAAAATGCAGATGACGACCGTATTGTAGATATTAAAGAGTTTAAACATTAAAATTCCGTTTAGAATCTGATAGAGAGTAGTTATCAACTGGTTTAAGCTGGTGATAACTATTTTTTTATTTTTAGGCCTTTATGGCCGTGGTACGTGTCTCCACGTACCACTAAATTTTATCAGCTAATTAAACCACCATCGTTCTAAACGTTAGGTTTACCCTTGGCTGATTTACTTTTTTAGTAGGTGGAAGGCGGTGTAGCCAGTTTGTTTGGGTTTCATCTTTCATCACCAGTAAACTTCCGTTTTCCAAAAATAAAGTAACTGTTTCTTTGGTCTGTTTGTGTTTGAAAAGAAATCTTCTTTCGGCACCAAAACTTAAAGAGGCAATGGCCGAATCTTTCGCTAATGCTTTTTCATCATCGCTGTGGTAGGCCATACCCTCGTCGCCATTGTGGTATAAGTTGAGTAAACAGGAATTAAATGCGGTTCCGGTTTGTTCTTCCGAGAGTTTTTTTAATTCCAGCAGTTCTTTTGTCCAGGGGAGGGCCACTTTCGATTTATTGGAATAGGTATAAGAATACGACTCGTCGCCATACCAGGCCACCTTTCTTTTGGTAATGATGTGTTTGCCCATAATAAAGGCTTCATCATTTTTCCATTCGATGGTATTCATTAGCACATCGAAATAGTGATCAGCTTCTTGTGAGGTGAATAATTTTCCGTAATAATTTACAGTTCCGCCGTAGGGCAGGAGGTTATGGTTAATAGCTATTGCTGTGCTGAATAAATCCATTGTTTGTAGGCTATTGCTGATCATTTTACTATTCCTGATTGGTTTTTGCTGCTTCCCATCCAATTATCGCTGTTTTCCGGTTCACACCCCAATGGTATCCGCCCAATGCGCCACTCGATTGGATTACCCGATGGCAGGGGATTAGAAAGGCGACGGGATTATCGCCAATGGCCGAACCCACAGCCCTGGATGCATTAGGGTTCTGCAATTGTTTAGCGATGTTTCCGTAAGTGGCCAATTTACCCATTGGAATTTTTAGCAAAGCTTCCCAAACTTTTAACTGGAAATCAGTTCCTTTTAAGTGGAGTTTAATCTGGTGCAGTTTGCTCCAATCGTGACTAAAAATATACAATGCATTTTGCTGCTCCTTGTCCAGTATCTGTTGGTAGCTGGCTGCAGGAAAAGACCGTTGAAGGTTGGCCAATGCGATGCTTTCATCATCATAAAAAGCAATATGACAGATTCCTTTTAAAGTACTTGCCACAATAATATTTCCAAATGGGCTTTCTGCAAAGCTGTAATTGATGTGAAGGTTTTCGCCGCCGTTTTTATATTCACCAGGTGTCATGCCTTCAATGTTTACAAAAAGATCGTGCAGTCTGCTGGTTCCGGATAAACCGGTTTCGAGGGCAGTATCGAATAAACTTTGATTTTCTTTTAACATTTCTTTGGCGTAGCCAATGCTGATGTATTGCAAAAAGCGCTTTGGTGTGGTACCGGCCCACTCACTAAATAACCTTTGAAAATGAAAGGGGCTTAAATTTACCTGCTCGGCAATTTCTTCTAGTCCCGGTTGCGCTTTAAAATTGGCCTTGATATAGCTGATGGCTTCGGCTATCCTATTGAAATTAATTTCTTCTTGTGCTTTCATGGTCTTGAATAATTTATATCCAAAAGTACTATGGGAAGAAACGGTAAACTACCCGAAACTTGCTATGTTTAATTTAAGTTTTAACCTAGATCTCCATTAATTTCTTGGCTAATACGAGATCGATAGGTTGATCTGTATCAATAGCGAGAAAATACGCAACTTGCCATTGCTGGGTTTTCTCTGCCTGTTTATTGCTTACGGTATCCCAGGGAGGATAAACTCTGATCCCTCTTTTGCCTTCGATACCATTTTTGGTTATAATTTTATGTTGCGCTAACACTGCCTTTGGGAAAATGAACTGGCCGAAATTATTGTTGCTTTTTGCTGTGATGATCGCCAGATCAAAATCATCCTGATCATCAAACGGAGCGGTAATGCCGGCATCATTCCGTTTCCATATCGTAACAAATTGCCCGGTTTTGTTTGGGGTGATTTTTGAAAGACGGTGTTTGATTTTTAAACCGTTTAATTTAAAGGTGCAGGCTAAATATTCCTGACTTTCACTTTCCATTTGTAGGTTGTTGATTTGATAACCTAAAGGATGGTATACCAAATCGGCAGCAGTTTTTAACACAGAAGGCAAATGTTTTATCGGACTTTCTTTTACTGGCATATTCGCTTAAAATCTATAGGGGTACCTGCCAATCAAAATTAAGTTTTTAATGGTGGTTGGTAGCAATTTAATCGATTTTAGCGTGATAATCATAAATAAGGCAGTTGAGAATTGCCATTGTGTTCTACAAAGATAAATTTTGACCACTAAGGCATTAAAATCGTTAAGGAATTAGCTAATTATTTTTCCTCTATAACCGATTCACCTTTCGATCTATCACCCGATGTCCATTCCCATGTTTCATGGAGCCTGATTTTACCGTTTTCCAATAGTTCAGGTGTTGAGTAACAGATCCCGGTCATGAGTTCTCCCTGATGATTTACCTGATGATAACGCATTTCGATACAACCGTTTTCATCAACTAGACCGATTAAATGGCCAGAAATAATTTTACCGCCATCATATTCGGCGGTAAGCACATTACCTCTCTGTTTATATTTAAAAATGGTTTCATTTGAAGTTTCTCCATTTTCAGTATTGCTGATGGGGCTGAAAAGTTTGTTATTATAGTTAATCATAAGGCTATAAATCTAGCAATCCCATCAACAATAAAAAAATCTAACCACACCTTCTTCCCGAATTCCTGTCTTTAAGCGATTTGAACAGGCAATTTTGATTTCCATTAGGCCAACCAAAGCTTTTCTTCTCTTCTAACCAGTAAGAAGCTGTCTCCTTTTAAAATCAGGTATCCATATTCGTAACAGAAAATATAAGTATTTCCATTCTGAGCCGTGTAGTTATAGGTATGGTAGTCAAAATTGAAGCCGGCAGTGATTAATTTTTTTCGGGAAACCTTAACCTTACCATTAGGATTAAGTTGCATGAGGATAGTTCGATTCTTCTTCAAAATAGTGTTTACCCGTTTGATAACCTGGTTATCCTCAATCTTTAAGCGGTTGTTGTAGTTGTTGCGACATGAGTCGTTGCAAAATTTTATATCGGTTCTCCCTTTTACCAGGGTTCCGCAATCTAGAGATAAACGTTCCATAATAATTTCATTTTTTTTATTATGGGATGATGCCCTAAATTATAAAATAAAATGATTGAATGAAAAAAAATAAAAAGCCTCATTTGAGGTTATAAATGCGGTTTATCCAAGTATAAACGTTTATAAACGACTATAAATATTTACAATCCGACTAATTTTTGCCCCTGTTTGCACTTTTGTGGTGTCGGTTATCGTGGTGACAGCTGTTCGTTAAACATTTAGAAACTTAAAATTAAAGATTATGGAAAGTGCAGTTAACAAAGTAGTATTAAGTGGATTTGCAGGTGCAGATGCTGAAGTGAAAGTTGTAGGATCTCATAAAATAGCTAAAGTAAATTTGGCTATAAACGAGTTTTACAGAGATGCTAAAGGTGAGGAAACAAAAAAAGTAAATTGGTTTACCTTAACTTTCTGGAACGCAAAAGCTGAAATAGCGGAAGCGCAGATTAAAAAGGGTACTGGTTTAACCGTAGAGGGTAGGTTAGAAACCGGAGTTTATAACGGAAAGGATGGAAAAAAAAACTATACTACAAACATCATCGTTAGCGAAGTGTTGATCCGAGAAAATGAAAAAGCTACTGCATTTTAGCTTCAGTAAATCCCACCACATGGCGAATAGCTATTGGTGGGATTTTGATTATTAAAGTTTTACAGTTAAGCCAGTGTAAAAATTGATTCCTGCTGCAGGATTAAAATACCTTCCATTTGCAGCATTTAAATCGTTGCCCAGACTATAATTAACATTCAGTAAATTATTTACTCCTGCAAATACTTCGAGATGGGTTTTACTTATCCTTAAATTACGGATGCCGGCTTTTGCTTCTATCAAGTGATACCTTTTTGCAAAAACAGTATTGGCATCATTTAACGGTATGGTAGAAGTATAGTTGTGCTGAACGAACAGGTAAAATGCTTTTGGAAAGTTAAACTCTAAACTCGTAAGCAAGATGTTTTCCGGAACACCAGTCAGTTTGTTACCGCTATAGGCGGTGTTGCCGCTTACAAAATCTTCAAACCTAAAATGGCTAAAAGTATAATTGCTTCTCAATTGCAGTCCTGTTAAAAAAGAAGAAGGATTTCTGATGATCCAGATGGCTGTTTCCAGTTCGATACCTTCCTGTTTGGTTCCGCCGGCATTGATAAAATATTCAGCATCATTTTGATTTAACCTTCTTACGATGGCATCCTTTAATTGATAAAGGAATATATTGCCGTTGGCATAAAAACGGTTGTTCTTTGTTTTGTAACGCAAACCCAATTCATAATTCCAGCCTGATTCTGCCTGCAGATTGTTGTTGATGTTATTGTCGGAAGATCTTACTTCGGCAATGGTGGGTGGTGAGTAACCTTTGCTTACAGAAGCCCTGACCGAAAAATCGTTTGTCAATAAATAAGATAGTGCTACTTTGGGCATAAATTGCGCATCGAATTTCCGCTGTTGAGAAGCAATGGCAACAGGGAAATAACTTTCATATTGATACTTATAGAAATTCAGACTTGAGGCGAGTTCGATCAGCAACTTGCTGTTGATATCGAAGTTTAATCTTAAGTAGGCAAAATCCTGACTGGCTTTTAAACGGTCGGATGCTTGCATGGCAGTTGCTTCTCCGCCATTATTGTTGAAATTATTAATCTGGCTCTTGGTTGCCGAACTTTCCAATCCAACCTGCGCATTAAATTTAAAATCCTCATTTTCCCGGGCATAATCTAAAAATGTGCGTAAGCCCAAAGTGCTTTCATAACGTTTTTCGTAATTGGTGATAAAAGGATTTTTGAAATCGGTATATGAGGTAAACAACGCAATAACATGTTTAAAATGTGTATTGATCTGGTACGAATTGGATAGACCTCCGAAAATGGTTTTATTGTAAATGGCGGCCTGCTGTGAAATGGCACCAGGGATGGTAGGTGTTGCCGGGCGTGCCAGTTTTGGATCCTGATCTAACTGAGTAGCTGTTAAACCTCCGGGAGTACTGTATGCCAAATCACTGTAAAAGGCAAAAGCTTTTAAACTTCCGGCAGTACTGTAGTTCCACTGGTGCATGGTTTGGAAATATTTTCGGTCCATCGCACTGTTCTGACGGAAACCATCGCTTTTCTGATAACCCTCAGTAAAGCTAAAACTGTAATTTTTAAACCGGTGTTTAATGTCGGCGGTTTGATGAAAGAGTCCGTAAGAACCCGTTATGGCAGAAGCACTAATTTCATTCTGAGCAACACCTGGCGGGTTAATCAAAACCGCACCTCCGGTATTTGCCCCAAATATACTGGCTTCGGGTCCTTTATATATTTCGATGGTGCCAACTGCAGTTACATCCAATGCATTTAAATAGGTATTGCCACCAGCATCGGTTAACGGGAAATCATCGACATAAATTTTAATATTTCTAATGCCAAAAGGCGAGCGCAACAAGCTGCCACGAAGCGATAAACGGTAACTGCCTGGCGAACGTTCTTCCATTCTCACTCCAGGCACACTGTTAAATGTACTCACCAATGAGCTGATTTGCTGGTTTCTGATTGCGCTGCTATCAACCAGATTTACAGCAGATACCGATCTTAATAAGGGTTGATGGTTATAATAACCTTTTACCGAAACCTCGCTGAGCTTTTTTACCGAATCGGGTTTGATGCTCTGTGCTAAGCAGGTAAATGAAAATAGAGTAAAGAGTAAGGTAAGGTTCGGTTTCAAGAGGATAAGGATTGATGGTTTAGCCACAGATTTGGCAGATAAATTTAACATATTCTGCGCATCTGTGGCTATTGTATTCATTATTTTGCAGCAACCTTCCAAATTACGCCGCTTACATCATCAGCTACTAAAAGCGCCCCATCTGGTGTTAGGGTAACACCCACCGGACGGCCGTATACTTCTGCCTTATCGGCATTGGCAACAAATCCGGTTAAAAAGTCTTCAGGTTTTCCGATAGGTTTTCCATCTTTAAAGGGAACGAAGGCTACTTTATAACCAGAAATTGCCGATCTGTTCCACGACCCGTGCTGACCGATAAATGCACCACCCTGATATTTTTGAGGGAATTTTGTGCCTTTATAAAAAGCCAGGCCTAAAGATGCCGTATGTGCGCCAACAGGTACATCTGGTGCAATTGCTTTTTTAACCATCTCCGGGTTTTTACCTTTTAACCTCGGATCTTCGTTCTGGCCGTAATAAGAAAATGGCCAGCCATAAAAAGCGCCCGGTTTTACACTGGTAATGTAATCTGGTACCAGATCATCTCCCAATCCATCACGCTCATTAACCGCTGTCCAAAGCATATTGGTAGTTGGTGCCCAATCTATCCCAACGGGATTGCGCAAACCGCTGGCATAAACTTTTTCGCCGGTTCCATCGGTGTTGATTTCTAGTATATTGGCTCTTCGCACTTCATTTTCCATACCATTTTCGCCAACGTTGCTTCCCGATCCAACGGTAACATAAATTTTGCTTTTATCGGCATTGGTAATCAGATTTCTGGTCCAGTGGTTATTGTAACCTCCCGCAGGCAGACTTAAAATCTTTTTCCCTGTTGCCGTTATCTTGGTATCACCGGTTTCATACGGATACCGCCATAAACCATCGGTATTGGCCACGTAAAATGAATTACCGATAATCAACATGCCGAAAGGTTGATTGAGTCCATTTAAAAAGGTAGTAACGGTTTCGGGTTTGCCATCTTTATTATCGTCGCGATAAAGCAAAATGGTATTGGCACTTTTTCCAGGTACTTCAGATTTTGATTTACCCGTTACTGTGTTGGCCACCGCTTCCGCAGTACTTCTTTCTGAATTGGAAAGTGCCACCAAAACATCACCATTGGGTGCGATATAGGTGTTGCGTGGACTTTTGATGTTGGACGCGAATTTGGTCACCACAAATCCTTCAGGGGCAATGGGTGTTTTACCCTCCGGCCAGCCAATTACCTTGCTAAATTTACTTTTGGCGGCGTTGGTATCAGGTGCTGGTAAATCTATTACACCTGCTTTGGTGGTTACTGTGGTATCTTCTCCCTGTTTTTGCGAATTTGAATTCGATTGACATCCGAAAAGAACTGCTGTGGAGAGGATTGATGCGTAAAAAATCTTATTTTTCATGTTAAACGGTTTTAATATCCTTAGAAAAATAACATCGAAATGGGATAGATGTTTTTGATTTGGGCAGAATTGCCACAACCAGGTAATAATAAAAGGAAAGGACCCTGAAGTACCTTCCTTGAGAGAGCGCAGATTGTTATCCCTATTAATACATCGTGATGATGTGCAGGGAAATATTTTTAATATGCTTGATAGAAATTTTAGAATAGTGATGTGCCCTTTCGATCAGAATCTGCTGATCGACAAGACATCAGGCAACCTTTAAGATAAAGGTGTTGACGCAAAGAAATCTGAGCATAATTTTCCGGTTGAGTGATGTTAATTAAAACGATTAGTTAAAACTAAATTACGGTATCATAACCAAAGATTTAGTTAAGGATTTGTTAAATCGTTTATGCAATACAACCAGAATTTTATAGATTTTATTTCACCAGGTTTTCCAGTAGTTTTTTCTCGATATCTTTTGCATTCAAAAGCAGGGCAGAGAACTGAGGATCTGATTTTACCAGTAAAAATTTTCCGTTGGGTAGGATAATTGCTGAAGTACCGCAAGAAGTATTCTCTTTAAATAACAGTTTTTTCAGAAAGCCGGGATCGGTTTCTATTTCCAGCCCTTTTGATTTTACCGGACTAAAACTTTCGCCTACTTCGCGGTATTGATAGATGGCTACTTTTGGTCTGGCTTCGGCCTTTTCGAGAATATTTTTTTGGAATGTCCACCTCACATTGTTTAGAAACTCTGGATTCTGATAACTTAAGCTGTTCCAGCAATCATCTTTATTGAAATCGTATTTGATGATAATGGTGTCTTTAAGTGCCAGCCTTTGATTTTCTTTTAAGAAAAGATGCAACGAGTCTACCTGCGCATCGGTGAGTGTTCCTGCCTGATAACGTTTATTTTCATCCACGTAAAGTTTTGGGGAGCAGCTGTAGATGAAGATGGACAAGAAAAAGATTACAAATATTGAGGGTTTAAAGCTTTTCATGACGAATTTTTTAGTGCGTTTATAGAGATTATTGGTATTGTAAACGATAAAGTTTATGGGTATCATCAACCGAAAGTGCATTTTCGTCAAACCATTTCATAAAACTGTTCCAGTTGGAACCGTTGCCAAGTTGCCATTTATTAAAAGCAACCTCGTCGCCCATCATTAAAATCCAGTGGTTATAAGGCTCTAAAAAGTCTTGCTCGGATAATTTTTGCTGATAATCGAAAAGGATATTCGGAAATTTTTTATCGTTTCCCGCCCCAGTATAACCCTTCAGAAATTTACTTCTAATTTCACTGATACTATTCAATGTGATTTCTTTTTGGCCTGCAGCGGCTAGAGTAAGCTGCATTTCATATACTATTGTAAAAGGCATCTTAAAACTTTTAGGATCCTTTATGGCATCGAGGGAAAGGGTATGGTTTTTGGCAAATGAAATTTTGATTGTGTCGCCATTAATCTGGATCTGATTTTTGTAGGTATCGAAAAGCAGTTTGCTCATCTCGGCGGTACGCTTGGAGTTCCTGTCGAGGTTCATAAATATTTCGCCGTACAACATCCCCCATATTTTTTCAGTAGAACCGAGAAATATTTTTGAGGCCCTGTAATAGTTTGCAGCATATGCAGGTTCCATTTCTATTCCTTTTTCGTAATACTTTAAAGCCGAATTGAAATCTTGTTTGTTCAATTGCATATTGCCCAGCTCGGTATATATTTTTCCAGATTTTGGAAATTTTTTAAGTCCTGTTTCATAGGTTTTCATGGCTTTTTGGGGCTGACCGAGATAATCGTAATTATTGCCAAGTGATTGATAGACCAAATCATAAACATCTTTGTGTTTGGTCAGTTTTTCTAAAATTTCGACTGCTTTCTGGTGGTCTTTTTTGCCGGCATAAGAATAGGCCAGTTCGTAAGGATAAGTAATGTTTTCGGGATCTAATTTTTGAGATTCTTCCAACAATTTGATGGCTTCGTCGAATTTGCCCTGTTCGTCTTCGAGCTTGTAGGCCTCCTGCGCTTTGGTTTTTGCCAACGCCTTATCTTCGGCACTTTGTGCAAAAACAGTTTGAAAGGAGAACAGAATTAGAATGCTGAGGAGTTTTGCGGTAATTTTCATTTGATGAGCGATAATTTATACTATCTATGGATGCGGATAAGCTCCGAAATCCATAGATAGTATATAAATTTATAACTAAATTTTTAAGCTTAAAAATTTAATCAAACTTTTATCAATTAAAGGGCTAGCCTTTCAAAATTTTTGCCTTTTCTGCATCAAATTCTTCCTGTGATAATATTCCGGCATCCAATAGTTCTTTCAAGTCCAATAAAGCCTGCTTTTTTGAAGACATATCGTTTTTTATGGGCGGCGTATTTTGTTCTACGCGAGTAGATTTCAAAGGCTGGTGCAAATCGCTTTTAGGACCAGATTTTAACAGCAGTTCTGTAATTTCGTTAAAACCTTTAATGTTCGAATAATCGATTGCTTTTTGCTCTTTTACGTTTACGATGCTGGGATCGGCCATCTGTTCGATTAAAAATTTTACAGCATCTTTTTTGCCGTTTGCTGCAGCATAATGTAACGCAGTGTTTCCACTTTCATCCTGGATATTCACATTTGCACCTTTTTCCATTAACATTTTTAGCATACTCAAATGCCCGCTTTTTGCTGCTACATGCAACATGCTTTCGCCGCCGTAACTGTAACTGTTATCAAAAGAAAAACTGGCCGAAATGGAAATGTTATTGGCCGTTTCTACCCATTCGAGATACGAATACATCGAGTCGTCTTTACCCGAAAGTGGTTTTGCATAATTTACATCCACACCGTTAGCTAAAAATAAATCGACAATTTCTTTCTGATTATTGGCACAGGCATACCAGATTGGCGAAAGGCCATCTTTTGAGGAAACGAATACATCTGCGCCTTTTTCTACCAGGATTTTGGTAAGCATCCGGTTGGCATCGTAACAGGCAAGCAATAACGCTGATTCCCCAGCGTGGTTAATATGGTTAATGTTTGCACCTTTATCGAGAATGAGCTCAACCATTGGCGTGTTTTTAGATTTGACTGCAAAAATCAATGGCGAATCGCCATGTTTATTGGTGGTATTGATGTTGGCACCAAATTCCAATAGCTTTTGAACAATTTCCTTGTTTCTCCAGGCTGAGGCGATAAGTAAGGGTGTTTCTGCTTCGTTGTTTTCACCATCAACAGCCAAGCCTTTGTTGAGCAGTTTTTCCAGTACCTCGATCTGTCCGCTCTGCGCTGTTAAATGCAACAGGCTGTTCCCCTTTAAATCTTTAATGTCAATTCTAGCTCCCTTATCGAGTAAATAAAGTGCAGTTTGTTTCTGTTTTTGTAAACAGGCAAAGTACAATGGTGTTTCGCCTGCATGGTCTTCGTAGTCTAAGTCTGCGCCGCGATCTATTAAAATCTGAACAAGATCTAAGTAGCCACGGTGGGCGGCATAATGGAGGGCGGTTCTGCCTTTTTCATCGGTATAACCTATTTCTACTTCTCCGTTGGCCAATAAAAGTTCGGCAATTTTTCGTTTGCCGCTTTCGCAGGCAATTATAAATGACATCGACATATATTAAGATTGTTTCATGAGCAGTTCAACAGTTTTTATTTTCAGGTTATCATCCGAAGCGAGCATCAATGCGGTCTGATCTTTGTCGTTCGATACGGCAGTATCTGCACCATTTTCGATCAGGATTTTTACTTTACGATAAGTTTCCTTCGCTTTGTCGGCCTCATAATTTACGTTGTAGGCGCAAACTTTATGCAAGAGGGTATTGCCTTCGTCATCGGTTCTATTGATATCAACCTTTCCGGTTTCCATTACGGCCTGTAAAATATCCGCCTGTTTTTCGGCAATTACATCCAACGGCGTTTTATCTGCGCTATACCATTTGCTGGTTTGGTATAAATCAGCACCATCTTCAATCAGTTTTTTAAGAAAGTTAACGCCGCTTTCGCTGTTCGACATCATACGCACGTATTCGAACAACAGGTTTACCCCATCTTTATTGATCTGATCGAAATCTGGTGAAGCGAAATCGCGCAAGGTATCATATACACTTTCACTTTGCGAATGGACCACTGCATAAAAGAATGCCGAATTCCCATCACGGTCGGTATGATTGGGATCGGCACCGTTTTCGAGCAAATGTGCGATTAAATTTTTCTTGTTAGATTTTATAGTGGTAATGAGTGGGGTTTCTTGTACCACATTACCCTCATTTATATCAACGCCCTCGTTAATCAGGATGTCGATATATCCTTTTAATAAGTCGGTGGTCTGCTCATCATTTAGTCCATAACGGCGGATGAAACTTTTTACCACCTGATGGATATAGTTTTCTTCGGCGTTGGTTTTAAAGTTAGTGGCACAACCGGCATCGATACAGGCCTTGATCAAGCCTAAACTCACTCCGTTTTCGAACAGATAAGCCAATAAGGTTTTGGCATTGACTTCATCATTTAAGTTATCGAAATGCGTAATGAAATCGTTAAAGAATGCGATGTCTTCGTCCGTATTGCCAAGACTGCGGACGATACTTTGAAAAATACTTTTGTCAAAATTATCGAATTCGTAGATGTCGGTTTCGATGGTTTTATCTTTCACCATCATTTTGAGGATTTCGTATTGTTTCTCTCGAACGAGGTTATCCAAAATAGATGATTTTTGATGTTCCTGGATGGTTTTAGAGAGCTTTTCGCCGTTTTGCATCAGTGTTTTCGCCTCTTCGAATTTTCTGGCGTTTAACAGCTGATCTAGGGTAGGTTCGGTCATTTCAATTAAAAAATTTAAAATAGATAGATATATAAGCTTTTGATCCTACAAAAGTTTAGCCAAAATATTAAGAAGGTAAGGTCTGTTTATTTTGAAAGCTTCGCGCCATGGGTGGCGACAAATCATATTAGTGGAGCAATTTGCGCTGTAATAACATTAGGATGTTATCCTTTCTTGTTTGTTGGAAAGCAATTATTGCATTGGTTAGTTTCTTCCTTGACCATTTTTCTGCCACTATGCCGGTTTTCCGTACCACAGGTCCAGGTTTATAGCCCTGATCGAAGCGGTATCCCCGATATTTCATCGGGATATAGCGGAAAGCTGGGGTAACGATAAAAAAAGCGAATGGCCCTGCGCTCCAAACAATTTACCGTCGTTAAAATTTTATTAAGCAAGTGGTACATTCTCATCATAAATATATAAAAAAGCGAATTGTCCTGCGCTCCAAAACAATTACCGTCATTAACATTTTACTAAAGTAATAATGCATCTACTTCATAAATAACATTGTGATGTTCCTTAATTCATTCGATTATTTTATCTTTAGGCGATTTTAAAAAGACCGGTTTGCAAATCTTGAAGCCGGTTGAATATTTAACTTTAATAAGCAAAATCAATATAAACATGTCAAATACATCAAAAATTATCTACACCAAAACCGATGAGGCGCCAATGTTGGCAACCTACTCACTTTTACCTATCGTACAAGCTTTTACCGCATCAGCGGGTATTGATGTAGAAACCAGAGATATTTCTTTAGCAGGAAGAATTTTGGCAAACTTTCCTGAGTATTTAAAAGACGATCAAAAAATTGGTGACGCTTTGGGAGAGCTTGGTGCATTGGCTACCACTCCGGAAGCAAACATTATCAAATTACCAAATATCTCTGCCTCTATCCCACAATTGGTTGGTGCCATTACCGAGTTACAAGCTCAGGGTTTCGCCATTCCAAATTATCCTGATAATGCACAGAGTGATGAAGAAAAAGCAATTAAAGCTAAATATGCCAAAGTTTTAGGTTCGGCTGTTAACCCTGTTTTACGTGAAGGTAACTCCGACCGTAGAGCACCTAAAGCGGTTAAGAACTACGCCAAACAAAATCCACATTCGATGGGTAAATGGTCAGCAGATTCGAAAACCAAAGTAGTAAGCATGACTGAAGGCGATTTTTACGGTTCAGAAAAATCTACTACTGTTGCCGAAGCAGGTCAGTTTAAAATTGAATTTGTAGGTGCGGATGGTGCAGTAACCGAATTGAAAGGTTTATCGCCATTAAAAGCAGGAGAGGTGATTGATAGCTCTGCATTGAGTTTATCGGCATTGAAAACTTTTGTAGCGAAAGAAATTGCTGAAGCAAAAGCAGCAGGCGTTTTATTATCTGCCCACTTAAAAGCAACGATGATGAAAGTTTCTGATCCGATTATTTTCGGTGCCATTGTTGAAGTTTATTTTGCAGATGTGTTTACTAAATACGCAGATCTTTTCAAAGAACTGAATATTGATACCCGCAATGGTTTGGGCGATGTGTATGCAAAGATTGCTGGCAATGCCAAACAAGCTGAAGTGGAAGCCGCTTTGGCACAGGCCATAGAAAACGGTCCGGCTTTGGCCATGGTTAATTCTGATAAAGGAATTACCAACTTACATGTGCCATCGGATGTGATTGTTGATGCTTCTATGCCGGCAATGATCCGTACTTCGGGTCAGATGTGGAACAAAGAAGGCAAAGCGCAAGATACCATTGCTTTAATTCCAGACCGTTCTTACGCTGGTGTTTACACCGCTACCATCGACGACTGTAAAGCAAATGGTGCTTTCGATGTAACCACCATCGGTTCGGTACCAAATGTTGGTTTAATGGCTCAAAAGGCAGAAGAATATGGTTCACATGACAAAACTTTCCAGGCTACTGGTTCAGGGATTATCCGGGTGACTGATGCTGATGGTAATGTGTTTTTCGATCAGAAAGTAGAAAAAGGCGATATCTTCCGCATGTGCCAAACTAAAGATGCGCCGATTCAGGATTGGGTTAAACTAGCCGTTAACAGAGCACGTTTGTCAGAAACTCCTGCAGTTTTCTGGTTAGACGAAAAAAGAGCACATGATAGAGAAATCATTGCTAAAGTAAACACCTATTTAAAAGACCACGATACTGCTGGTTTAGACATCCGTATTTTGGCGCCGATTGAAGCCACTAAATTTACTTTGGAGCGTATCCGTAAAGGTTTAGATACCATTTCGGTTACCGGTAACGTATTGCGTGATTATTTAACAGATTTATTCCCGATTTTGGAATTGGGAACTTCTGCTAAAATGCTTTCAATTGTTCCTTTAATGAATGGTGGTGGTTTGTTCGAAACCGGTGCCGGTGGTTCTGCCCCAAAACACATTGAGCAGTTTATTGAAGAAGGTTATTTGCGTTGGGATTCGCTTGGTGAATTCCTGGCACTTCAGGCTTCTTTAGAGCACTTATCTCAAACACAAAATAATGCAAAGGCGCAGGTATTGGCTGATGCTTTGGATGAGGCCAATGCTAAATTCCTGGCAACGGATAAATCTCCTGGAAGAAAGTTAGGTACGATCGATAACCGTGGTTCTCACTTTTATTTGGCTTTATACTGGGCTGAAGCTTTAGCGGCTCAAACAAAGGATGCTGATTTGCAAGCTAGATTTGCACCATTGGCTAAAACCTTGTTGGAAAACGAAACCAAAATTAACCAAGAGTTGATCGGTTCTCAGGGCAAACCTCAAAATATTGGCGGTTATTATAACCCTAATGATGAATTGGCAAGTAAAGCAATGCGTCCAAGCGAAACATTGAATACTTCTTTGGCTTCTTTGTAGCGAATCTGAGGTGTTAAATTTTCTGAGTTGTCAACTTTAATTACTTCTGGTAGGAAAGTTGACAACTCTTTAGTATTAGCGTCCCGATATAAAATCGGGGCGCTTTTTTGTGAGTTGTCAACTTTTAATATGCTATTAGCACGGAAGTTTACAACTCTTTTTTTTGAAAAGCAATTGCAGAAGCTGTTAGGTTATAGCAGCCAGGAGTTTAGGGGGCTTAAATAGTACTGCTATTCTACGTTAAATAAACCCCTGTCCGTTAAAGGTGGGCGACCGACAGCGTTATTCCGATTTGAGCACACTTTTATTTTTTATGTGCGCTTGCTTGTTTCACAGGTTTCATCGGAATTAAGCAAAGGGCGGGGCTAGTTCAACCGAAGTAGCAGTGGTATTGCTTTCCCACAAAAAAAAAGTTAGCTAATTTTTAAGATTGTACTTCAAATTAAACAAACCTTATCCATATCCTTTTGTTATATTCATATAAATTAAAGGAGACCCATACCATGGCAAATAACGAGAATAAAGGATCGCAGGATAAAATACATAGCACCACAGAAAATAGCGAAATCAATAAAGAGAATCTTTCTTATGATGAAAATAAGCAAAGTTACGAGCTTGACGTAAAAGGCACAGATGAGGATTATGATCATCCGATGGGATATGAAACTGTAGCAGCAGGTGCCAAAGACGATGATTCTACCTACGATGAAGCTAATCCTTACGTTGGTGATGAATATGCACGCGATGAAGAGGTTGCTGAAGATAACCTGGAAGAGTTAGGCATGCATGTTGATAACGGAGAAAGTGTAAAGCTGAGTCCTGAGGATGAAATTCTTGCCCGGACACCAGAAGATAACCGCGATGATTTAGATGAAGAAGGTTATCCGATTAATGATACGCCCAAGACCAGTTAGCAGGTCACGGTTGGAAACTGTGAATTGAAAACTGCTTACGGGTTAACATCTAAATTAAACCTGCGGCGCAGTTCGTCGAGTTTTGGATTTTTTCCTACCAGGTAATCGTATTTTTCGCGGTTGCCATAAAGGCGGTTTTCTATTTTACGTTCCATCAGTTTGTAGGTAACTTCTACGCCGAAGTTACGGAGCTCATTCCTCAGGAAGTTTAAAAGTTCTACAGATTCCTGTTGTACCAGATGTTCCTGCGTTTTACTTTCAACCGAAATTTCGATCAATTCAGGGGTTAAAAGCGTTGGTGCAAAATTATTTAAGATGGTATAAATATTGATTCTATCCGTGGCCTTCATCCTTTGGGTGAAGATACTCCACACCTCCAGCAAGCGATCATAACTAAAAGGATCTCTCGCATCACCCGTAACCTTCTTCGGACCATCACTTTCATCTTCCTGTGTTACACGATCAAGATCATTCAAAGAAGGGATAAGTGTGCCTAACGCATTCGCTTTCGGAATATTGATGCTGATGGAAGTTGCCGATGGCGGTGGACCAACTCTTGGTGTTTCTTTAGGTTGTTCTGCTGCAGGAATGTTGGGTAAAACAGGAGCGCTAACAGCAGGTGCTGAGGCAGGAACAGTCTTTTCGTTTTCAGCTTTCGGCTTTGGGCTTTCAGCTACGACATTAGTTTTTTTTTTATCCTGATCTACGTCAGTTGCTGTGTTATTAGGGCTTAAGGGCTGTTGTGCTAAATTGACGACCGACCGGATGTGGCACATTTTAATCAGTGCCAGCTCTACCTGTAAACGTTGGTTTTTAGAATTTTTGTAATTTAAATCGCAGGTGTTGGCCAGGTTCAATGCTGTTAACAGAAACGAGAGTTCTGTTTGCCTGCATTGATCAAGATATTTTTGCTTGATATTTTCGCTAACCTCTAACAATTTAATGGTTGATGCATCTTTGCCCACCAATAAATTACGGAAGTGGGAAGCCAGGCCATTAATAAAGTTATTGCCGTCGAAACCGTTGTTCAGAATTTCATCGAACAGGAGTAAGGTTTGGCTAACTTCAGCTGCGGTTAAATAAGAAGTGAGTTTGAAAAAGTAATCGTAATCTAAAATATTCAGGTTATCAATTACGGCTTTATAGGTGATGTTCTTGTTTGCATAACTGGCAATCTGATCGAACATCGACAATGCATCACGTAATCCACCATCTGCCTTTTGGGCAATAATGTGTAAACCGTCACTTTCAAAAGCAATATTTTCGCGTACGGCAATAGTTGAAAGGTGACTGGCAATATCTTCTACCTGGATACGGTTGAAATCAAAAATCTGGCAACGCGATAAAATGGTTGGCAGGATTTTATGTTTCTCGGTGGTGGCCAATATAAAAATGGCATAAGACGGCGGTTCTTCCAATGTTTTCAGAAAGGCATTAAATGCACTCTGCGATAACATGTGGACCTCATCAATAATATAGATTTTATACTTTCCAGCTTGTGGCGGTATGCGTACCTGCTCAATTAAACTACGGATATCATCTACTGAGTTGTTCGATGCCGCATCTAATTCGTGTACATTAAAAGAATGCCCGTTTTGGAAAGATAGACAGTTGTCGCATTTTCCACAGGCTTCCATTTCTGCTGTAGGGTTGGTACAGTTAATGGTTTTTGCCAGGATACGCGCACAGGTTGTTTTACCCACACCACGCGGACCGCAAAACAGAAAGGCCTGGGCAAGCTGGTTATTTTTGATGGCATTTTTTAAGGTGCCTGTAATATGCTGCTGACCAACTACGGTTTCGAACGTGGCTGGGCGGTATTTACGGGCAGAAACAATAAAATTTTCCATCGGCACGAAAATAGGAAAAATTTAGGTGTTGTGGGATTGAAAAGTTGGAATGTTGAAAAGTTGGGTGCTTGAGGGGAAGTTGGAAAGTTGTAATGTTGGGAAGTTGGAATGTTGGGAGGTTTGAAAGTTGTAAGGTTGTAAAGTTAGATCTATCGAAAGCATTCGCTCATTCAATCATTCAAAATTCACTCATTTACAATTCACTCACTCATTCATTATTTAAGGATGCAGGTTGTAAAACTGTTTATAACTTCTTTCAAATGCATTAAAACTGCCATAGGTAAGTTCGATGGCTTTTTCGGTATCGTAGCCTTGTGCGGTTAGTTTAATGATGTTTTTTATGGCAGCTGTTCTTTTGTTTTTTACAAAATAATAGATCACGCTATAGGCGGTATCGTAGTTGTCGTCTACGCCATGGCCATAAAAAGTACCGTCGTATATTTTAAAAAAGGTCTTTAACCGGTCGGTATCTTTAAAATCTAAACCTGCTTTAATGCTTTTAATCCGGTTGCTTTGTGGTGAGGCATATAAATTCCCTTCGCTGTCAAAATCCAATGTTTCGAAAAATTCCGCTAAACCTTCATTTAACCATTTTGGTGCTTTTTGATAGTTAAACTGAAAAATACTATGACTGGCCTCATGCAATGCTACTGCTATAAAATTACCTCCTTTCATAATAAAAGCTTCATTTATTTCTGGAACATAGAATCCTGTTGGTGAGGGTGCGTTATATTTGACTTTTTCCAGGCGATAATCTTTGTTTTTTCCATAGAGGTTTATTTTAACCGGTACGGTGATGTTTTCTCTGGTTTCGAAAATTTCGTTACAGAACATGCGTTCGTAAGCAATCAGTTTTTCTATTTTCTTTTGTTCGGTATCACTTATTTTGCAGTTGACCGGATTGATCTCAACATACTGGGCATAAAGCGATAAACTTGAGAGATTTGCGAATATAAATAAGAGAAATTTTTGCATTTCTATTGTTGTTAAAGTTGTTTTTTCAATAACTTTTTAAGCTCTTCGTTATCCATAAATCCTAAAGCCGGGTTTACCACTTTCCCTTCTTTATTAATCAGCACCTGATGTGGGATGCCTGTAATTTTAAATTTATCAGCTAAATAACGCCATTCATCACTTTTTAACCGATAGTGCTGTCCTTTTATGGTGGGTACCAAGTTCTCATAGGTTTTTAGCGGTGAGGTTTCGTCGGTTATGTAAACAAATACCACGTTGCTGTCTTTCATTTCTTCTTTTAACGGTTTTATTTCCTCGATTCCGTATAGACAGGGACCGCACCAGGTTGCCCAAAAATCGAGCAGGATAACCTTGCCGGGATATTTGCTTATAATGCTTTCCAAAACTTTATCCGCTTTCACCTGTGGTGTTTGATTTATATAATAACCAATGTTATTTTTATTGATAATCAGTTGTTTTTTAGTTTCATTATTTCTGAATTTAACATAGTTTTTAACAAACTGATTGTCTATATCAGATAAAGCGTATAGTACATAGGTATCGTTAATAGGGCTTTGCTGGAGAATAACCGGTGTTAGAAGTTCCTGCGACCTCATCAGATCCAACAAGATGCCTGATTTTAGGTTAAGGGCCGAATCAGCACGGGTAACGTAGGAATTCGTGGCTTCTTTAATGCCGAAAATGTCTACGTAATCACTACGCTCTTTAAACCATAAATCCTGTATGTGCTCGGTGCTGCTGTCGGTTATAATAGAGTCGCCATGTACCGAAATTAATTTTTCGAAAGCAATATCATTTGCTGTAAGTGTAATGTTTCCTTTTTTGAGCCCATTAAACATTTCCAAATAGTTGAATAAGTGACTGCCTTTGTCAGGTCTAGTTCCAGGTAGAAATTTAACCCTGTTTACGAAAATGTAGTAATTCCCGGATATTAAAGAAAGTTCGTCATTGATCATTTTTCTATCGAAAAAATCATAATAATCGTTCGGGTAACGCCTCGACCTCTTTTTAACCTCCTCGCTCTGATCGCCAGTAGCCGACTCATAATTCGCATTATATTGCATAATGTTATCTGCGTAGCTGAATACAATATCCAGTTTTGTGATCTGGTAAGCTTTTTCCGAAAGGTTTCCAAGTTGATGTATCGAATCTAATTGGATAATTTCTTTTTTCTGAAGGGCTAAGCAGTAAGCTTTATAATCATTCGCGGTCATGTTGACGATCTTCTGTTTCATTTCGAAGTAGTCAAATGAATTAAGTTTGGATAATTTAGAAAGATCTTCATTTAACTGTGCCAGTGCACCTGCATACTTTATTTTTTCTTCTTCAATAATGACAAACAGTTCTTTGCCGGGCTCAAGATAAATGTTGTAACCGGTATTAATTTTCGGACTTAGAAAAAGTCTTGTAGGGTGGAGAATTCCTACTTTTGTAGTAAAATATCCATTCTTCTGAATCTTTATTAACGTCTTTTCCTCTTTGCCTGAAATAATATTTGATGCATAGAGCAACATTGTTTTTATGTCTTTTTCTGGCTTGTAATTTTTGATATAGCCACTAAAAATGGCACTATCGTTTTTAAGGATAGGAAGTTGGTAACGTTCTTTACTGATGATTCTTTTGCAGTTTTCCTGATTTCGGCTTAACTGCATGGTTTTATTGCTAATGGTTAGACTGATTTCGCCATTGCTTGATTCGCTAACCGATAACTGTCTGGTTTTTTTGCCATTGGTAATGGTGATGGATGTATTGCTGCTGTTCGTTTTTTTAACAACGTTTTTATACAACCAAACTATATTGTTATATACTACGGATTCATCATAAAAGGAAATTTCGAGGTTACTGTTGTTTTTATTGTACCAACTTGTGTAAAGTGTAGCCGGTAGTAAGTTTTTATTTTCTTCCTGTACACCCTCATTGATTTTCCAGGCATTTTCTGTATCTGGTGTGGCTATTTTTGTAATTTTAAAATTCTGGGAAGTACGGTTAAAACTTCTTGTGGGATTGTTTATCGTTTTTTTTGCATGCAGGCCAATTGTAGCTATAGATAGAAAGAAGGTTAATACAATTTTTTGATGGAGAGAACTGTTTTTCATTGCTTTAGATTGAAAAACAAGTATAACTAAAAATTTGGTTACTGCCCGCTAATTCTGTTAAATAAGAGGTGCGAATTATTTAATCACCGATTTCAGCTCATGTCTATATTCTGAAGCACTTTTACCTGTAAATTCCTTAAATAATTTATTAAAGTGACTAAAGTTGTTAAAGCCACTTTCATAAGAAATGTTGGCAATACTGATGGGTTTTTCGGCCAGCAGTTTTGAGGCATGCACCACGCGGTATTCGTTTACAAAATGTGTAAAGGTTTTTTTGGTGATTTTTTTGAAATAACGGCAAAAGGAAGGAACAGTCATGCTCGACATTTCTGCCACATGCTGTAAACTGATCTGTTCCTGATAATGGTCTTTCACATAGTTGAATATCATATTGATGCGGTCGTTATCCTGTACCTGCATTTCCATCGAAAAGCCATCGGCATTTAAGATTTTATAATCATCGGTCAGTTCAAGATCCTTTAAAACGCTTAGTAATGTGAGCAGTCTTTCGAATGGCGGCTGGTCATCCATCATTTCGATCCTGTCGCCAACCGCAAGCATGGTTTCGGCCCCAAAAGCGATTCCGGCCTTTGCTTTATCGAATAACTCGTGGATGCCTTTGATTTCCTGCAGACCTAAAAAGATGTCGCCAAGGAATTCCGGCTTCATCTGGATAACGGTTTCATTTTTATTTCCGGTATTGGTATCGGTAAAACCGCAGTGGGGGAGGTTGCTGCCGATCAGGATCAGATCACCATCGGTATAATAGGAAACGTGACTGCCGATCTGCCTTTTTCCGGCGCCGCCATTTACAAATACCATTTCGATCTCTGGGTGGTAATGCCAGAGGTGTGCCATATTGTTGGCGTTTTCTACATACTTCGAATAATAGAACGAACTCCCGAAAGAGGGTTCAACAACCTCGAAACTTGGTTTCATATCTGCTAAATTATTTCACCAAAATACATAAAAAATATGCTTTATTATAGCTTTTTGTCAAATGAGCGTATTGTTGGGGTAATATAGCATAGAAAGTGGAAAATATGCAACTCACTATATCCCAATTAGCGCCTTACCTTAGTGCCATCATATAATGATTAACTCTTTAAAAATATTGGTTATGAAAAAGTTCTTAAAAATCGGTTTAATAGCAGCGTTGTTTTTTACTGCTACGGGTGTTCACGCTAACGATGATAATTTTACACTACAAGTAAAAGGCGAAAAAGATAAATTTATCCGTTTTTCTGTAGATAAAGCAGAAGATGTTAATTTATCACTTATTGGTTCAGATGAAGAAGTATTGTTCGAAGAAAACATCCATGCCTCAGCGGCCTCAAGCAAAATTTATGATTTAAATGCACTTCCTGACGGAAACTATGTGCTTAAAGTAGAGTCTGATGTTAAATTGGCAAAATATACAGTAACGATCAAAGATGGTGAAGCACTTGTTTCGGAGCCAAAAATATCGAACGTATTTAAACCGGTTTATACTCAAGATGATAAGGTAGTTACCCTTAACCTGGATAACCTTGATAAAAACCCGATCGAAGTTAAAGTATACAACGAATACAATGATGAGGTTTACAACGAAACATTTAAAGATAAAGCGCAGTTGACCAAAAAATTCAACATCAGCAAAACAGATTCAAAAGAATTAACCTTTGTGGTTAAGTTTAAAGATGAGAGTTTTGTTAAAACGATACAAACGTATTAAACATTACAGCTAATTGATGTAAGGAGATTGTCTTAATAGATAGTCTCCTTTTTTTTTGATGTATAATGTAGGATGGATAATGTAAAATGTGAGAGGAATGATGTGAGATCATGGAATTACAGTGCTTTTGTTGTTCCATCGTCCATTTTCCATCCTACATTTTACCTTTTCTTATTAATCCTTTGATTTTAAGAAATATATTGTTACTTTTGCATCCCCGTAATATACCTCGGGATTAAAAATTAAAAACATAATTTATAACAATGAATCAGTACGAAACTGTTATCGTTCTAACCCCTTTGTTATCGGAAGAAGTTGCTAAAGAGGCATTAGCCAAATACAAAGCAATTCTTGTAGATAACGGAGCCGAAATTGTCCAAGAGGATAATTGGGGTTTGAGAAAATTAGCGTATCCAATTGAGAAAAAATCAAACGGATTCTTCAACTTAACCGAATACAAATGTTCAGGTGAGTTGATCGCAAAATTAGAGCTTGAATTAAAACGCGATGAGCGTGTGTTACGTTTCTTAACAATCCGTTTAGACAAACACGCAATTGCTTACAATGAGAAAAAGCGTAGTGGTGCTTTTAACAAAAAAACTAAGGAGGTTGCAGCGTAATGGCAAGAGAACAAATACAATACGTAACCGCCCCTAAAGTAGAGGATAACCGTAAAAAATATTGCCGTTTCAAGAAAAACGGAATTAAATACATCGATTACAAGGATGCAAATTTCTTGTTGAAATTTATTAACGATCAAGGTAAATTATTACCACGCCGTTTAACTGGTACTTCGTTAAAATTCCAACGTAAAGTGGCTCAGGCAGTTAAACGTGCCCGTCATATCGGTTTGTTACCTTTCGTTGCTGATCAATTAAAATAGGAGGCTAGAGATATGGAAATTATTTTAAAACAAGATATTAAAGGCCTTGGCGAGAAAGATGATGTAGTTACAGTAAAGCCAGGTTATGGCCGTAACTATTTAATCCCTCAAGGATTTGGAGCATTGGCTACTTCTTCTGCTAAAAAAGTTTTAGCTGAAAACTTGAAGCAAGCTGCTTTCAAACAAGATAAAATTAAAAAAGATGCTGAAGGTGTTGCTGAGCGTTTAACTGATGTTAAACTTTCAATCGGTGCTAAAGCAGGCGAAAGCGGAAAAATCTTTGGAGCGGTTAATACCATCCAGATTGCTGAAGCATTAAAAGCTCAGGGTTTTGATGTAGACCGTCGTCGTATTACTTTCGAAACTGAACCTAAATTTGTTGGCGAATATGTTGCTAACTTAAACTTACACAAAGAAGTTAAAGTTCAGGTTCCTTTTGAAGTAATCGCTGAATAAGCATTCTTTAAAGAATCATTAAAAAGTCCCGATGAAAATCGGGACTTTTTTTATGAAAAAAATTATATCGTCATGCTGAATTTATTTCAGCATCTTTTTTAGCTGGAAAATATTGAAATAAATCCTACAGCTATCGGATCTACAAGATGACCACTCTAGAAAAAGAGTTTAGCTTGTAATAAAGTAAGGGTATTTTGTTTAATTGATTGTTTATTGTTGGCTGGAAATACCCGTTGGAACATTAAACCTGAAGGATTTCTGGGAAGCTATTATTGATCTCCCAGAGTTATAAATGATTAATGAAATTGATTTGGTCCATCATCCATCTCATCTCTTCCATTCTCCATTACCCTTTCGGCGTTGTTGGCCTGATTTCTACCTTGCTTGGCAATGTTCTGGCTGGCATGGCCAAAAGATCAACAATCAGTTTACCCATATCCTCCGGCTGGATTTTCCAGGCGTCGTTTTCCGAATCGGGTTGATGATCGTTAAAATGGCTGGCTACCGATCCTGGCATAATGGTACTCACCTTTACGCCATATTTTCTTAAATCGAGCATTACCGATTGGGTAAACCCTGTTAAACCAAACTTGCTGGCGTTGTAGGCAGCGCCTCCTGCAAAGAAATTGGTTCCGGCCAAACTCGATATTGTGAAAATATGTCCTTTGGCTTTTTTGATTTCTTCAACCGTAGCTTTGATGCTGTAAAAAACACCGGTTAAATTGGTATCAATAGTCTCTTTCCATAAATTGATATCCAATTCGTCAATAGGTGCAAAATGACCGATGCCTGCATTGGCAATAAGTACATCCAACTGCCCCCACTTTTCAAGGATTAATTTTACGGCATCCTGCTGTGAAGTAAAATTGGAAACATCTGCTTCAATGGCCAGTACATCGCCATGCGCCACCAAATGTGATGCGGCCTGGTTTGCGCTTGCAATTGTTCTGCTGGTTATGGCTACTTTGTAACCGTCTTTTAAAAGGGCTTCGGCAATACCGAAACCGATTCCTTTACTTCCTCCTGTAATTAGTGCAACTTTCATGCTCTTCTAACGTATGATATGATAAAATGTTTAATTAGATTTTTTATGGCCAGTGTGAGGAAGTTCCATGATCTGGATATCCTTGAAATCTACCGGCTGTCCTTCACTTTGTAAAGCGATAAAACCCTGTTTAAGTGCTTTGCCATCAATTTTAATTTTTGGATCGTAACGGTTGGCTACACCTCCGCCAATCTGGGGTTTGCTGTATTGCAAAACGGTATCACCATTAATGATGTGCGTAACCAGCGAATCGCCCATTACAATCAATTCTGCGGATACCCATTGGTCGCCATCGTAGGTTTTTGATTTAGAATCCAGGCAGTGGCCATCATATAACTTGCCCTGATAAAAAATATCGGTTCCAGGTGAGCACATATTTCCTGTTGGGCGCGGTCTTCCGTCGCTCAAGCCACCTAAAAACTGCATCTCGATTGAAATTGGCCAGTCTTGTTCCTTAGGCATCGTTTTCGGGTCCTGCGAATGGAACATTACACCACTGTTGCGTAGGGTATAACTTGGTGCGCCTTTTTGCAGTTCACCAACAAAACGATATTTCAGCTTAAGATGATAATAGGAGAAAGGTGTTTTATAATAAAGATGGCCGAACTGGTCGTTAAAATCGCCATACTTATCATAACGAACTTGTATTATCCCGTCCTCAACCCTAAAGGTATTCCCAAAATTTACATTGTAATCATGGTGGTGGATTTTTACATTCCAATCCTTGATATCTTTCCCATTAAAGAGTGTAATCCATTTTTCTGAACGGTTGTTGATGTTTTTGCTTGTACTGCAGCTCCATAAGGTAACAGCAAGAAAGAGGTAGCTTAGTTTTTTCATTTGATTCAAATTGTTTTCTGGTATTGGTATTAATTATTCACTTGATGTATCGTTTTGGTTGTTTTATAACCTTGCAGCAATTACCGCTATTATCCATGAAATTAGATAGGTATATCCCATTTTCTTTTATATCAGCCTTTTTTGCCAATAAACTGTCGAACTTGACTAGCCCATTTCTGACTTCATAAAATTTAGATGGATTGTAATAAATCGAATCAGGATGTTCGGGTACTTCATTTAAGTCAAAACCGCCATACTCTAAAAAACCGTCATGGTCGATGTCGGTGAATGGCGCTGGGCCTCCGCCCTGTTTTTTGTCGTTATATACACAGTCTGCAATAAAGGTTACTTTGTTGTTCCCAACTATCGAATATGCGGTAATGTAATTAAAATTCGGTCGTCCATCAGCTTCTAAAAACAGCAAAAGTTTATCTTTACTTTTGATCACCCTATTGTATTTACTTTCATAAATAAAGTAATGTGTATTATCTAAATAAATCTGTTTACGGTTCAGTAAAATTGCCTGATGATAGCGTTCGTAATTCTTAGGGTCAAAATATATTCTTTTTATGCTAATACTATTAGAACGGTCTATTTTAATGATAATCGGGCTATAAGTGGTATCTGTTTTATGGGTTGCTTTGTTTTTAACTACAACGGTAATGGGAGTAATTTTAGTCTGTTTTGATTGTTCTGGATTTCTACACGCAATGAAGCAAGAGGATAATAGTAGGGCGGAAAGCAGTTTTATCATAAATCTAAGATAGGAAAATGAAGGAGCATTAATTTACAATATGCTTTTTTGTTACCTTTGCGCCATGGCGAAAACCCGGACAAGCAGAACAAAAAGCAAGACAAAAAATCCTCTTCTAAAAAAGATTACCAACATTGCTACCAAGGTATTTTTATACTTTTTGCTGGTTTCTGTTTTTTGGGTAATTGCATTACGTTTCATTAACCCACCAATCACACTTTTAATGGTGTTGCGCAACATTGAACGTAAAGCCGATGGAAAGCCTTTTAAAACGGAGAAAAAGTGGGTGAAGTTTGAAGATATGTCTGATAACATGAAACGTGCTGCAGTATCTGCCGAGGATCAACTTTTTCTAAAACATATTGGCTTCGACATGAAAGCCATCGAAAAAGCTTTTGCCAGTAATGCCAAAGGCAAAAAGGTAAAGGGTGGAAGTACCATTTCGCAGCAAACGGCTAAAAATGTTTTTTTATGGCCGGGCAGATCATGGATCAGAAAAGGTTTTGAAGCTTATTTTACACTATTGATCGAACTTTTTTGGAGCAAGGAAAGAATATTAGAGGTTTACTTAAATGTTATCGAGATGGGAGATGGTATTTATGGCGCCGAAGCCGCTGCCCAGGAATATTATGGTAAATCGTGTACGAAACTAACCAAAAAACAAGCCGCATTAATTGCTTCCTGTTTTCCAAACCCAAGAAGGTGGACACCCAAAAATGCCACACCTTACATCAGGCACCGTCAATATCTGATTTTAAGAAATATGAATAGATTGGGACCGCTTGATTTTTAGCCAACAGTCCAAAGTCTTTAGTCTATCAATCGACTAAGGACTTTGGACTCAAGACTTAGGACTAAAACTAATCATGATCCTTATTCCATCTGATCTTGATCCCGCCTTTTTCGTCATCAACCGCTTTTAAGTGGAGTACGATACCACGCATACGGGCTTCTCTTTTTTCAGCCTTGGTGAGGTTTTCATCTCCTTTAGGGTTTCTTAATGGAATATCCATGGCTACATTGGTACCTGCACCCAAAGCATAAGTGCCCTTCACGTTAAAATTTAAGGCACTTGAATTGACCTGCATCGGACTGATTTCTACTTTATCACCTTTTATATTCAGCGTACCATCCAGATTTTTGATCTCCACATTTGATAAATTTCTGTTGGCAAAGGCAAACTTTCCAACCTTAACCATCGGATCGAAATTAACAAGGGCTGCATTGTTCAGGTTAAACACTACTTTTCCACTGATTGAACGGGGAAGGATTTTTCCGGTATGGGATATTCTGCCCGAAATGTTGACCAGCGAAGACAGATAACCTTTTAAATTTTTGTTCGTAATGGTATTCTGCCCGAAATTGTCGAAGGAATAAAAGAAATCTTTAACACTCACATGGCTGATTTTTGAGTTGATTTTAAAGCTGTTCGAGGCAGCCTCTTGCATGATGTTTCCATCGAGCGACAATTGTCCGCCGGCATGCGCCACACTTATTTTATTGAAGAAAATGCCGCCACCGCGCAAGGAGATATCAGCATCGAGGTTTTTGGCCAGGAAATTATCATAAATCGCTTTATTAACGGTTAAACGGATATTCATTTTCGAAACCTCGAGTACATTGCTTAGTTCTTTGGAAACTACTTTTTTATTTCCACTTGTTTTTGCCTTTTTTGCAGTTCTTGGTCCTAAGAATGGTAAAAATTCTTTAAGGTAGAGCTGAGGGCTCGACATTTTTAGGTTAACCAATATTTTTTCGGGCGCAGTGTAGTACAGATTGGCAAAATTGGCAATGCTGCAACTTACGTTCAGCTCGCTTTTTCCCAGTTGAAAATGCCCGTTCTGTATCGATAAATCATTCTGGTTAAAATTGATATTCAGTGCACTTTTTACCAAATGAAGTTTTCTTGGGATGTACAGGATGTCGGCATCTGCAATCTGTATCTTGCCCGAAACAACCGGTTTGGTAAACCTGAAGTTATCAATATCGGCCTGGCAGTATAATCTTAAGTTTGCTGTTCCGTTTTTAAACTCAAAATCGTTCGTGCCCAATGAGTTGTTCAGGTTCGACAGGGGGAATTGAGAAGTAACTAACCCGGTAGCGATGGGACGTGAGAGATTATTCACGGTAAAAGTGTCAATCTTAAGTGGTGCATTAAAATACTTCGCGGTAAGTTTATGGAACTTGATGGAAGAATTTTCATCGCCGATAATGCCACCAACAGTATCCCGGTTGGTAAAGGACCCATCAAAATTACAGGCTGTTAACTGACCCGCCGGAATAGAAACCACATTATCCCTCACCGTTATACCCACCTTGATCAAAGGATCACCATATTTCCCTGAACCATCGTCAATAATATTCCCCCTAATATTGATCGGTTTTTCGATCCCGAACTTTAAGAGTTTAGAAGAAATATTTGGGGAAAGGAGCATCGCTACATCTCTGAATAAAATGTCGTCCACTGCAATACTAATGGCAAAAGCAGATTTACCCAGATCTATTTTTGCACCGATTTTAAAAGGATGACCACCAATGTTTAAAATTTCGGGACTCAGTATTACTGCATCCATATCGCGGCTATAATGTGCATTTAGGGTTCCAGCTAAGGTTTTATCCTTCAAAAAACTTCCCTTTCGGGTATTAAATGCAAAGCTGTTTACCTTGGTTGAAAGTTTAATTTTACCTGTCCAGCCGCTATCAGGGTATTCCATTCTGCCCTGAATCTGATCGATATTGAAATTGAAAAGTTTGAAGCGTTTTTTATTATCTAAAACTAAATTCACTTTATTAAAATCTATTTTCTTGATCTCCAGTGCCGATGATTTGGCTGACGATTTTTTCTCCGTTTTAGGTTTGCTTTTAAAAATACTCGTATTGCTGTAGCCTGTAGTATCGGTGTAGATATAGATATCGGCATTGTTAATGGCAATCTGTTTGATATTGATATTCCCTACAATTAGCGAAAGTACATTTAGCGAAACATCAATATCCTGTGCTTTTAACAGATCGTGTTTATGCTGCGCCCACAAGCTATCCCGCAATAAAACGCCATTTAAGGATACAGAAACACCAGGAAAACTTTTTAAAAGCGTGGGTTCCATGCTCGTAGCGGTAATTTTCCCGTTTAGGTTTTTATTCAGTTGCGATAGGATGGAGGCCAGCACTTCCTTTTTATTTCTGCTGATATAAAATGCACCTGCCAGCCAGGTCAATATCACCAGGATAACAAGAACCGATACGATTTTTAAAGAGATTTTGAGCCAGCGCTTCATACACATTATTTGATTTAACCAATATAATGTTTTTTGATCGCTAATTGTTTGATAGATAACGAAAAATAATCTGTATTAGCACTACAGGTTTTAAGATTGCTTAGCCTAAAAGGTTTTCAAGATCTGTATGAAATTGTGAAGTTAAAAATTGTGTAATGGTGAAGTCGGCCAGGCGGTGTTTATAAAAAGGATCTTCCATCAGGATTTTCTTTAGTGCTTCTTCATCTTTAGCCAGCGCTAAAATAATTCCACCGGTTCGGGGTACTTTCCGCCCCGAAGCCACAAAGATATTTTTATCATAGTATTTCCTTAAATATTGAACATGAGCTTCCATATGCTCGTCCAATTCTTCCAACGGAACAATATATTTAAGGTCTACAATGAACATGGTATTTTACAGTAAATGTGCAAAAACAGTAGAGTGCCAGCTATTTTGGAAAGGAACTTCCCATTTGCTTTCCAATTCTGCCAGATTCTGTACCATATTGTTAAACACGATGGTTTGAGGAGTTACCTGTTTAATGTTTACCAAAGTTTCAAAATCCTCTTTGCTGTTTACCACAACCTCGTCGTTTACCTTATAGGCCATGTTAAAACGGTTAAAAAGATCAATATGGTATTCTTGTTCAATTTCTTTGATCAGCCTTACAGAACTATCTATAGAGCAACCGGTAACCCCAGCCTGACTTTCATCAACCGTTAGGATAATAAAAAAGCCATAACGGATTTCTGCTTTTGCCAGCAGTTCGTTTCCATGTGCTTTCCATTGGTTAGTGAAAGACGATAACTTGTTCAGGATCTCATTTTCTTCAGTAGAAGTAAACTTACGATCGCTTTGGTATACCCAAACTCTTGATTGTGGAGAAAAACTCATATACAAATTTATGATTTTAATTAAATTGGTGTGTTTAAAACGCTAACCTGATGAAAAAGTTTACACTCTGCTTGAAAATATCCCTTATTTCGGCTTTTTGTATGTTTTTATGCGCTTTTTCCGATCCGGCATCCTTAGAACAATACACAAGCTTTCTGCAAAAATCATTAACTGATCATTACGATACCGGTCAGGAAAGCAACCAGGTTAAACGTTACGAACTAAATGTTACCAACAATGGTTTTTGCCGTTATAAGCGTTATTTTAATAGCGGTAAAACGGA
The DNA here is from genome assembly GCF_032678585.1 of Pedobacter psychrodurus. Classification (GTDB taxonomy): domain Bacteria; phylum Bacteroidota; class Bacteroidia; order Sphingobacteriales; family Sphingobacteriaceae; genus Pedobacter; species Pedobacter psychrodurus_A. The sequence continues at coordinate 99,067 of NZ_JAVTSN010000007.1, read as the reverse complement.
GTATTTCGCATTTAAGCTGTCGAAATTTAAAGATATGGATTATTATGGAACTACCAATTCCGGTAAATTGTATATCCATACCAAGGGCGATGATGTAATTGTGCAGACCTATAAAGACAGGGGAGGCGATGTAGATTCGATGGCGACCCAGATTATAATCCCCTTAAAAAATATGGAAGCAGAAGAGTTAAACCTGATCCGCGATAACCTGGATAAGATTGTTAAGCTGCCCCCTGCAGAAACTCCCAGAGTAGAAGTAAAGTCAGAAGATTAGGGTTGCCATTTGTCGTCATCTCGACTGGAGCATCGCGGAATGCCTGTCCGTACAGGCGGGGAGAGATCTATTACACTTAGATTTCTCGACTACGTTGCACCCGATAGCTATCGGGTCCGCTCGAAATGACGAACCGTAAGGGGATTTTTGGATAGCGTAATTTAATATGAGTTACAATCCATTCGCCCTGGCGGTAATTTCGGCGATATCCAATACTTTAACCTCCTGCTCTTTATCTTTTAATTTAATGCCATCACTCAGCATGGTCATACAGAAAGGACAGCCTGCTGCAATCACCTGTGGGTTGGTTTCTAAAGCCTCATCAATACGTTCTACATTGATATCCTTTTTCCCTTTTTCGGGTTCTTTGAACATCTGTGCACCACCAGCGCCGCAGCATAAACCGTTGCTTTTACACCGTTTCATTTCTACCAGTTGTGCATCCAGAACTTCTAGCGCTTTTCTTGGTGCTTCGTAGATGCCATTTCCACGTCCTAGATAACAAGGATCATGATAGGTGATTTTTTTGCCTTTAAAACTTTCGCCACCTTCGGCTTTTAATTTGCCCTCATTAATTAAATCCTGGATCAATTGGGTATGGTGGATTACCTCATAAGTACCACCTAAGCCAGGATATTCATTTTTAATGGTATTGAAGCAGTGTGGACAGCCCGTTACAATTTTTTTGATATTGTAGGCATTCAACACCTCGATATTGGTCATGGCCTGCATCTGGAACAGAAACTCGTTCCCTGCTCTTTTAGCGGGATCACCTGTACAGCTTTCTTCGGTTCCTAAAACAGCGTATTTTATGCCTACATGATGCAGGATCTTACAGATGTCGCGGGTAATTTTTTGCGCCCGTTCATCATAACTTCCTGCACATCCAACCCAAAATAATATTTCCGGTTCTTCACCTGCGGCCATTAATTCGGCCATTGTAGGGACTTTAAATTCCATTTTTATATTCATTAGTTAGTATCCGGTATCAAGACCAGATGTGTACTATTGTTTTGTCTTTAATAATTTAATCAACTCCGTTAAGCCTGTAAATGTGCCGGCATAATAATCATCCTTTTTAAAGTTAGGGATGATATGCCTGTCTATCACTTCTTTTGTTTCCTTATCGGATATCAGTTTTTCAATCCCGTATCCATTGCAAATTCTGATTAACCTGTGTTTACGCGAAAAGGCAATCAAAATTCCATTGTCTTTTCCTTTTTCTCCGGGTTTCCAGCTATTGGCAATCCTTAAAGCAAGGTCGTTAAACTTTTTCTTGCTGGTCATCATGGTATCAATGGTCACAATGGCGATCTGTATACTAGATTCTTTGTCAAATTTTAAAATCACGTATTCTAGTGAAGCGATCTGCTGTTCATTAAAATCCCGTTCGTAATCATTTACCCAACCTTTAGGCTTCGGAATGTTGTCCCAAAACGTTTTTCTATAATCTTCAAGCTTTCCTTTTGCCGTTTCTTTCTGCTCCTGCGCTTCAGTGCTGAAAGGGCCGGTTAACATGATCAAAATGGATAAAATCCAAAAAGCTTTGGTATTCATATCTTGAAACTATTTTTCTTCTGCCCAGTTAAAACGATCAGCTGGCGAGTATTTCCAGGGTGCCTGGTTATTTTCGATATTTCCCAGCATGGCGTTGATACTTCCAGGCGCCTGCGATTCTTCCATTACGGCAAAACGGCGCAGTTCCATGATAATCTGAAGTGGATCGATGTTTACCGGACAGGCTTCTACACAGGCATTACAACTGGTACAGGCCCAGATTTCTTCCCTGCTGATATAATCATCCAATAAAGATTTTCCATCCTGATGTTCAGCACCATGTTTATCAATGTTCTGGCCCACTTCGGTAATGCGGTCGCGGGTATCCATCATGATTTTCCGTGGCGATAAAAGTTTCCCTGTGATATTGGCAGGACAAACCGAAGTACATCTTCCACATTCGGTACAGGTATAGGCATTCATCAGGTTTACCCAGCTCAAATCGGTTACATCTTTTGCCCCAAATTTACCAGGTTCGGTTTCTGCCGGAACAAATGATGGATCGAGCATGGCTTTCACTTCGTTGGTAACCGAGGCCATATTGGTGAACTCACCTTTAGGCTCCAGATTAGAAAAATAAGTATTTGGAAAGGCAAAAAGGATGTGAAAATGTTTAGAGTAAGGCAGGTAATTTAAAAACGCCAAAATACCGATAATGTGGAACCACCAACAACTGCGTTCTACGATAACCAATGCACTTTCTGTTGAAGGCAGTATATTTATTAAATATTGGCTTACCGGAAAGGCACCTGCATTAACATAATGGCTAACACCCAACAGCTGTAATTTCGCATCGGCAGCATTCATGAGCAGGAAAGCGCTCATTAATAAAATCTCTGTAATCAGAATATAATTCGCATCAGATTTTGGCCAGCTTTTCATTTCTACGCCGCTAAAACGCTTAAGTTTGATGATATTTCTACGCACCAGGAAAATGGCGCAAGAAACCCAAACAGTAAAAGCCAGGATTTCGAAAGAACCGATGAGGAAGTTGTATAAACCGCCCAAACCATGAAAAATACGGTGTGTGCCAAAAAGCCCATCGATCATAATTTCCATCACTTCGAGGTTGATGATCACAAAACCGATGTAAACGAAGAAGTGTAAAAAGGCTGGGATGGGGCGGACAACCATTTTAGATTGACCGAAAGCCACACGTAGCATTGTTATTAACCTTTTTTGCGGCTGATCTTTGCGATCGACCGGCTTACCCAAGCGGATATTGCGGATTATTTTACGCAGGTTAACCGTAAACAGCGCAATTGCTGCAAGTGTAAGTACTAGAAAGAGGATCTGTGCCACCATGCAATATTAGATTGTTTACGCTAAATTAGGATATTAATCTAAATAAAATACTATGCATGCATAAAAAAATATATAAAATTGTTTGTTTGTACTCATTCTAAGCAATGATTAAGGCATGTTTTTAAAATATTGAAAAATTAATTAATTGATAATCAGAGGTACACTGAAATAATTGAAAAAAAGTTTTGCTTTTGAAAAAAGAACACTACATTTGCAATCCCAAACGGATGGTGCCATAGCTCAGTCGGTAGAGCAAAGGACTGAAAATCCTTGTGTCCCTGGTTCGAATCCAGGTGGCACCACTTCCAAAAGCCTTACAGAAATGTAAGGCTTTTTTGGTTTTATGCCATTTTTAGAAATCCTTCAATCTTCAGGAGTTTGGAAACGTTGCAATAACAAAACACGATCATCAAGCTGATTAAGTTTCTTTTTGTTTTTTTTTACCACCTGAATCACCTGAAAACATCTTGGATTTATACAATATTTAACAATTAGTGAAGGGGGATTGAAGGAAACGCATTTTTTGATGAATCAGAATCTCCAGGAATAAAAATATTTTTTCAATGCATCTTCTTGCTTATCAAAAGGATGTGGCTTAATGGTGCTGATTTGAAGAAAAAACCTGGAATCCTTTTTTGGATTTGAGAAAAAGAATACTACATTTGCATTCCCAAAAGGGGGTGCCATAGCTCAGTCGGTAGAGCAAAGGACTGAAAATCCTTGTGTCCCTGGTTCGAATCCAGGTGGCACCACTTCCAAAAGCCTTACAGAAATGTGAGGCTTTTTTGGTTTAAAATTTATATGCGCGATTTTAAACTCATTATATACCCTTTCGGGTATAATTTGTTTGCCTCTTGCCTTTGTTGTACCCGTACGGGTGCTTTTTTGGATTTTTATAGCTTTTTTATACCCTAAAGGGTATTGTTTGATTGTAGAAATCACTATATTGTACCCGAAAGGGTATTTTAATATGGATCCGATAATAACATTTATACGAGCCTCAAGAAAAAAAAATGGTTTATCTCAGGAAGAGCTTGCGTTTAAAGCGGGCGTTGGGCTGCGTTTTCTCCGCGAATTAGAAAGAGGTAAACCAACCGTTCAGCTTGATAAAGTGAACGATGTGTTGAAAATGTTCGGAAAGCAGCTCGGTGTAATAGATAAAGAACCAGAACATGATCAATAAGGCAAAAATTTTTTATAGCGAACAATTGGCAGGTTATCTCTAAAAGAACGATAACGGTTACAGTTATGTTTACGATATGGCTTATTTAAAAAGTGAGCATTCAAAACCGATAAGTCAAACATTGCCTCTAAGTGAATATCCTTACAATAGCCGAATCCTTTTTTCTTTTTTCGATGGGCTGATCCCTGAGGGGTGGCTTTTGAACCTTGCACGTACCCATTGGAAGATCAAGGGGTCAGACCGGTTTGAATTGTTGATTACGCTTTGCAGGGATACTATAAGTGCAGTAACTGTTTTGCCAATGGAGGAAGAAAATGGCTAATTGCTTTTTTTGTTATAAAGCGCTGGAAGGAACACAGCGTTATCATGCAGCCTGTTGTAAAAAGTTTTTTGGAACAGCTGAGTTACCTGACCTTAAACTTGATCAGCAGTTGCTGGATGATCTTGCGCAGGAAACTGTAAATAAACGGATTGCGGTAACAGGGGTGCAACCTAAATTATCACTGGATCTGGAAAATATAGGCACGGGTAAAAGATTGACGATAGTAGGACTCTGGGGAAAATACATATTAAAGCCACAGAACGCTGCAATTGCATTTATGCCAGAAGTAGAAGATCTGACTATGCATTTGGCTGGGTTGTTCAAAATAAGGACCTGTGGGCATGCATTGATACCTGTATTGGGCGGGAAGCTTGCCTATGTAGCCAAAAGGTTCGATAGGGTGGGGAAAACAAAAATACATATGGAAGATTTTTGTCAGCTTGGTGGCTTTCAAACAGAGCAGAAATACCATAGCTCCTATGAGCGTTGTGGTAAATTGATCAATCTGTATTGTACGAACAATGGATTGGACCTAACCAATTATTTTGAAATCCTTGTTTTTTCTTTTTTAAGTGGAAACAATGACATGCACATGAAAAATTTTTCTATTCTTTACTCAAGAGATCAGATTAATCTTTCTCCTGCATACGACCTAATCAATAGCGCACTGGTTTTTCCTGCCGATAAAGATGATATGGCTTTACTTCTAAGCGGTCGTAGAGTAAATATTAAATTAAAAGATTTTGAAAATCTAGCGATAACTCTCGGACTTAGTGATAAAGTATTTAAAAGAGTGATTGATAAATTTACCATCCACTCAAGTCAGGTATTCGATATGATAGACAGTTCTTTCCTCTCTTTAGCGTATAAGGAAAGATATAAAATGATCTGGATAGAGCGGACAGGCCGGTTAAAGAGTTTATAGTCGTAAGGAAACTATTGTAAAAAAAGCCTCCATTTGATAAGAGGCTCGTTATTTTTATGTTTCGATGTGGTCATCTGGCTTTTCGGCTATTTCTTTAACTTTATCCAAAGCTTTCGGCCAGGTTTTTTCAAAATAGTCAAGCCACTCTTCGGTAATTCCCATGTCGATGAGCAGTTCCGTTTTACCATCTTTTTCCGTTAGCGTATAATTCTCTAGCGATTCGCCCCAGTCGTGTAACTTTTCCTTACCATCCATTATTTCGCCAATGTGCTTGATAGACATATATCTATTAGGAATATTTTCTTTGATAACCGCTACCATTCCATCTCCTTTGCCATCATGAAACAATGCTTTGCTTCCTTTTTTCCAATCGGTTTTTACCTGTGATCCTTCCGCAAAAACGGCAGTCCATTTTGGGTAGGTTTTTACGCCAAAAAGAACATCCCAAACTTTTTCTGCTGTGGCGTTAATTGTGGTTTTAAATTCAATCTTTTCCATGGTTTTTTATTTTTTTATCAATTTTCCATTAAGTTTACCCAGGCATTTACAGCTTTTTTCAAAGCCTGTTCGTGTTTCTCTACATCTGCCATATTATAAAATTTGGCGTAAGCTTTTCCCTTTGTCTGCTCTTCGAGAAATCCGAAATCATCATTCAGCAAAGATGCTTTATGAAAAACTACGACTACATAGTTTTTAATTTTAGGGCTTAAGGTCGCCATATCTTCTTTGTACTTAAAACTGGGTCCGCCCCATTTAATGTCGCTTTCGATTTTCGGGTTCGCAGTGCTAATGATATCGATCACTCTTTCCATTTCCTTTTTTAAAGGATGATCAAGCTGATCCATAAAAGTATTGACTTTCGTAATGCTCATAACTGATAATTTAGTATAACAAATTTGCACAGGATTTGATTGAATTAAGCGGTGCAAAGGCGACAATTTATGGGGGCATAAGGACTTTTGATTTTAATGTATTTTAACATAATGATCCCAGAATAAAGTAATTTAATCGGTAGATTTACATAATTGGACGGTACATATGTTTGTCTAAACAATATTTTGAATTAAATTTAGTTTATTGGTAAACAAATTTAACTTCGAACAACTTAACCATCGACTAATTCGTATGTATTAATAATGCTTTTACAAAAATTTATGAGAAACAACAAATTCACCCTATTGGCGATACCAGTGTTTTTAAGCTTGGCTATGGTTACTGCCTGTAAAAAGAACAATGTTGAGCCAGAGCCTGTAAGCCCTCCAGTTACCACAACAACTACTCCCTCTGGAACCCGGGATGAACTGACTAAGGATTCGATCTTTTTATATGGTAAGGAACTTTATTATTGGAATACTTCATTACCAACTTATGAGGTGTTTAAGCCACGTGATTTTAGTTCGAACGAAACGGAGTTATACGCCATGACACAATATTCAATGGATCCATTAACTGGGAAACCATACGAATATGTGAGTAATGCTAGAGAGCCAAAGTACTCCTTTTTTGATTATAATGCAGCTACCACTGGTAAAACAGGGGCGCTTAAAGCAGATGTAAACGGCTCGGCAAATGATTATGGTTTTTCTGTTCAGTATAATAACGATACAGATCTGAGGGTTAAATATGTTTATCCAAACTCACCAGCTGCGCAGCAGGGCTTAACGCGTGGCTGTAGGTTAACGAGTGTAAATGGAAGAACAGATCTTACTTATCCTACTGCTGTTAATTTTTTAAATAGTGCCATTTTTGGCACCAATCCAACTATAACCCTGGCTTTTAATGATATTAACGGCAATCCAAAAACGGCGGTTGTAAGCAGCAGCCTTTATACTGTCAACCCCATTTTATATACACATGTTTATACAGTTAATACAAAAAAAGTGGGATATATTGTTTTCAATAGTTTTACCAACAATGTTTCTGCAGAATTGAATACCGCTTTTGCCAGTTTCGCTACACAGGGTGTAAGTGAACTGATTGTTGATTTACGCTATAACGGTGGCGGTTATGTTTCTACTGCTACACAGATTATTAATTTGGCAGCACCAGCAGGCGAAACTGGCAATACCATGTTTACCTCTTATTACAATAGCTATCTTCAATCGATTACCAGTGCACAGCGGAAGGCCTCTGTTTTGGCACACCAGCCCCTGCTTGATGATGCCGGTAAATTACAGACCTTCACTTCCGGTGTAAACGGAGCGTATGCCACTTATGCGGATTTAGATTTTTCCCCAACAGCTGCGGATAACATTGAGAAATTTGCGAAATCAGGATCTTTAGCCTTAAACAGGATTTATTTTCTTGTAACAGGATCTACCGCATCTGCAAGTGAGCTTACGATTAACAGTTTGAAACCGGTAATGGATGTAAAATTAATTGGCAGCACCACCTATGGGAAACCAGTTGGTTTCTTTCCAATAAGAATAGATAAGGTGGATATGTATATTCCGGAATTTGAAACCAAAAATAAACTTGGCGTTGGTGGTTACTATTCTGGCCTAACGGTTGATAAAGTTTCTCCGGAGGATTTAACTAAGGCCTGGGGCGATGAAACAGAAACCCTGTTGGCTTACGCTTTATTATATGCCAAAGCGGGAAATTTCGTCACTACAGGGACAAAAACGGCAAGTTTAAGGGCTACGGCAACTGTAATGCCATCAAAATTATCTGTAGCGGAGCTAAAAGCAGTGGATGAAAAATTAGATCCAAAAGGATTTAAGGGCATGGTGATGACACCTGATAAAAAATTCTAATAAGATTTTAAACAAAAATGCCCTGCTAACATGAGTTAACAGGGCATTTTTTGTATGCATTAGCCCCTAAAGCAATATTTTACTGCTAATATCTTTATTGATGGTAATGTAGCCAGGGTATTTAACCGGCGTATTGCCCAACATAAAGGTTGGTTTTATTTTAATGGTTAATAAACCCAGTTTTTCATCTTTAGCCGAGGCACCCCTTTGGGCAGCTTTGATGATATCGTTAAAAACATTCCCGTTTGAAATGAGTCCGTAGATATTGCTCACCAATTGAACCGGAACGGTAACGGTTTGCCCCTGTGCAATGCTTACGTTCTGGTTCACCGTACCCCCTGCGAGATCAGTATTATTCACCAATATTTTATATTCGAATTGATTGATCGCCGCTAAACTGCTTGATGGATTTGTGATCTCTAAATTCAGATTGGCCCTTAATGGGATGTCTTTCCTTAATAAACCCAAAGCCACGCCCGGCAAACTGGTTAAGCTGAAACTCTGCTGATCCATTAATTTTTTTACATCGGTTCCTGCAATACTTACCTGTTGTACCCCCGTAATTTTATAGGTGCAGTTTTCGAGGGCTTTTATCTGCTGTGCCTGCCTGTTTACCCCACAACCAAAAATGCTGATGGTAACCAGTAAAAGCAATAGTTTTTCTTTCATGTTATTCATAACGCCAAAATAGTAAAACTATTTCAGATCGCTTAGGTTAATTGCGGGGAATGGTTAATCGGTTAACTGTTGAAACTGGTTAACCGAGGGGGAATGGTTAATCGGTTAGTTGTTGAACCTGGTTAACTGAGATCAATCCCGCAATTAACCAGTTAACCGATTTATACAGTTAACCAACGCTAGGGAGTTAACCAACCTTCAACCTAAACCATTAACTTTACCGAAAAAAGTTAAACAATATGGCCGTTACCATTAGAAAAATAGCTGCAGAAGATAATGCGGCTACAGCAGAGATGATCAGAACGATTTTACGGGAATTTAAGATCGACAGACCTGGTACGGTTTATACTGACCCCACAACAGATCATTTATCAACTGTTTTTGAGCACCCTCAATCTGCTTATTGGCTTGCAGAAGAGGATGGGGTTATTATTGGCGGCTGCGGTATTTATCCAACCGAAGGTTTGCCTGCTGGCTGTGTAGAACTTGTTAAATTGTATACATCAGCAGCCTCGCGTGGAAAAGGTATCGGCAAAATGCTCATGGAGAAAAGTATTGAATCGGCCCAGCACTTTGGTTATAATGAAATTTACCTCGAATCGTTTCCTGAACTTACAACTGCTATTGCAATGTATGAAAAAACAGGATTTAAAAGGTTATCCGCTCCTTTGGGCAATTCAGGTCATTTTGCCTGTAATGTTTGGATGTTGCTGGTGCTTTAATCATTACCTTTTTTAATCAACAGAGCTCTGTTTTATCACCGCAATGTTTTAGTGTTGGTTCAAGGTCATATATGTCTGAGATAATCGGGAGTTGGTCTAATTAAGGATATTTTTGCAGCCTAGATTTTATCTTTTTGATTTATGGCTGATACCTTATTAAAGAATATACCTTACTCCGTTCTCGATCTTGCAACCGTTTTAGACGGTTATACTGCAGCAGATACTTTCAAAACCAGTCTCGATCTGGCAAAACAATCTGAAAGTTTAGGTTACACCCGTTACTGGTTTGCCGAACACCATAATATGGCAGGTGTAGCCAGTTCGGCAACAGCTGTGCTTATCGGTTACATTGCCGGAGGAACGAATAGTATCCGTGTAGGTTCGGGAGGTATTATGTTGCCGAATCATGCACCTTTAATCGTGGCCGAACAGTTTGGTACATTGGCTTCGCTTTACCCTAACCGGATCGATTTAGGTTTGGGCAGGGCGCCTGGCACCGATCAGGTTACGGCAATGGCTATCCGTGGCGAAAATTTTAATGCTGCCCATAATTTCCCAAAAGATGTAGAGCGCTTACAGCAATTGTTTTCTGCGGGTAATAACCGGGCAAGTGTAAGGGCTATCCCTGGAGAAGGATTGGATATTCCGATCTGGATTTTAGGATCGAGTACCGATAGTGCACGTTTAGCTGCTGAAAAAGGACTGCCTTATGCTTTTGCAAGTCATTTTGCACCAGCCTATTTCGAACAGGCGATTTCTATTTATAGAAATAATTTCAAGCCATCGGCATTTTTACAAGAACCTTATGTAATGGCTTGTGTAAATGTAGTTGCTGCCGATACCGATGAAGAGGCCGACCGTTTATCGAGTTCGGTAAAACGCATGTTCCTGGGGGTAATTACAGGTAAAAGAGAACTGTTAAAACCTGCAATAGACGATATCAATCAGTATTGGGACCGTATGGAAAAAGAAGCAGTGGAACAGATGTTGTATTATTCTTTTATCGGCAGTGCCGAAAGCATCAAAGAAAATTTAGAAGCTTTTGTGGCGAAGTATGGTGTAAATGAGATCATGAGTACCTCGCATATCTACGATCATCAGGCAAAATTACATTCCAATAAAATTTTTGCGGGCTTATTTGGGTAAAAGACAAGTCGTCATTTCGAGCATCGGTTTTCTATCTGATCTTTTCATCATTAACCACCGGGTTCATAGTGAAAAGATCAGAGAGGACACAGAATTCAACCAATTCAGGCGCTGCGACAATCTCTTAAATCTGCGGGAAACCATCCGTATGATGTTTCCTGCAGGTATTGTTGATGCACGCGGAATCCTACCCATTGTCCATTTTACATCAGTAACTTCTACTCTTTAAGATTTATTAATACTAAGGGAATATTGGGCCGTTAGCTTTGTCCATTATAAAACAGCATCCCTTGGACAATTCATTACTTTCTTCTTTACAACGGGGAAACCATGAGGCTATGGCAGAAATCTACCAGGCTTACTGGGAGGACGTTTTTGATGCTGCCCTAAAAAAAACGGGTGATACGGCACTCGCACAGGATATTACACAAGAAATTTTTATCTCCCTTTGGGAAAACCGGACAGCCATTAGCCTGACTGGAAGTATGGGTGCGTACCTACATGGCGCAGTAAAATACAAAGTGATTAATTATTTCAGGTCGGGTAGTATTAAAGCGCAGCACCAAACTGCACTTAGCACACTTATGGATGAACAACATACTGTTGCCGCGGATGATAAACTGATTTTAAAAGAACTTCATTTAGAAGTAGATGCCGCCATAGCGCGCTTACCAGAGAAAATGCAACTGGTATTTTCGATGAGCCGTAAACAGGAAAAATCCATCAAAGAAATCGCCACAGAACTTGATGTATCTGTACAAACGGTAAAAAATCAGATCTCGGCAGCTCTGAAACTGCTCAAAAAAAGTCTTTCATACATCCTGTTCATCGCTGCGCTGATTGGCTTAACATAAAGTTAATGTATCGATAACATTTTTGGTTAGTACCAACCTGCTTTTCAACTGACATGTATTTAAATGACAGAAGAACAGGCAAAGGAGCTGCTGCAGAAATATCTCGATCAGCAGGCAAATCCGGAAGAACAAAATAAAGTTGAATCGTGGTATGCCGCGCTCCATCAGGAGAATGTTGAACTGGCTGCAGACCGCAAAGCAGCAATAGGAGCGCAGATGTTTGCTCATCTTGAGGCGGCCATGCAGCAAAAAACCAAACACCACAAAGTATTCAAACTTCAGTCTTTTGTCAGGATTGCAGCGGCCATAATCATCATCATTACAGTGGGTCTGGGCATTTGGAAACTCAGTGCGCCGGTTAGTTCGAATGGAAATCAGCTTACCGTAACTACGGGCGGTGCAGAACGGAAGCGCATTACCTTATCAGATGGCTCGGTGATTTTGTTGGGGCCTTCTGCAAAAATCAGTTATCCCAAAGTATTTGCCTCAAACAACCGCCAGATTGCATTAAAAGAAGGTGAAGCTTTCTTTGATATTGCCCATCAGGAGAAACGGCCATTTACGGTACATACTACATCAGGGATTGATATCAGGGTACTGGGTACCTCCTTCAAGGTTAGGTCTTACCAGGCCAGCAAACATATCGAGGTTGCAGTAGTTACCGGAAAAGTTTCGGTAAGCAACAAAAAAGGAAATCTGGGAACGCTGATTAAGGATGAGTTTTTAACCTACGATAAAAATGCAGGCCGTGCAGCCATCCGTAAAATGAAAACTACGGCCTTTATAGAGCTTGCTTTTGATGGTGCTACCCTGGAGCAGGTAATCAGCAAACTCCAGTATATATACAGCATCAAAATTTCGCTGAGCGACAGCACTTTGAGCAAACTTAAAAGCACAGCTACTTTTAGCAGCAGGCAATCGCCAGAAGAGATTCTGGATATCATCTGTAGCCTCCATCACCTCAAATTTAACGGATCAAAAAATCATAAAACATTTAATATATACAAATGAGATAAGATATGATATAGAAATCGTCTGCGGTACTGATCAGATTAGTTGCCGTCATTTTTCTTTCCGGCCATTGGCGCCGGCATAATTAAAGCTTTACAAATAAATAAAATCAAACAATGAAAACAACCTCCCATAAGAGGACACCAGCTCTTTATAAGATCATGAAATACGCATGTTTAACATTTACAATCCTCTGTGTTTTTTGCAGCTCAATCCTCGCTTCGGCTGGTATGGCGCAAAAGCTAGAGAAAACTACGGTTAACATTACGATCAGCAAAGGCCGTAAAATGACCGAAATTATCAAAGAAATTGAGTCGCGCACAGGGCTTAGCTTTGTATATAATCCCGACCAGCTGCAGCAGAAAAATATGTTTGTAAGTGGCGATTTCACCACAGAGCCCGTAAGATCATTGCTCGATAGGCTAGGTTTACAGGTTTTGGAAAAAGGCGCTTATGTGATATTAAACAATGCGGTTTTGAATAAACCCGACCGTATTGTAACCGGAGTGGTACGCGATTCTTCCGGAGTTTCTTTACCAGGCGTTTCGGTTAAAGTTTTGGGTACACAAAGTGGAACCATAACCGATGGCAATGGTGCTTACCGCATTGAAGTGGGTGCCGATGCTGTACTTTCATTTTCGATGATCGGTTACCGTACCAAAGAAGTAAAAGTTGGTGAAAGTCCGGTCATCAATATGGTATTGAGCGAAGAACGTTCTATGCTTGCCGATGTAGTGGTAGTGGGTTATGGTACGCAGAAAAAAGAAACCTTAACAGGCGCAATTACCATTGTTGGATTGGACAAACTTTCCTCGCGCTCACTGAATAGTGTAGGAGAGGTACTTGCCGGAAAATCGCCTGGGGTAATCGTTACCAACGAGGGTGGCGATCCTACTTCAACACCACGTATCAATATCCGTGGTGCTGGCGGTATCAATGGAGAAAGTGTACTGTATGTAATCGATGGATCTATCTTTTCGGGCACACCACAGCTTAACCCTAATGATATCGAATCTATATCGGTATTAAAAGACGGATCGGCAGCTATTTATGGTGCAAGGGCTTCAGGCGGTGTCGTATTGATCACCACTAAAAAAGGTAAAAGTGGTAAAATGCAGATCAGTTTTGATGCGAAAGTTGGACAACAAAGTGTATGGAAAGAATTAGAACCTTTAAATGCCCAGCAACGTGCCCAGGTGGCGGCAACTGCAGCCAAAAACGGTGGTACCACTATATTGCCTGCTTTTGATGCTTCGAAATACCCTGACGGACAGATAACACGCACCAACTGGATGGACGAAGTTTTTAGACATGGAATGGTACAGGATTATAACGCTGCCATAAACGGTGGTAGTGAAAAATCTAATTATTATTTAAGTTTTAATTACCGCAATGCAGAGGGCATTGTTTTAAATACCCAGACCAAACGTTATAATTTCAGGATCAATACCGAACATGAAGTGACCAATTGGTTAAAAGTAGGTGAAAATTTATCGTACAGCAGTACCAATGGAAATGGCGCCAATACCAGCAGCGATTATACAGGTGCTTTACTTTCGGCAATTTATTATCCAACCAACGGAACGCCTTACAATGCCGATGGCAGTTTTGCAGGTTTACCAGGCGGACAATATGCAGGAGATTATGGTGATATCGTAAACCCTGTTGCCGATTTACAACGCATCGATATCAATAACCCTGTAAATGTTTTGGTGGTTAATCCTTATGTTAATGTTAAATTGGTGAAAGGCTTAACTTTTAGGTCTAATCTAAGTATCACCAAATCAGATGCTGCATTTAAAAGTTTTACGCCCAAAAGGCCTGAGGTAGGAAAACCAGTATTGAGCAACAGCCTACAGGAAAGCAGTAGCCGCAATAATGATTTCCTTGCAGAGCAGGTATTGAGTTATAAAACGAGCTTTGGTAGCCACCAGCTCGATCTTACCGGTGGTTATTCTTTTCAGAGAACAAAAAGCAGCAGCCTATCAGCTTCTGGCGCTGGTTTTGATGACGAATCTCCTCAGTACAGATACCTGGTTAATGCAACAGTGATACAACCTTCAGCCAGTGCCATGTATGCTCAGGCACTTTCTTCCCTGTTTTTTAGGGCCAATTATAACTATAAAGAAAAATACCTGGTATCGTTAATTGGCCGTCGTGATGGATCATCCTTGTTGAGTGAAAATAACAGAACCCGAAATTATGGTTCAGCTTCACTGGGATGGGTAGTAAGTAAGGAAGATTTTCTTAAAGATGCATCCTGGTTAAACGAACTGAAACTAAAGGCTAGTTATGGTATACTGGGTAATTTAGGTTCGCTAAATGCTTCTGCAGTAAATCCATTGTTAAGTCCTACTCAAAGTTATTTCGGGCAAACACCAACCTTGCAAAATGGTTATGTACAAACGGTTCTGGCCAATAAAGATTTAACATGGGCAGAATCAAAACAGACCAATTTAGGGATTGATGTAGCCGTTCTGGGCAGATTAAGTCTGAATGCCGACTATTTTGTAAAAGAAATCAATAAGATGATTTTGACCCGTTCGTTGCCTGGAACAGCAGGTTTAAATACCCAGACCGTTAACGCCGGTATTGTAAAAGATAAAGGTATAGAACTGGGTTTAACCTATAATAGCGATAAAAATGCAGCTTTTACCTATTCTGTAAATGCGACCTTAACCAAAATCAACAACAAAGTACAGGAACTGGCACCAGGATTGGAAAACATTGCCGTGGGAACCAATTTCCGTAACGAACTTGCGCCACTTACCATCAGGGTAGGTCAACCATTATACAGTTATTATGTATTAAAAACAGATGGTATTTTCCAAAGCCAGGCAGAAGCTGATAATTATAAAAATGCAAAAGGAACTAAAATTCAGCCGAATGCAAAAGCAGGTGATTTTAAATTCGTGGATATCAATGGCGATGGATCGATAGATGGAAACGACCGTTATTTTGCCGGTAGCGCTTATCCTGATTTTTCATATGGTTTGAGTTTTAATGCCAGCTACAAAAATTTCGACATCAATATTTTTGCTCAGGGTGTGCAAGGCAATAAACTGTTTAATGCCGTAAAACGAACCACATACAGTGCCAGCGGACCATCATACAACAAACTGGTCGGTATTCTTGATGCCTGGTCGCCAGAGAACCCAGGTGGTAAAGTGCCGATTATTTCGACAAGTGATGCCAATGGAAACTTCAATGCTTCCGATTTTTATGTTGAAGATGGCTCATATCTGCGTATCCGAAATGTAACGCTAGGTTACAGTTTGCCAAAATCGCTTACCAATAAATTGAAAACCGGAGGAGTAAGGGTTTATGCCACGGCAAACAACCTTTTTACCATTACAAATTATTCGGGCTTCGATCCGGAAATCGGAATGGATAATAACGGACTGGATGTTGGCCGTTATCCACAGGCAAGAAGCTTTATCCTTGGTTTAAGTGTAAATCTATAATCATCAATCAAAACAATGAAAACGAATTTAAAATATATGGCATTTGCCGCTCTTGCTTTTTTCTCTTCATGTACAAAAGAGCTTGATATTGTACCCGAAGGATCTCCATCGGCTCAAAATTTCTGGAAAACCAAAGAAGATGCACTGAAAGCAGAAGGTGGGATGTATGAAAATTACAATGCAGAAGACTTTTACGGTCGCGGTATGTTCTGGTTTATTAATGCCAGCGATGATATGGTTACCGGGCGTAATAAACCAGAGGCCGATAACATTAAAAACTTTAACCGTACGTATGTTGGCGGAGGCTATACCGAAACCCAATGGAGCATGCGTTACGCCATTATCAAACGCGCCAACGACATTATTATCAATGTTCCAGGTATTACTATGGACGAAAGTTTGAAAAAGCAGATCATTGGCGATGCCTATTTTAATGCCGGATTGGTTTATTTTCAGTTGGCTGCAAATTATGGAAACGACAAAGCTGGTGTTCCGATCGTTACGCCAGAGAGCGATCCATCACAACCCATTGCCCGTGCAAAAAACGTAAATGAAAATTACGATTATATCATTTCACTTTTGTTAAAAGCAGCCGATAACCTGCCGTTATTTTCGGCAATGAAACCTGCCGATTATGGTAAGGCACATAAAACTGCTGCCTGGGCATACCTATCGAAAGTATATCTGTACAAAAAAGACTATGCCAATGCAGCAAAATATGCCGATATGGTGATCACTTCTGGTCAGCATGATTTAGTGAATACAGGTTTTGCTGATGTATTTAAAGCAGCAAACAATTGGTCTAAAGAGTATATCTGGTCGGTGGTTTGTACGCCAAGCGGTGGTGGTACAGGCTGGGGAAGCAAACTTCCAGGTGTAATGTTAACCAATAAAGCCTGGGGTATTTACAATGGCTGGGGTTATTACCTGCCTACCAAAGAGCTTTATGATTCTTACGAAACCGGCGATCAACGCAGAGAAGCCACCATTTTGAAACCAGGTGATAAATTTATGTTTTTTGGTGCTGAACGTAGTTTTACCAAAGATGCAGGAGCGACTTCAAACTACCAGTTTAAAAAATACATGGAGCCGTTTTCTTATTCCAATCCAATTCCAACGCATGTTAATCCGAACGGCGATAATGGAACAACAGATTTAAACGTACCCTTAATGCGTTATGCTGAAGTGTTGTTAATCAAAGCTGAAGCAGCAATTAACCTGAGCGGTGCAGGAGCAGGTGATACTGAACTGAACAAAATCAGGGTGCGTGCTGGCTTGGGTACAAAGACAGGAATGACCATCGACGACCTTAAACGCGAACGCCGCAACGAACTGGCAGGCGAGTGGGCCGACCGTCATAGAGATTTGGTAAGATGGGGCGATGCACAGGCAGCTTACGCCAAACCTTTGCATGATTTTGATGGAAGCGTAATCTGGCCAGCCAGGACCTTCAATCCACAGGTACATGATGTATGGGCGGTGCCACAAAGAGAAATTGATAATAGTGCGGGGGTAATCAAACAGAACGCAGGATGGTAAATAAATTATGGATAAACTTTGTAGCCCTGGTGATATTACTGGGGCTGCAGAGTGCATCTGCACAGGTTAAGCTCGATGCAAACCGCGGGCATAGCCACAACGATTATAAACAGGGCATTCCATTGCTTACAGCATATTATGCCGGAATGGGATCTATAGAAGCGGATGTGTTTTTAAAAGATGGCGAACTGTATGTAGCGCACGAGGTTTCAGAAATAAAACCTGGTTTTACCTTAAAAAAAATATATCTCGATCCGCTTGCACAACGCTTTAAGGCAAATGGAAACCATCCCTATGCAAATACTGCGTTGAAATTGCAGTTGGTTGTAGACGTGAAGGAAGATTACAAACATGTTTTGCCTGTATTGCTGAAAGAACTGGAGGCCTATGCGGAAGTCTTCGATGCGAAAAAGAATGCCAATGCCATCAAAGTAGTAATCAGCGGCGATATGCCTGTTCCTGCCGATTTTAAAGATTATGATGAGAAATTATCATTCGATGGCAGGCCGGCTACCGTTTATACTGATGCACAATTGGCGAGGGTAGCGATGATTAGCGATGACCTTAAAAACCATACGGTATGGAATGGAAAAGGCAACCCTACCAAAACCGATGAAGCAAAGATGAAAGCCGCTATCACGCAGGCGCACCGCAAGGGAAAACCTTTCCGGTTTTGGGCCACGCAGGATAGTCCGAATACCTGGATTGTGTTAGAGCGGCTGGGTGCAGATTGGATCAATACCGATAATCCAAATAAATTGAGAGACTTTTATTTTCATCAGGATAAATTAAGTTATACCAATCCAAGCCCATATACACCTTATACACCTACTTATAAAAGCGATGGAGCAGATAAACCCGCCAAAAATGTTATTTTATTAATTGGAGATGGCATGGGGCTAGCAGCAATTCATGCGGGGCTGATTGCCAATCATGGTGATCTAAATATGGCAAGGTTCCACGCCATTGGATTTTCAGAAACTGCTGCAGCCGATGCTGGAAATACGGATTCGGCTGCGGGGGGTACAGCAATGGCCACAGGTTTTAAAACCAATAACCGGTATATTGGAATGGGACCAGATGATCAGAAGAAAACCAATCTGGTAGATACCTTGGCCGGTTTTGGTATTAAAGGTGGGATCATCAGTTCGGGCGACCTTACCGATGCCACACCAGCAGCTTTTTATGCCCATCAGCTCGATCGCGCTTTTAATGGCGCAATTGCAAACGACCTGTTAACCAGCAAAGCTGAAATTTTGGTCGGTTCAAACCGTAAAGCTTTTGAGCAGAATAAAAACACGAATCTTTTGCCTGCACTTAAAAGTAAAGGTTTTCAACTGAGCAATCAGTTAAGCGATTTTGCAAAGCAAAACCAGGGTAAACAATTGGTATTGCTTGATGATGCTGCTACACGGCCGGTAATAAAAGGCCGAGGCGATATGCTGAAACAATCGCTTCTGCATACCATCGAAATGTTAACGAAAAACAAACGGGGCTTTTTCATCATGGCAGAAGGGGCACAGATCGATTACGGAGGGCATGTAAATGATTTGCCTTATCTCGTTACCGAACTGCATGATTTCGACCGCACCATTGCCGAAGCACTCCGCTTTGCCGATCAGGATGGCGAAACACTGGTAATCGTTACCGCCGACCACGAAACAGGAGGATTAACACTTTTGGATGGTGCAGCAGAAAAGGGAATGGTTAGGGGCGAATTTAGCACCAACGACCATACAGGGATCATGGTTCCGGTTTTTGCCTACGGACCGGGATCGCAAAATTTCAATGGCATTTATCCCAACAATCAGATTTTTCATAAAATCATCCAGGCTTATCGCTTAGCGAAGTAATCAATAAAAGGATAAATTTTGATAAACAAAGCGGTGCACGTGTACAATCACTTGCACCGCTTTTTTTTTGCTTAATGTTAAGGCAACATTGCAATGTTAATTTTGGAACCAATAAAAAGAATATCATGGAAAGAAGATCTGCACTCAAAAATATAGGTGGCCTGTTTTTGCTGCCAACGCTTCCGGCCCTTTCGGCGGCAGTTGAAAAGAAGCCAGTACTTAGGGTAGCTCATATTACGGATGTGCACCTGAAGAACCAATTTAATGCACCTGCAAAGTTCGTTAAATGTCTGCACCATGTGCAGGGTCAATCGCCAAAAGTAGATCTGGTATTAAATGGGGGAGATATCGTTTTTGATATGAACAAGGAAAATATCGGTACCATTAACGATCAATGGAAACTGGTAGGCGAAACGATGAAGAATGAATGCAGTTTGCCCGTACGTTATTGTTTGGGTAACCACGATATCTGGTGGAACGAAAATACAAAAGGCGATGTTTTTTATGGTAAAAAATATGCCATGGATAAGTTACAGCTCGTTAAGCCATATTATAGCTTCGTGCAAAAGGGTTGGAAAATTATCGTGCTGGACAGTACCCATCTGGATATCGATAACACCTGGTATATTGGCAAATTGGGCGAAGAACAGTTGGCATGGTTAAAAAACGAACTCGAAACCACAAGTGTTAAGATGCCTATAATGGTGATGTCGCATATTCCCATCCTTACCGCACTTTTAATGATTGAAGATGATATTGTAAATAAATGGACCATGCTGGGCGGCAACATGCATACCGATACCGCCAAAATCATTAATCTTTTTTATCAGCATCCCAATGTAAAACTTTGTTTAAGCGGCCATTTGCACATGCGCGATAAAGTGGTGTACAATGGTGTAACCTACCTCTGTAACGGTGCTGTATCGGGTGCATGGTGGGAGGGCAACAGAAGAGAAACTGCACCCGGTTACGGACTGATCGATTTATACGATGATGGAAGTTTTGAAGAGCATTACGTGAATTACTGATCATTTCTTTGTTTTTTTGCCACGGAAACGCAGATTAACACGGAATACCTTTTTAGTGCTTCGTCCTCCTCGCATATGCGGGATCCTAATGCTATGACAGTAAAATTCTCAATTAAGTTGGTCGTGATGTAAATATTAAGCTTTGTCAATTAAGCTTTGTCAGTCTGAGCGGAGTCGAAGACCCATAAATAAATCCGATAGCTATCGGGTAAGAGCGACAATATCATTTAACTTTATGCCTTATTCCCAATTCCCTTTGCTTAAAAACAAAAATTGATTGTTCACAATAATCCTCTAGAACTATTCTTGTTATTCCCTTAACATGGGCTTCATATCTACATGCTTGCTTTGTTCAAAAAAAATAAATGAAAAAAGATTTACTTGTCTTAATTGCTGCCGCGTCTATCGGTATGGTATCCTGTAAAAAGAACCACGAAGAAACCCCTGCCGAAATTGTTTATCCATCCATTGCAGAAGTTGCCGATCCACCTGTGCTTTTCACGACCGCTGCCGGCGTAAAAGTATATAATGGAGGTTTTGGTTCGGCGGTAGCTGCCGATCCCAATTCGCCGGATGTTTTTTACATGTTAACCGATAGAGGTTCGAACGTTGCCGGGCAGTTGGCCAACTCGATCATCATCGGAAAGCCGGATTTTGATCCACAGATTGGGAAATTTAGATTGAAAGACGGAAAATTAATACTCGAAGAAACGATATTTCTTAAAAATGCGAGTGGTGTGAGGTTAAACGGTCTTCCAAATCCAGCCGGAATGGGTGCTTCGGGAGAAACCGCTTACGACTTAAACGGACAGGTAATTGCACCAAGTGCAGATGGGATCGATTCTGAAGGTTTGGTAAGGGCTGCAGACGGATCATTCTGGATCAGCGACGAATACGGACCGCATATTGCACATTTCGATGCTACGGGAAAGACAATAGAACGCATCAATCCATTTGGAACAGGAACAGGAGGACGTGAACTTCCAGCGGTATTTGCCAATAGAAGAGCAAACCGTGGTATGGAAGGTTTGGCTATTACTCCTGATGGAAAAACCTTGGTGGGCATGATGCAATCGCCAATGTACAATCCTTCTAAAGCAGCTGTTACCAACTCGGTTGTGTTGAGAATTTTAACTTTCGACATTGCTTCAGGTGCAACAAAACAATATGCTTATCTAATGGATAATACCACCTTAACGGGGGTAAGCGACATTGTTGCCGTTAACAGTACTACTTTTTTAACCATCGAACGTGATGGATTGTATGGCGGTGCAACAAGCAATCCGGCAACATTTAAAAAGGTTTTTAAAATCGACCTTAGCGCAGCCACCGATATTTCTGACGCCGGAAATGGTGCTACAGGTAAATTGTATGGAGGCAAAACAGTTGAAGAGTTAAATAATGCGGCAGGCTTAAGTGGTGCAGGCATCACTCCGGTAAGTAAAACCGTTGTTTTAGATCTTTTAAAAGACCTGCCTTCCATTTATCCGCACGACAAAGCAGAGGGTTTGGCCTTATTACCGGGCAATATCCTGGTCATTTCTAACGATGATGATTTTGGTGTGGTAGACAATGGTGCCAGTGGTTTTGCACAGAAAATTTTGCCTTTCACCAATTCAGTTGATCGGAACAGATTGTATTTTGTGAAAGTTAAGCTTTAATTCAGAGATATCGTCATTTCGAGCGAAGTGCAACGAAGTCGAGAAATCTAACGAGATAGATCTCTCCATTCCGCTGCGCTTCAGTCGAGAGGACGACTCTTTTTATTAAAACTGTCATTGATAGTGAAGTACAACTAAGTCTGGATGACGATCTTTTTAAGACTTAATTCTTCCCAACCCTATTTTCTTCGTCAGCTGTTCCGGTGCTTCTACTACGGGCAGTTTTGATCTTCATGTTGCCGAATTTATAGGTGAAACTGAGGTTTACCCTGCGGCTTTCCCACTCGTTCTGCCAAAAGGTGTTAATATTGTTGTAAGCCAAATTTGCCCTGAATTTGCTGGTGTTAAAAACATCGTTTACCTTAAAAGCCAGCGTAGCATTCTTTTTCCAAAAGCTTTTTTTAGCGCCAACGTTAATCTGGTAACTTTCCAAACTGTGAAACAAGCCAGAAACTGAAGGGGATTCGTAAAAACCGTATAACGAAAGGCTATAGTTTTTAGGTAAAGTGATCGTGTTATCGGAACTGAAAGACCAGCTCCACGAAGAAGCGTTATAATTTGCACCCTGTACCGGCGATGTAGTACGGTTATAAGCAGCAGAAACTTCGCTATTATTGTTCCACCATTTGGTTACATCAAAAGGACTTCCGGTAGCCACATAAAAACTCACTGTACGGTTTAGGTTTTCTGGTCTGGAGATACTTTCTTTTGTGGTATTGTTCTGGTAAATCACTTCTGATATCGATTCGTTGCCAACTGAGTAACTCAAGGTAAGTACCCGGAAGTTTTTTAACGAATAATTAAATTCGAAGCTGTTTGCATAAGATGGCTGTAACAGCGGATTGCCTTGCAATGCGGTATAAGGATCGGTGTAAAAGGTAAAGGGGTTTAAACTACTATAAGATGGGCGATTGATACTTTTGCGGTAAGCTCCGGTAATTAGGTTGTTCGAATCGATTTTGTAGGAAACAAACAGTGTTGGAAAAAGCTTCCAGTATTTTCTCTCGATGAGGGTATTCGTGCCCGAAGAACTGCCATCGCCCAGCGTCTGCTCTGCACGTAAGCCTGCTTTGATCTGTAAGTTTTTAAAGCTCTGATCGAGCGATAGGTAACCCGCATTAATGTTTTCATTGTATAAAAATTGATTGGTGCGGCGTGGATCGTTAATCCAGCCAGCGGTTTTTAACGAATCGAAACGCACATCGCTCTGCGATTTTACCCAGCTGCTTTTCCATCCTGTTTCCATTTTTAATGTTTTGTTAAAGTTTAGGCTGTAATCTGCCTTAACCGAGTAGATGGATACCTTGCCCATACCATTGTTACGAAGATCAACCGGATTGCCGATCAACTGATCGTTGGCATCGAGATAGTTGTTGGTAAAGGTTTCATTTTTGCTGTTATCATACTGCACATAATCGGCATCAAAACCCAGTTCACCACCCAATGTATCGGTTTTAAAACGGTAATTTAAGTTTACGGCGCTATTTTTTTCGGTATTGCTTTGTGGATTAAACATTGATGTTCCACCCATTTTTATCCCCGCTGCATCATAGTTTACCGAATTGCTGTTCACCTTGGTCTCTTCGGGCGCGGTGAAACCTTTTACCATTATACCAAGTGTATGTTTATCGTTGATGAAATAATCGGCACCTGTAGAGTAATTTAAGCTGTTCGTTATAGGGTGCCAGAAATTAAGCTGGTTGTATTGTTCCTCGCCAATGCTTCTGTTTAGGGTTAACCTGTTGTAGGAGTTGTAGTGGCCAGCATTTAAACGCACATAGGTACTTACCTTGCCAATATTATAGTTCAGGTTGGTTCCTCCATAAATTTTTTCGTAACGGCCATAACCACCACCAAGATTCATGTTTCCGTTAAAACCCTGCATGGTGTTTCTTTTCAGTTTAATGTTGATGATACCTGCGGTTCCGGCAGCATCAAAAGAGGAAGGGGGATTTGAGATCAGTTCTATTTTGCTCAGTACCGAGCCTGGCAATGATTTTAGGTAAGTGGTTAATTCCATCCCCGACATGTAGCTCAATTTGCCATCAATCATGACGTTAATGCCCTTTTTACCTTTGAGCACAATATTATCGTCCTTATCCAGTTTTACCCCTGGCGATCTGCTGATCACCTCCAGTGCATTATCTCCGGCGGTATTCATTTGTTCTACATTTACAATTACACGATCTGCTTTTTGGTCGATCACCGGCATTTTAGATCTGATATTTACCTCTTTCAGGTTTTGAGAACGGTCTGTTAATATAATTGGAGCCACTTTAACCGCTGCAGTTTTTACGTCGAATGGAGCAGATTGATTTTTATCGTAACCCATCATCAATGCTTTGATCAGGTACTGGCCCGGTTTAACATTGTTGAATTCGTAGATTCCCTGTTGGTTGGTTGCCTGTAATGCAATCGAAGCCGAATCGGGTAAATGGATTAAGGCTACCGAAGCATAATCGAGTGTTTTATTGCTCTTATCGGTAACGGTTCCGCTTACTTTAATGTTTTGAGCAAAGCTGGTTTTAAAGCCGAAAAGAAGTAGTACAAAAAGAGCTGATTTAAATAAAAAGTTCATCATCGTGTTTGTTTTATGTTGATGCTTCAAAGATGAAAAGGTTGCATCAGCCTAAAAATTATATAATCCCAACCCCTTAAAATATTATCCGAATGCTTTTTTGATGGATAAAAGGTGTTGATCCTTAAAATGCACAGGTTGGGATAATTATTTGCAGGTTTGGAATAAGAAAATAGGCAGTTAAAAAAGCTTTGTATAGTTTTAGGCCATGAAAACAATAAAGATCATTTCCATCCATATACTTTGCTGGGTACTTGTTTTAGGCTATTTCTATGGTGGAGCAATTATAGAAGGCGTCACTTTAAGGCAATCGGCTTTTAACATATCCATGAATTTTATCCAGATTGTAGAATTTTATATCTGTTACCTCTTGGTATACCCAAGCTTTTTGAAAAAAAGTAAAATGCTTCAGTTAATCGGTGGCATTTTGTTTACTATAGGCATATTTATCGCCCTGAGGTATTTAATAGAAGAAGTACTGTATTTAAAATGGTTTGGTTTTCATAATTATGGAGACGGTACAACAGCATGGCATTACATTTCTGATAATATATACTGGAGTTTGGCTTTTATCGTAGTTCCCGCTGCGGTTTATGGTATTGAACAGAGTTTTAAATCGGAGCAGATGAATAGAAAACTTAAAGAAGAAGTGGTTAAAGCCGAATTGTCATTCCTTAAATCGCAGATCAATCCGCACTTTTTGTACAACACCTTAAATTACGTGTACTCACTGGCTATTCCGGTTTCGGATCAACTGGCCAATGCCGTTTTGCGTTTGTCTGATCTGATGCGTTATACCTTGAACGATAGTCCGGATGGTAAAGTGAGTTTAGATAAAGAAGTTGAGTACCTGGAAAGTTATGTGGCGCTTTTTAAAATGCGTTTCGAACCCAAATTTTATGTCGATTTTACCACCGAAGGCATTGCCGATCAAAAAATCGCATCACTGATATTGATCCCTTTTGTTGAAAATGCTTTTAAACATGGCGTGGTAAATGATGAAACACAACCTGTACGCATTAAACTGAAAATACAGAACAAACGTTTAAGTTTCGAGGTAAGCAATAAAATCAGTCATGCGCAAAAAGACCACTCTAGTGGCGTTGGTATGGTAAACATCCACCGCAGATTGGATCTGATTTATCCTGATAAACACGAATTGCTCATTTCGAACAATGGCAATACTTATAAAAGCACTTTGATTTTAAATCTGTAATTTGTACCGTTGGAAACCAATATCATATTTTAATTTACGCTAACCGCCTAACCCTATACGCTAACCCCTAACCCTTAATCCCCAACCATGATCCGTTGCCTTGCTGTTGATGATGAATCGTACGCCTCCGATATAATTGCTGCCTTTATCAATAAAACCCCTTTTTTAGAACTGGTAGGCACCACTACGAATGCTTTTGAAGCGCTTAACCTGGTACAGGAGGGAAAAGTAGACCTTGTTTTTTTGGATATCCAAATGCCTGAATTAACCGGTATCCAGTTTTTAAAAATCTGCGGCGGTAAATGTAAGGTGATTTTAACCACGGCCTATCCCGAATATGCACTGGAAGGTTTTGACCTGGATGTAGTGGATTATCTGCTTAAACCAATCTCTTACGAACGTTTTTATAAAGCAGCAACCAAAGCACAGCAGATTCTGGCACCCGTGGCCCCGGTACAGCAAGAAGTGATTGTTCAGCAGGCTGCGCAGGGGAACGATTTCATTTTCATCAAAGGCGATACCAAGAATAAATTTATCAAGGTAAATTATGACGATATCCTTTATATTGAAGGTTTGAAAAATTATGTTTCGGTGTATACGGCAACCCAAAGAATTATCACTTACCAGGCCCTTCGCGAGCTGGAGACCGAACTGCCTCAACCACCTTTTTACCGCATCCATAAATCTTACATCATCTCGCTCGAAAAAATAAAAATGATTGATGGTAATACCGTTTACATCAACGATCAGGCTATTCCAATCGGCGAAACCTATAAGGAAGAGTTTTTTAAAGTGGTGCGGGAAGGAAAGAAAGGTGGTTAACCGATTAACCAGTTTCAACAATTAACCAGCTGTGTGCATAAATTCTCCCCAATATTTCTTTCGTTTTTTTTAAGTTTGCGGCGTAAAGATTAAATCATACATCACCATGCAAGAAACGAATTCGCTTAATCAGGTTGCAGAATTTCACACTACCTTTAAACATCCTATTCTGGAAAATCCGGTTATCCCTTCAAAACAAAGGGCCAATCTCCGCATTTCGCTTTTGGCAGAAGAGTTGAAAGAATTACAGGAAGCCGTAGAAAACGATGACCTGGTAGAAGTGGCCGATGCCCTTTGTGATCTGCAATATGTGCTTGCAGGTGCCATCCACGAATTTGGACTGGGCGGAAAATTTAAGACTTTATTTGATGAAGTTCACCGTTCTAACATGAGTAAAGCCTGTAAAACGGTAGAAGAAGCAGAGCAAACCATCCAGTTTTATTTAGATAAAGATCAAACCGAGTCGTATTATAAAGAAATCGACGGGCTGTTTCTGGTCTTCAGAAAATCTGACGACAAAACCTTAAAATCGATCAACTATTCTCCTGCAGATTTAAAATCTCATTTGGTTTAACCCATAAATAAGCTCGAATTGAAAAGGCTAAAACAAATTGTAAACGAGCTTAAATTAACACAGGCAGATCCTGATGCAGCTTTAATGCGTGAGTTTATTTTTTACTCACCCAAAATGCCTTTACGCCTGCATCAGGAACAGCTTATTGCCACATCAAAACAATTTAGCCTTAACGTTTTTGACACCTATTTTACCCATGCCGATGTTAGTATTAACTGCTTCAGTTGGGGCAATGGCAAATGTAAAGTACTGCTCACACACGGTTGGGCCTCAAAAGCTTTAGATTTTTACGAGCTGATTATCGCACTTCAGCAGATTGAAGACCTCGAGATTATTGCTTTTGATGCACCCGGAAACGGAAGTTCGGTTTCTGAGTTTTCCAACCTAATGCTTTATGCCGATTCGGTAAAATCTATTGCCTTAAACTATGCGCAACCCGATGTATTAATAGGGCATTCATTGGGCGGCATGGCCAATGTAATTGCTTTACAGGAGCTGGGAATAACTCCCGGTCTGCTCATCAGCATTGCACCATTAATCAGACTAAAAGAAAACTTCGAACAGAGTTTAGATTCGGTAAATATTAATGCCCAACACCAGGATATCTTTTTTAACAATTTTGCCAAAGAGTTTCCTGTACCGGCCAGCCATTTTAACCTGACCAATCTTTATCAGTTAAGTCCAGATCTTGATCATTTCCTGGCATTCGATCCTGCCGATCATATTTCTCCATATAGTTATCTTAAAGAATTCCTTAGTAAATTCCCTGCCATAAACTCAAAATCATTTGAAGACGTTGGTCACTATAAAATCCTTAAATCAGCTGATGTGATCGAAGATGTTGTCCGCAAAATCGAAGCCTTGAACTAATTTAGTTAATTTTAATATAATTTGCCGCCTCCTACGGTGGGAAGGTTTCCAAGTTACTTTGATTTGCTGCTGCACACTGCAGGAGGGTTTCAAAGTAACTTTGATTGGTCACTGCACACTGCAGGAGGGTTTCAAAGTAACTTTGATTGGTTGCAGCACACTGCAGGAAGGTTTCAAAGTAACTTTGATTGGTCGCTGCACACTGCAGGAAGGTTTCAAAGTAACTTTGCGCTAAATCTTTAAAGTATCGTCATCCGATAGCTATCGGATGACGATTCTAAGCAAGCTATCAATCTGCATAACAATGTTTTTCTAAAAAACTAAACTTCTAGATAACATTTATTTTATAAATAGCCTTTTTTGATATAACTCTCTAATCTGTGTTTATCCTATTCATCCGTGGTTAAAATTCTAAGCGATTATCTCTATCCATAACAGTGCATAACAGTTTAAATTACCGTAAATTCTATTTTAGACCAACCAAATATATTAATAGCGATGCAAGCAATTCTAGGTGTAATTTTTCATTTCTTCGGTGGTTTTGCCTCCGGAAGTTTTTATATTCCGTACAAAAAAGTTAAAGGCTGGGCCTGGGAAAGTTATTGGATCGTTGGAGGAATTTTCTCCTGGTTAATCGTTCCACCACTTGCCGCTTATTTAACTGTTCCAAATTTTAGCGCCATTATCAGTGCTACACATGGTAATATTTTATGGTTAACTTATTTCTTTGGTATCCTTTGGGGCATTGGTGGCTTAACCTACGGGTTAGGCGTTCGATATCTTGGTGTATCATTGGGAAGCAGTATCATTTTAGGTCTTTGTATGGTTTTAGGATCCATCCTGCCATCCATTTATTTCGATTTCTTCCCGCAAGCAGGTAAAGATACTTTCAGCATGTTTCTGCATACCGATTGGGGCCGTATGGTATTGCTGGGTTTATTGGTCTGTGTTTTCGGTATCATCATCTGCGGTAAAGCAGGCATGATGAAAGAAAAAGAGATGAAAACCGGCGTTACCGATCCTCACGGGATGGAGGTGAAAACAGAGTTTAAATTCGGTCTGGGTTTATTCGTAGGTATTGTTTCGGGTGTTTTAAGTGCCTGTTTTAATTTCGGTATCGAAGCCGGAAAACCAATGGCCGATGCTGCAAACGCGATCTGGAAAGCGGCAAATCCTGCCGAAACCGGTAATTTCTTATTTTCAAACAATGTAACCTATATCATTGTGCTTTGGGGCGGCCTAAGCACCAACTTTATCTGGTGTATGGTGCTGAATGCACGAAACAAAACATTTGGCGATTATACCAATGCAAAAACACCACTGTTAAAAAACTATATTTTTTCTGCACTGGCCGGTACCACCTGGTTTTTACAGTTCTTTTTCTACGGCATGGGCGAAAGCAAAATGGGCAATGGTGCCAGCTCGTGGATTTTACACATGGCCTTCATCATCTTAATTGCCAACATCTGGGGGCTTGTATTAAAAGAGTGGAAAGGCGTATCCAGAAAAACCCTGATTACGGTTTTAGCGGGTATTTTAACCATGATCATTTCGGTACTCATTGTTGGTTATGGTAATTCAATTAAAGGATAATAAATAAAAATTTAAATATAAGATTAGAATGTCAATCGATACGAAAAGTTATAAGCATGTAAGCTATCTGTGGGATGAAGAGGAAGCCGCAAAACTGGCTGGAGATGAAGTTGCCCTCTTAATTTATCGCTCTAATTTATTGGGTGCTGATTTGCGCTTAACCAATTATGGGGGTGGAAATACCTCATGCAAATTATTGGAAAAAGATCCGCTTACAGGATTGGAAACCGAAGTAATGTGGGTAAAAGGATCAGGTGGTGATTTAGGTACTTTAAAGAAAAGTGGCCTCGCAGCTTTATATGTTGACCGTTTACGTAGCCTTAAAAATATTTACCGTGGGGTAGAACACGAAGATGAAATGGTTGAACTGTTTAACCACTGTATTTTCGATTTAAGCTCTAAAGCACCATCAATTGATACACCTTTACATGGTTTCCTGCCATTTGCACACATCGATCATTTGCACCCGGATGCCGCCATCGCCATCGCTGCGGCTAAAGACGGTAAAAAAATTACTGAAGAACTATTCGGAGGAACAATTGGTTGGGTAGAATGGAAAAAACCAGGTTTTGAACTGGGTCTGCAATTAAAACAATGTTTAGATGAAAATCCAGGTATCCGTGGCATTATGCTGGGTTCTCATGGTTTGTTTACCTGGGGTGATACGGCTTACGAAAGTTATCTGAATACTTTAGAAGTAATCGAAATCTGTTCTGAATACCTTAATCAGAACTATGGTAAAAAAGGTCCGGTTTTTGGCGGACAGAAAATTGAAAGTGCAGTTGCAGATGCGCGTAAAAAACAAGCAGCAACTTTAGCACCTGTTTTACGTGGTTTATGTTCTTCTAAGCAACACATGATCGGTCATTTTACCGATGATAGCCGTGTATTGGAATTTATCAATTCTAATAACCTCGACCGTCTTGCGCCGATGGGTACAAGCTGTCCAGATCACTTTTTACGTACCAAAATCAGTCCATTGGTGTTAACTCTAGCTAGCGATGCCGATTTATCGGATGTTAAAGCTTTAAAAGAAACATTGGAACCTGCTTTTGAAGCATACAGGGCAATGTATACGGCTTATTATGAAGCTTGTAAACATCCAAACAGTCCAGCTATCCGCGATACCAACCCAGTGGTGATTTTATATCCAGGGATCGGAATGTTTACCTTCTCTAAAGATAAACAAACAGCTAGGGTAGCCGCAGAATTTTACATCAATGCCATTAACGTAATGAAAGGTGCTGAGGCAGTTTCTGAGTACACTTCATTACCACACCAGGAAGCTTTTAATATCGAATACTGGTTATTGGAAGAAGCTAAATTACAGCGTATGCCAAAACCAAAACCTTTAACCGGTAAAATTGCCCTGATAACGGGCAGTGCGGGTGGTATTGGTAAAGCCATTGCTAAAAAGTTTGTTGCAGAAGGTGGTGTGGTTATTTTAAACGATATGAACGCCGAGCGTTTGGAAGAAGCAGGTAAAGAATTTGCAAGCCTGTACGGTAAAGATTCTTACAGCACCGCCATTTTAAATGTAACCAGCGAGACAGATATTAAAGCCGCTTTCGATTCGGCAGCCCTGGCTTTTGGTGGAGTAGATATTATTGTAAACAATGCTGGTTTATCCATTTCTAAAACCATTGCCGATCATACCGAAAAGGATTGGGACTTATTGTACGATGTTTTGGTAAAAGGTCAGTTTTTTATCACTCAGGCTGCAACAAATACGATGCAAAAGCAGAATATTGGTGGTGATATCATTAATATTGTAAGTAAGAACGCCCTGGTAAGCGGACCAAATAATGCAGGTTATGGCAGTGCAAAAGCTGCGCAGCTGCATTTGAGCAGATTAAACGCTGCCGAACTGGGTGCTGATAATATCCGTGTAAATGTGGTTAATCCGGATGCGGTAATCAGCGATAGCAATATCTGGGCTGGTGGATGGGCCGAAGGCCGTGCAAAAGCGTATGGTGTTACCGTTGCCGAGTTACCTGCGTATTATGCCAAACGTACCTTATTGAACCAGATTATATTACCAGATGATATTGCCAATGCTTGTTTCGCTTTTGTAGGCGGCTTATTGCAAAAGTCTACCGGAAATGTACTGAATGTGGATGGGGGAGTAGCCATGGCCTTTGTAAGATAATAAAGAGTAACTACAGATGCACACAGATCTATGCTTATCTGTGTTATCTGTGGCTAAAAAAGAAGTATATAGTCTGTGGTGACACAGACCATGGCAAAATAGTTTTTTAAGTTGTTTAACCGGTCTGTACATTGTGCAGACCGAAAATGACTTTAATTTTTTTATAATCGTCCTCGTTTGTAACGAGGATGAGTGAGAAAGGCGATTGTATCGCCACGATAATTAACCTTAATTTTTTTATAATCGTCCTCGTTTTTCCCAAAGGGATTCCTTCGGAATCACGAGGATGAGTGATAAAGGCGATTGTATCGCCACAATAATTAACCTAAGAAAACCAAATATTCTCATGAATATCGAGCAGAACCAAATAGAAAAACATAACGACTCCCTTTTAACTCCACATCAGCGCAAACTTTCTTTTTTAAAAGAAGATTGGTTACATGTTGATCTGGAAAGCGTAATCCAGAAACTGATCGATTTTCAGATTGCCATTCCGAGCTGGGCTTTGGGTACCGGCGGAACACGTTTTGGCCGTTTTGCCATTACCGGAGGAGAACCCCGTACGATTGAAGAAAAAATTGAAGATGTAGGTTTGTTGCATGCCCTAAACGGTGCCAGTGGTGCAATTTCGCTTCACATCCCCTGGGATATCCCACAAAATGCTGAAGCTTTAAAAACCCTGGCGTCTAGCTATGGTTTAAAATTCGATGCCATGAACTCGAATACGTTCCAGGATCAGAAAGGTGCTGCACACAGCTATAAATTCGGTTCACTTCAAAATGTAAATAAGGATATCCGCAAACAAGCGATAGAACACAATATAGAAGTAATTAAACACGGCATCGCGCTAGGCTCTGATGCCTTGACTGTTTGGCTTGCCGACGGTTCTTGTTTCCCCGGACAGCTTAATTTTCGTAAAGCCTTCGAAAATACTTTAGAAAGTTTACAGGAAATTTATTCAGCCCTGCCAGAAGATTGGAAAATATTTGTGGAGTACAAGGCTTTCGAACCTAACTTTTACTCCACTACGGTTGGCGACTGGGGACAATCTTTGCTGTATGCGAGCAAACTTGGTAAAAAAGCCTATACTTTGGTTGATTTAGGTCACCATTTACCAAATGCAAACATCGAGCAGATTGTTGCTTTATTGTTAATGGAAGGAAAGTTGGGTGGTTTCCATTTCAATGATTCTAAATATGG
Organism: Pedobacter psychrodurus; assembly: GCF_032678585.1. GTDB lineage: Bacteria > Bacteroidota > Bacteroidia > Sphingobacteriales > Sphingobacteriaceae > Pedobacter > Pedobacter psychrodurus_A. The sequence continues at coordinate 65,787 of NZ_JAVTSN010000007.1, read as the reverse complement.
TGATGATGATTTAACCGCCGGAAGTATTAAGCCTTACCAATTGTTCCTGATTTTTAACGAACTGGTAGAAGGTATGGATGCAAAAGGCATGAATCATACAAAAGATTTAGGCTGGATGATCGATGCTTCGCATAACGTAAAAGACCCATTAGAGGATTTATTACAATCTGTAGAAGCCATTATGATTGCTTATGCACAAGCTTTGTTGGTGGATAGAAAAGCATTAAACGAAGCGCAGAACAATAATGATGTAGCCAAAGCACAGGAGATTTTACAACATACCTTCCGTAGCGATTTAAGGGCTTTGGTAGCCGAAGCCAGATTAAGGGCCGGAGCAGCGCTATCACCGATTGCATTATACCGCGGTTTAGAAGTAAGAAATCAATTAGTTAATCACCGCGGAAATACTGTTGCCACAGGTTTGTAAATAGAGAGATAGAAATGCCTAAACCTGTTGTTGCCATATTTGATGTTGGGAAAACGAATAAAAAACTGTTTCTGATCGACGAAAATTACAGTATCGTTTACGAGCGGTCTGCACGTTTTGTAGAAACCGTTGATGAAGATGGTGAGCCATGCGAAAACCTCGAAAGCCTGCGTTCTTCAGTGTACGATTCCCTCCATCAGGTTTTGCAGTTAAAAGAGTTTGATGTTAAAGCCATCAACTTTTCTACGTATGGTGCCAGTTTTGTTTACCTGGACGAAAATGGCGAACCGCTAACACCGCTTTATAATTATTTAAAGGAATATCCGGAGGCACTTAAAAAAGCCTTTTACGCAAAATACGGAGGTGAGGATAAGATTTCGTTAGAAACCGCCTCACCAATTTTGGGCAGTCTAAATTCGGGCATGCAGCTCTACCGCCTGAAGCACGAAAAGCCCGAGATATTTAAAAAAGTGAAGTGGGCCTTACACCTGCCTCAATATTTAAGCTATTTAATTACCGGTAAGGCGGTTGCCGATATTACCAGTATCGGTTGCCACACACAGCTTTGGGATTTCAATAAAAGTGAATATCACAACTGGGTTACCACAGAAAAAATCGATGAAAAATTCGGCAAATTTACCCCCGCAGATTCAAGTCTGGAGACTGATTTTGAAGGAAACAGCGTAAAAGTTGGTGTTGGTTTGCACGATAGTTCTGCCGCACTGATCCCTTATCTGGCGAATTTTAACACTGCCTTTGTACTCATCTCCACCGGAACCTGGTGCATCAGTTTAAACCCTTTTAACCAGGAAGCCTTAACTGCCGAAGAGCTTAAACAAGATTGTTTGTGTTACATGCATTTTAAAGGTAAAGCGATTAAAGCATCGCGTATTTTTGCGGGTTATGAACATGAGGTACAGCTTAAGCGGATTGCCGAACATTTCGATCGTGCTGCCTATCTGTTTAAACACCTGAAGTTTAATCCGTCAATGATTTTAAAACTGGCCAATAAAATTCCAGAAAATCGAGAAGAGCAACAAGGCTTTTCAGCAAGTTCTGCCTTCCCTGATCGTGACTTAAATCTTTTCCAAACCGCAGAAGAAGCTTATCACCAATTGATATTCGATCTGATCAAACAACAGATTTATTCGTTAAAGCTGATTTTAAATTCAGGGGTGAAAAGAATTTTTGTAGATGGGGGCTTTGGTAAAAATGCAATTTATATGCACCTCCTTGCCACTTCTATCCCCGATATTGAGGTCTATGCTTCTTCAGTGTCGCAAGCTACCGCTATAGGAACGGCTTTGGCGATAAATGATGCCTGGAACGAAAACCCTGCACCAACGGATATGATTCACCTAAAATACTATTCTGCCATTCAGCGCACGTTAGATTTTTAGGAATTTCCTTATATTCGAAATCCTTAGACCAAGACAGCCATTTTGAAACCAGAAGATTTAATACCCTATATTAACGTCGACGAGTATTCGTCGACACCAAAATACAAGCAGTTAACCAATGCTATTTTGGCGGCTATTGAGAGTGGTAAACTTCTGAAAAATAGTTTGTTGCCATCGATTAATGAGCTGAGTTTCAGTTTGGAAATGTCGAGAGATACCGCCGAAAAAGGTTACCGTAACCTTCGGAAGCTTGGCGTGGTCGATTCTGTGCCAGGAAAGGGTTATTTCATTATCAATACCGACTTTTCGCGAAAGCTAAAGGTTTGTCTGCTATTTAATAAACTCAGTACACATAAAAAAATCATTTACGATTCGTTCACCAAAACATTGGGCGAGCGTGCGGCGATTGATTTTTATATCTACAACAACGATTTTGCCCTATTCAAAAAAATGATCGTAGCCAAGCGCGATGATTATTCGCACTTTGTAATTATTCCACATTTTATAGAAGGGGGAGAAAATGCGCACGAAATTATCAATACGATACCTAAAGAAAAACTTGTTATCCTCGATAAATTATTGCCTGGGGTAACAGGCGATTATGCTGCGGCTTATGAAAACTTTGCGCAGGATATTTATGCTGCCCTGGAGCAGGCGCTGGATCGGCTCTCTCATTACCGTACCCTGAAAATTATCTTTCCAAAAAACAGTTATTTCCCACACGAAATACTCACAGGTTTTTACAGGTTTTGCCAGCAATATGCTTTTGATCATAAAGTAATCCACAACATCAAAGACGAAGAAATTAATCCGGGTGAAGTATATATCAACCTCATGGAAGATGATTTGGTGATGTTAATTGAGCGCCTGATTGCACAAAAACTTAAAATTGGGAAAGATGTTGGGGTAATTTCTTATAACGAAACACCCTTAAAAAGGATTATTTTAGATGGAATTACCACCATTTCCACTGATTTCAGCCAACTGGGTGTACAGGCAGCCGAGTTTATCCTATCGGGTAAAACCGAAAAGATTGAGGTGCCTTTTTATTTGAATCTGCGTAAATCGCTGTAAAATAGGAGAGTCGTCATTTCGAGCGCAGCCGAGAAATCTATCCATATGGCGCATAAATCTTTCCCCGCCTGTACGGGCAGGCACTTTACTATGCTCCAGTTCAGATGACGATCCTTCGGCTGAATCTGTCAATGGATAGTACCGTTGAAGACTTCTAACGGTTGGCAAAAGATAAGGAGTTGTCGTTCAATTCCTTTATATATTTTAGCAGGCTTTATAAATCATATCCGTTTGGAATTTGTTATCTAATTAGCTAACTTTGTTTAGCTTAAAATTGGTTAATGAACGAAGGATTTATCAGAGACATTTTCTATTTTGAAGAGTACTATTTGGATTTTTACGAACAGCTTAAGCCTGGCGTGAAGAAAAAATTCAATTGGACACTACAATTAATCGCTACACTTGAAAAAGTTCCTGAGAAATATTTTAAGCACATTACTGGTTCGACAGGGATTTTTGAAATTAGGGTTGAAGTTGGTTCGGATATTTTTCGGGTGTTTAGTTTTTTCGACAAGGGAAAACTAATCATTCTTGTAAATGGATTCCAAAAGAAGACCCAAAAAACACCTAAAAACGAAATAGAGCTTGCCGAAAAACTTAAAAAGAAATATTTCGATGGAAAAGACAAAAAATAAATTTACATCATTTGCTGATCACCTGGACAGTGAATATGGTAAACGTGGAACTGAAAATAGAGAAGTTTACGAACAAGAATTTGAAAGTTTTAAACTAGGAGCCATGCTTCAAGAACTTCGCAAAGAAAAAGGTATGACGCAAGAACAGCTTGCCGAAAAATGTGGTACAACTAAAACCTATATTTCTCGAATCGAAAATAATGCAAGCGACATTAGATTATCGACGTTAATGAGAATAATCAAGGTTGGACTTGGTGGGCACTTAAATCTAAATGTAAGTTTATAAAAGACAGAATTTCCTATTTTAGTTTAAATGAGTGAACAGGTAAGCGCGCATCTCGTATCAGAACAAAATCCTTATGATTATATCTTAAAAGATTTTAATCTGAAGAATCTGAGCCAGATTGTGATCCTCAAACATTTAGGCGGATTGATCCATACGGATGTTAAAGGCTTTTACCAGCTGTTTCCCGAGCAGATTGAAATCGATTTTGCTGCTTTTAGCGATGAAGCATCTGGATTAACATTTCCAATTGTTCAGCTGCAACAGCACTCAAATTCGGTAAAACTTTCTTGTCGTTGCGCCACACCAAAACATAAACTCTGCGAACACCAGGCAAGGGTTTTATATAATATTCTCCAACGGCAGGATTTATTGATATTCTTTGATGCTAACCTGAGGAGGCAAAAGCTTTTAAAAATTGCAGCCGATTATGGATTGGAAAAGGAAGAAAATCTTGATCTTCTGTTTAATCTCCGCTATGAAAATGGTCAGGTAGCTATCCGTCCAAAAATGGATGCCCTGCAACCATTCAATAAAGAAGCCCAGCAAAATTTACAGGAACTTTTACTGCCATCAACAAAGCCTAAAGCGAAATTACAGTCTAAAAATGATCAGGGTAAAATGATCTTGGTTTTTGGTCAGCATCGCTATTACAATAATCTCACCGTTGAATTGTTCGAAGCCGAAACCACTAAAAATGGGAAGGTTAAAAATCCAATAAAAGGAATTAATCCGGCAGATCTGCTCTTTAAATCAAATGATAATGAGTTGGTTAAGTTTTACAGCGGCATTACCACTTTTCAGCAGAATTACAATAACGATCAAAGTGAGGCCGAAGTAGAAGCCTTAAAAGCGATTGTAAAAAATCCCAGGCAAATTCCATTTTATTTGCAGGATAGCAAACAGTCTGTAGCAATACAAGCTTCCACTATTGCAGCTGTTGATGTCCATTTATTGGATGTCGATTTACGCCTGTCGGTAAACCAGCGCGATGATTATTACGAAATTACAGGCCGGCTGATTATTGAAGGTAAACCTTACGAACTCGATAACCTGGTATTGGTACACCAGTACTTTGTTAAACTTAACGATCAGCTTTATTTAATTGGCAGACTGGATTTTTTGCGCGTAATCGGATTTTTCAAAAAACAGAGCAATCGAATAATCCTGCATAAAACCAAGTATCAAGAATTTCAAAAAGCCATTCTCGTGCCTTTAGAAGGAAGCATTCACGTAGATTATTCTTATCTAAAACCGGCTACCAAAAGTCAGATTGAAGAAAAAGGTTTCGATCTCGAAAATGAACAGTTGATTTATCTTTCAGAATCTGAAGATTTTATCCTTCTTACGCCGGTAATGCGGTATGGAAACCTGGAAATCCCTGTGCTGTCTAAAAAGCAGATCCAGGCGAAAGATAAATTGGGAAATGTTTTTAAGCTTGACCGTGATGAAAAAGCAGAACTTCAATTTATTTCAAATGTGATCAGGTCGCATTCGTACTTTTATGAACAGATGGAAAACGATTTCTTATTTGTGCAAAATAATTACGATTCATTTTACCTGCACCGCAAACGTTTTTTAGAAGAAGCCTGGTTTCTTGAAGCTTTTGAAGGATGGCGCAACAAAGACATTCATATTTTAGGATTCAATCAATTGAAGAACAATAAATTGAGCGAATTTCAGGCTAAAATTAATATTGAGGTATTAAGTGGAACGGATTGGTTTGAGACCAAAGTAAAAGTGAAGTTTGGCAAACAAGAGGTTGCGCTGAAACTCCTCCATAAATCAATCAGAAACAAAAGTAAGTTTGTAACCCTTGATGATGGAACGCAGGGTATTTTGCCACATGAGTGGATCGAAAAATTTGCGGCTTATTTTAGTGCTGGTGAAGTAACTGAAGATACCATCCTTACCCCAAAAATTAAATTTGCTTCTATAAACGATCTTTATGAAGATGCTTTATTGGATGGGGATGTAAAAAACGAGCTGAAATTGTATAAACAGAAGTTTGAAGGGACTGATTCGATTCAGGAAGTTGAAGTACCGAAAGGTTTAACTGCAACACTGCGTCATTACCAGAAAGACGGTTTAAACTGGCTCAACTTTTTGGATGATTTTAATTTCGGATCTTGTTTGGCCGATGATATGGGATTGGGTAAAACCATTCAGGTTTTGGCTTTCATTTTATCGCAACGCGAAAAAGTAAAACACAATACCAACCTGGTGGTGGTTCCGGCTTCATTAATTTTTAACTGGAAGGCTGAAGTGGAGAAATTTGCACCTTCTATAAAAGTGAAAACCATTTACGCAGGCGAACGTACCAAAACGACTGATACCTTCGATGATTATGAAATCATTTTAACTTCTTACGGAACGCTGTTATCTGATATCCGTTTTTTAAAGGATTACCGTTTTAATTACATCTTTTTAGATGAATCGCAACTGATCAAAAATCCCGATTCGCAACGTTATAAAGCCGTTCGCATGTTGCAGTCGCGCAACAAAGTAACCATGACGGGAACACCGATAGAGAACAATACCTTTGATTTATATGGGCAGCTTTCTTTCGCCTGTCCGGGTTTGTTTGGCAGTAAACAGCAGTTCGCCGATTTATATTCGACCCCGATTGATCAGTTTAAGGATAGCAGAAGGGCAGAGGAGCTGCAGAAAAAAATCAGGCCGTTTATTCTCCGCAGGACTAAAGAACAGGTGGCAAAGGAACTTCCCGATAAAACAGAAATTGTACTGTATTGCGAAATGGGAGCCGAGCAGCGCGAAGTGTACGAAGCCAATAAAAAGGAAATACAGGATTTTATTTTGGGTAAACAGGAAGATGAATTGCCAAAAAGTTCGATGCATGTGCTGAAGAGTATTACTACGCTGCGCCAGATCTGTAATTCTGCAGCATTATTGGCCGATGGGAAATCGTATTTACAGGCGTCTTCAAAAATTGATGTGCTGATGGAGCAGATCGAAAGCAAAGCCGGGAATCATAAGATATTGGTTTTCTCTCAGTTTGTAACCATGCTCGATCTCATCAAAAAACAATTGGAGAGCCGTGGAATCAGATACGAATACCTTACCGGACAAACACGTAAAAGGGCAGAAGTAGTAACCTCTTTTCAGCAGAATGCCGATATTCCGGTTTTCCTGATCAGTTTAAAAGCTGGTGGAACAGGACTGAACCTAACTGAAGCCGATTATGTTTATCTGGTTGATCCCTGGTGGAATCCTGCTGTAGAAAACCAGGCCATAGATCGGGCCTACCGGATTGGTCAGCATAAAAATGTAATGGCCGTGCGTTTGATCTGCCCGGATACCATTGAAGAAAAAATCATGAAACTTCAGGCCACTAAAAAAGATCTGGTAAAAGACCTGATCCAGACCGATGGAAGTTTGTTTAAGAATTTAACCAAAAAAGAATTATTGGGATTGCTGAGTTAGGTTACTACAATTCGTCATTGCGGGAAGGCTTTTTCAGCCGACAGCCTGTCCCGACTTTTCGGGGAAGAAATCTTACTACTATAGGTTGTCAGATTAAATACACCTCAAATTTGTAACCCAAAAACTCAGGTACATTTAAGCTTTCTACAATTTTCCAATCTTTCTTTTCTGCAATAAAATCAGGCTCGGGGAGTCCTGTAGTTTTAGCAGCGTTGATGTAAAAATCCATTTTTGCAGGATGATTTGGCGAGCAGGCATTGTAGGTTTTGCCGAATGCTTGTTTTTCCAAAAGTTTGACTGCAATCCCTACAGCATCTGTTTGATGAATCAGGTTTACAGGTGCTAAACCATTTGGCACATCACTTTTTCCGGCAAAGAACCTAGCAGGGTTACGATTAGGGCCAATTAAGCCCGCAAAGCGGATTATTGTGCAGTTTTCGGGGAATAGTTCCTTAAATAGCATTTCTGAAGCTAAAACCACTCTTCCTGAATCAGTATCGGGATTTGTTTCGCTGGTTTCATTTACTATTTTATTCTCATCCGCATAAACACTCGTCGAACTGATCAACACTACATGTTTCGATTTATCTTTTGCAGCTGCTAAAATTGAATTTATCTTTTGCGGATAATCAAGAAGTTCAGTTGAGTTCCGCTTTGGGGGAATGCAGATAAACAGGGTATCTGCCTCAAAAAAAACCGGATCTGCTTCAATGTTTTCTGCTGTGAAATTAACTAAATACGGTTGTATTTTTTCAGCTGAAATCGTGGCCAATTTCTCCGGACTTGTGGTAGAACCTTTAACCGTATAATTTAGCCCGATTAGTTTTTTTGCCAGCGCAAAACCAAACCAGCCACAGCCTAAGATAGAAATGGTATTTTTTCTTGTATTCACCATACAAATATCAGTTAAATTTTACTTCATACAATTTTTAAAAATAGAGGAGGGTTTTGTTTCTCCGTTCATCAGTAGCGCTTTTGCCACCTAGCCCCGGGTGCAGCAGGTACCCTGCAGGGTTGAGGAACGAAACCCGGAGCGTACTGCGAAACACGGGAACATACTTTAATTCTAGCACAGCTATTGCGCTTCAAAAAACGAATATTTATAGCCGTGAAACAATGACCAATGACCAATTTTCAGTTTCTCGTTGGCAGTTTTCGGTTGACAGTTACCAATGAGCCAACTGCAGTTTTCAGTTAATAGTTTCCAGTTCCTAATGACCGATTAACCAGTTTATACAATTAACCTCTTTAGCCTTTGTCCAAATTATAACAGGCCCTGCAACGTGGCTCATAACTTTCCTTTTCGCCCAATAAAACCGTCGCTTCATCGGCCGCTGTGCGGTAGCTATACAGTGCAGGATTGCCACAGCAAACACAAACCGCATTTACTTTGGTTACATGTTCCGCAATGGCCATTAACGCAGGCATCGGACCGAAGGGTTTGCCGGTAAAATCCATATCCAAACCAGCAACAATTACACGGATCCCCTTAAGGGCGAGTTTATTGCAAACATCAGGCAATTCATCGTCAAAAAACTGAGCTTCATCTATGCCCACTACCTGGGTATTGGTGCCGAGCAATAAAATAGCCGATGCGCTATCAACAGGAGTAGAGTTTATGGAGTTTAGATCGTGTGATACCACTGCAGTTTCGTGGTAACGGGTATCGGTACGGGGTTTGAAAATTTCGACATTCAATTTAGCAATCTGGGCTCTTTTTAACCTTCTGATCAGTTCTTCGGTTTTACCAGAAAACATAGAACCACACACCACTTCTATACTTCCTGAAAATTCGCCTCTTCTTCTAAAATTTTGTTCGCTAAATAACATGCCCGCTTTTTTATTCCCCTATGTCCGTTCTATAATTTTTAAACCGAACAAATATGAGAATTATGTGTTATTTTTGGACACATAGTTACCAACATAAATCGACTAAAAATTCGTTTTAACTTTATGATGAACCAACAGGATATTTTCAGAAAGATCGGCAGTATTTTAACAGAATTGAATGAGCAGTATCAGTTTTTAGCTCAAAATCCCCACCAATTAAACGATTTGGAGCTTGAGCTTTTTCTCGCCAATGCCCATTTTCTGTCTGATCACGTCAATATTGTCAAAAAATTAAACACCATAGTAGAAGATAAACCTGTTGAAGCGGGGAATCATGCTTTATTGGCTGAGCAGAATACCATTATATTACCGGAAGTTGAAAAAAGTTATGTGGAAGATGAAGAGTGTTTCGATCCGCAGGAGTTGGAAGAAGTAGTTACCGCCGAAGAAGAGGAAGCGCGTGTTGATGTGAAGCCAGAACAGGAGATTTTTGATGATGAAACCATTGAAGAAGAAAAAGCCGAATCGCTTTCAAATCAGGATTTTTTCAAACCGGATCAGGACAATCATAGTTTTGAGTTTGTGTTGGGTACGCACGATGAAAATGATCAGTTTGATTATGAAGCGAATCCGATAGCTATGGGATCTGTAGAAGAGATTTTCGACCGCCCATTGAGTAAAGAAGAAGCAGAAATTTTAGCGCAGAAAAAGAAAATACACGAAAAAGAAGAGGCTTTGGCAGTGCAGCCAGAGGTTGTACCAACTGAAGAGGATGAAATTGGTCCAGAGCCTTTTTTAATCCCACAGGAAGAAGAGGAAGAACCTTTAGTCGTTGCGGAAGAAGAACCAGTTGCAGTTATTGAAGAAGAAGCACCAATTGCCGCGCCAAGCCAGCCGATTGAAGCCCTTAAAGATGTGAAATTGGATGATCCTATTATTTCTCCACGGGTTGAACAGGAGCGCCCGCTATTTACGCCAGAAGCAGTTCCGGTAAAGCCAGCGCCACAACCAGCAACTTCAAATCCAACACCAAGTTTAAATGATTTGTTGGCCAAAACGAATGGAAAAGGAGAAGAACCTGCTAAAGCGCCAATTGCCGATTTAAAACAGGCGATTAATTTAAATGAAAAACTGCTTTTTATTAAAGATCTTTTTAATGGTTATAACCTGGCCTATTCTGAAGTGATCGATATTATCAATAAAATGAGCAGTTTCGAAGCCGCTGATAGTTACCTTCAGAACAATTATGCCGCAAAAAATAACTGGGCCAATAAACAGGCTACGGTTGATCAGTTTTACGAATTGCTGAACAGAAGGTTTAGTAAGTAGGAGCGGGAAGGGTATGGCGTTTGGCGTAAAGCGATGGTGTTATACCATGAGCGTTATACTCAACTTGTTCAGTATCCATCATGTGAGTAAGATCCTGAAACAAGTTCAGGAGCACGTTACATAAAGGACCGGTAATATTGACTTCTGACTATGGACTAAAGACTGACGGCTTTGGACTTCAGACTCCTAAATAAATCCCATCCGGTTAGAGTCCAGCTTCAAGAATATAAATAACAGGATTGTAAAGCTCCATAACGAAGAACCTCCATAACTGATCAATGGCAACGGAATTCCAATTACAGGAATAATACCAATCGTCATCCCGATATTAATAAATACGTGAAAAAAGAGGATACAGGCAACACTATAGCCATAAACCCTAGAGAAGGTGGATCGCTGTCTTTCAGCCAAATTAATCAATCGGAGGAGTAGGAATATATATAGTCCAATTACAACCGAACAGCCCAGAAAACCCCATTCTTCCCCTATGGTAGAGAAGATGAAATCGGTACTCTGTTCAGGCACGTAACCATATTTAGTTTGCGTTCCCTGTAAAAAACCACGGCCGGTTGCCTGCCCTGATCCAATGGCAATCTGCGACTGAATTACATTGTAACCCGCACCTTTGTTATCGGTTTTAAGGCCCAGCATCAGCTCGATGCGGCTACGCTGGTGTGGCGCTAGCACTTTTTCGTAAGCTACCTTAATTAAAAAAAGATAGCCAATGGCAAATAAGGTAACCAGTACGGTGGAGAAAATGATTTTCTGTTTCCTTCTGTTGTTATAGATAAATAGTGAAGCTATCGCAAGGATGATGATGATGAGGATATAAGTGGGTACGAGAAAATCGGCCACAAAAAGTACAATCATCCCCAGGAAAATTAAGAGGAAATAACCAGATAGTCCTTCGCGGTATAGCGGAAACATAAACGCAAGGAAAACCAGCGCGGAGCCGGTATCGGGTTGGAGCATAATTAATAAAAGCGGGGCCGCAACAATTAATCCGGCAATCATAATCGATTTAAAATCGCGGAACTTGGGGTTAAATGCGCCTACATACCTCGCTAATAGCAATGCGGTGCCAAACTTTGCAAATTCGGCAGGTTGCAGTTTAAAAGAGCCGATGGCAATCCATGCCTGGTTACCCGCAACCTTATTTCCTATTACTAATACGGCCAACAACAGCAATAATGTGCCGCCATAAATAAAGGGCGAGAAAACATTAAAAAGCCGCCCATCAAATAATAGGATAGATAGCCCTAAAATTAAACCTGTTAAAACATAAATGAGCTGTTTCCCGTAAAGTGTGTTAAAACTGAATACCGCCGAATGTTCAGGAGGTACCGATGCATAAATATTGGTGAAACCAATGGCGCATAATGCGACATAGATTAAAACGGTAATCCAATCTACATTAAAGAAGAAGCGGTTTCCCTGTTGTTGCATCATTACTTATTGTTTACAGGATTATTGTTTACAAATGTTTTACCCACTTTAGGTTTAATAGCAGCCGATTGTTTTAATATTGCCGGTTTCATTTTTAAACTGTCTTTAACTCTTTTAACCGAATCTGCCTTTTTAATATTTAAACTGTCTAGTTTGCTTAATTTAAGCTTTTTGGTCTTATCAATAAGTGCAGGTAAAAGATTTGTTTCAGAAAATGCCTTAACGGTATAACCGTTCGATCTTGGTTTAATCGAATCTGTTAAATACTTTTCTACCATAAAACTCGAAATCGGGGCTGCGTACGAGCCGCCAAAACCACCATTTTCTACAATTACGGCAATGGCAATCTTCGGGTTGTCCATAGGTGCAAAACCGATAAACACAGAGTGGTTTTTACCATGTGGATTTTGTACCGTTCCGGTTTTACCGCACATTACAATATTAGGGATCTGAGATTCTTTTGCTGTTCCCCACGCACTGTTCACCGCGTCTCTCATTCCATCAATTACAATGGGGAAATACTTGGCATCAACACCAACATAATTTTTAACCACGTATTCTTTTTTAACCACGTTTTTATCGCCAATACCTTTGATGAGGTGGGGTTTTAAATAATAACCACGGTTGGCAATAGCGGCCATTACGTTAGCCATTTGCAATGGGGTAGAGGTAATCTCCCCCTGGCCTATGGCCTGCGAAATTACAGTAGTATATCCCCAGCGTTTGCCGTAAATTTTATCATAATGATCTCCCTGATAAAATATCCCCTTTTTTTCGAAAGGCATATCAATACCCAGTTTCTGGCCAAAACCCCATTTAGCAATTTGCTCGTGCCAGTTGGCATAGGTTTGACGCTGGTTTTTCATGCCGTTTTTGGTGATGATGCTCTGAAAAACATGACAGAAATAGGTATTACAAGAACGGGCGATACCGCGTTGCATGTTAATGGTGCCATCAACGTGTTCGCATTTTACTTTATGGTTTCCGGCCATATAATAACCCGGACAGAAAAACGTGGTATTTGGATCAATTGCACCATCCTGTAACGCAACTAATGCATCAACAGGTTTAAATGAGGACCCTGGAGAATATTGCCCGGCAATAGGGCGGACAATCTGCGGGCGGTAAGGATTTGCAATCAGGCTCATATAGTTTTTGCCCCAGTCTTTTCCAACCAATTGGTTCGGGTCGTAACCTGGGCTACTTACAAAAGCCAATATCTCACCAGTAGATGGTTCGATGGCTACAATAGCCCCAACTTTATTTTTCATCAGCTCTTCACCAAGCCTTTGAATCCTAATATCCAGCGAAGAAATTAAACGGTCGCCTGATACAGCATTAACGTCGTATTTTCCATTAGCGTAACTGCCTTGAGCGATGTTTTTGGCATCATACAATATCCTGGTTTCCCCTTTTTCTCCACGTAAAAAGTCTTCATAAGAACGTTCAAGGCCACTTTTTCCGATAAAATCACCTGGTTTATAATAACCTTCAGATTTTTCAATATCATCAGGACTTACTTCTTTTACATAACCGAAAAGCTGACCAGCAATACTGTCCGGATAATGCCTGATGGTTCTGTCTTGCGTTCTAAAGCCGGGAAAACGGTACATGATCTCTTGTAAGCGTGCGTAGCTTTGTACAGAAATCTGTCTTTCGAAAAATGTAGATTGATAGGTAGATTGTGCCCTTGCCTTTTTTAGTTTCTTACGCACATCATCAACGGTAATTTCCAAAGCATTGGCCATTGCCAAAGTATCAAATGGTTTAACCTCGTTTGGGATCACCATTAAATCGTAAACGGGTTCGTTCTGTACGATAACTTTCATGTTCCGATCCAGGATGGCGCCACGGGCCGGATATTTATAAATTTTACGCAATACGTTACTTTCGGCAGAACTAAAGGCCTTGTCGCTAATGATCTGGATATAAAATAACTTTCCTAATAAAATCAGGGCGATTACAATAAATAATCCTTGAACGATATATTTTCGGTTAAATAATTGATCCATTAACGTGATGTTCTTCTATAGAATATAAACTCTACCAATAAAATAATAAGCAGTGTAAAGATACAACTTAAGCCGCATCTCATTAAGGTATAACCAACTTCGGTTAGCCTGAATGTTTCTAGAAAGAACAGCACCAGGTGGTGTGCAATAACGCAAAGAAAAGCATAAAGTGAAAACCATTGGAAACCCATATAACTTAACGAAGGTTCTGGGTCGTCAATTGCGTCTCGGTTTAAACTTATCGATATAAAGGAAATCCTGACAAAAGCCAGTACCACACAGGCGGTAGCATGTACGCCCATGGTATCGTAAAAAGCATCTAACGTTAATCCGGTTACAAAAGCCAATAGATACAGTACAATATTTGGGATACCGAATGGAAGCAAGAGCAAAAACAGTACATAAATAAATGGTGTAGAAAGATCATAAAAGCCCATATTTTTGAGCAGGAAGATCTGCACAAAAAGTAGTAAAAACCACCTGATCACGTTTACAATTATGATTCTACTATTCATTCGGTTTAACGAGGCTTTCCAAAGCTTTTTGCTCTTCAGCTTTTTTATTTTTAATCACATATACATATTGCAATGTGCTAAAATCTGTAAATAAATTTAATTCTGCTGATAAGAAATTATCATTTGTAGCCACATTTGCCTTACTGATCCTTCCTACTAAAATTCCGGCAGGAAATGACGCATAACCCGATGTAACAATGGTATCGCCAACGTACATTTTAATGTGATTCGGAATCTCTTTTACAAAGGCTTTTTTGATGTCGAAATTCCCATCTCCCCATACCAACGAACCTAAAGCATGGTTCTTTTTGAGGGTTACGCTAATTTTGGTGTCTTTGTGCAATAACGATTGGATGGTAGCTAAATGTGCTGAAACATCGCGGATAAAGCCAACTACGCCTCTCTGAGGGGCAATAACGGCCATGCCACTGGCAATTCCATCAACGGTGCCCTTATTGATCGTCATGACGTTATTACGTAGCGTGATCGAATTTTTAACCACTTTGGCTGCGAGGTAGGTGTAGTCCTGATTGGTCACCGTATCAACAACCTTAACATCCTTGGCCGTATCAATAGTGGTTAATCCAAGCAATTGACTTTTAAGTTTGGCGTTTTCTGCAGCGAGGCTATCGTTTACCATTCCGAGGTTTAAATATCTTTTAAAAATATTTAACCTTTCGTATGCGTTGCCCACAACCTCATTTGTAGAGTTTAGGGTTACGCTACGCTGATAGGAATTGTTTTTCACCGTGAGGTAAACCCCAATGGTAAAAAAGATGATAAACAAGAAAAATGCGTTGTATCTGCTAATGAAAATCCAAAGGTTACGCATTTGAGTTTGGAGTTAAAAGATTGGAGTTGGGAGTTAAAAGTTTGGTGTAGGAGTGGAAAACCCCAAGCTCACAACCCCAAACTCCAAGCTAAATGTTATTGCATTAAGAATTTATATCCGCCAATGTTTTTAAGGGCGATGCCGGTTCCGCGAACTACCGCACGAAGTGGATCTTCTGCAACGTGAACAGGTAATTTCGTTTTTGCTGCAACACGTTTATCCAACCCTCTTAACAAGGCACCACCACCGGTTAAATAAATACCCGTTTGGTAAATATCGGCCGAAAGTTCTGGAGGGGTAATCTCTAAAGCTTTTAAAATCGCTTCCTCAATTTTAGAGATCGATTTATCTAAACAGTGTGCAATTTCGGTATAAGAAACCGTAATCTGTTTTGGTACACCAGTCATTAAATCACGACCTTGAACCGCAAAATCGGCAGGTGCATCCTGAAGTTCAGGTAAAGCAGCGCCAACTTCAATTTTGATTTTTTCAGCAGTACGGTCACCGATCATAATGTTATGTTGACGGCGGATGTAGTTTACAATATCAGAGTCGAAGTTATCTCCCGCAACGCGGATCGATTGATCGCAAACGATACCAGATAATGCGATAACCGCAATTTCAGTGGTTCCACCACCTATATCGATAATCATGTTACCCATCGGTTCTTCCACATCAATCCCGATACCTACAGCAGCAGCCATTGGTTCGTGGATTAAGTATACTTCTTTGGCGCCGGCAATTTCTGCCGAATCGCGTACCGCACGTTTTTCTACCTCAGTAATACCAGAAGGGATACAGATTACCATACGTAAAGATGGGAACATCCAGCCTTTACCGCCATTAAGCATACGGATCATACCTTTAATCATGGCTTCAGCAGCGTTGAAATCGGCAATTACACCATCCTTTAATGGACGAACGGTTTTAATATTATCGTGGGTTTTACCCTCCATTTGCATTGCCTGACGACCTATAGCAATGACTTTGTTTGTAGTACGATCAAAAGCAACGATAGATGGCTCATCTACAACTACTTTGTCGTTATGTATAATCAGGGTATTCGCAGTGCCTAAATCGATGGCAACTTCTTGCGTAAACCAGTTAAATAATCCCATGTATAAGGTATGTTTTCTTTATTTTGTCAAATCTATACTATTCCTAATGTAAAAATAGCTTTTTTATTGTTTTAAGTTTTATTTTCTTCAGTTATTAAATTGTTTTTGAGGCAATTAAAATGTTTGGAAAATCGAAACCTATAATTGTTGGGTTTAAACGGTCTTCGTTTGAAGGCCTTTTGTTAAACTTCCTTCTTTAAACCCTCAACCTTCTACCTTTTTTAGTGTTTAAAGTGTCTTACTCCAGTGGTTACCATAGCAATGCCTTTTTCGTTTGCTTTGGCAACAGAATCCGCATCTTTAATCGATCCACCCGGTTGTAACACAGCAGTAATTCCGGCTTCGGCAGCAATCTCAACGCAATCAGGGAAAGGGAAAAAAGCATCCGATGCCATTGCAGCACCTTGTACGCTGAACCCAAAAGCAGCTGCTTTTTCAATTGCCTGTCTTAAAGCATCAACACGAGAAGTCTGACCAACACCACTCGCAATTAAAACATCGTCTTTAACCAATACAATGGTGTTGGATTTAGTGTGTTTTACAATTTTGTTTGCGAAGAATAAATCTTTTAACTCCTGTGCGGTTGGCGCTTTATCGGTAACGGTTGTCATTTGCTCCGGACCTTCGATAATTAAATCTTTATCCTGTTCAATTACTCCGTTTAATAAAGTTTTAAATTGCTTTTTGCTCAACTCAACCTCGTTGCGTTGTAAAATAACACGGTTTTTCTTTTTGCTGAACAATTCTACTGCTTCTGGTTGGTAAGAAGGAGCAATTAATACTTCAAAGAAAAGATTGTTGATTTCCTGGGCAGTTTCTAAATCAACGGCAACATTGGTGATTAACACACCACCAAAGGCAGAAACCGGATCGCAAGCCAAAGCATCAAGCCAGGCCTGTTTAACTGTTGCACGCGAAGCGATACCGCAGGCATTTGTATGTTTTAAGATCGCAAAAGTCGGATCTTCAAATTCGTCAATTAAAGCAACGGCTGCATCCACATCAACCAGGTTGTTGTATGATAACTCTTTACCGTTAAGTTTAGTGAACATGGCGTCTAAATCACCATAAAATACGCCACCCTGATGCGGGTTTTCGCCGTAACGTAATGTTTTAGCTTCAGTTACACTCTGTTTGAAAACATCAAGCGGCTCTTCTGTATTGAAATAGTTGAAAATTGCAGTATCGTAATGAGATGAGGTATGGAAAGCCGTTTTAGCGAACGATTTACGTTGTGCCAAAGTGGTTTCGCAATTTTGCGCCTCTAATTGAGCTTGTAAAGTAGGGTAGTCGTTTTTCGATGCAATAATCACCACATCGTTAAAGTTTTTTGCAGCGGCACGGATTAAGGAAATACCACCGATATCGATTTTTTCGATAATTTCTTCTGGTGTTCCACCTGCTTTTACGGTTTCTTCAAAAGGATATAAATCAACAATTACCAGGTCGATTTCAGGGATCTCATATTCAGCAATCTGTTCCTGGTCGCCCGCTAACGCTCTGCGGTTTAAAATTCCACCAAATACTTTCGGGTGTAAGGTTTTAACACGGCCACCTAAAATAGATGGATAACCTGTTAAATCTTCAACCGCAGTTACCGGAAGGTTTAAATCTTTGATGAATTGTTCTGTTCCACCGGTAGAAAATAATTGTACCCCTTGTGCGGCTAACAATTTTACCAATGGTTCCAAACCATCTTTATAATATACTGAGATTAAAGCGTTTTTGATTTTAATGGATTGACTCATTCTACTGAAAATTTTGAGCCGCAAAGGTAGTAAAACAGAGGCATTTATTTAGACGAAGAACCTAATAAAAATGAAATTATTTACAGATTTTTCTTTACCCCGTATTTTTTGTCTTTTAATGCTATTTTTAGGTTTTAATGTTGGTTGTAAAATTTGTGCTACTACTTTGTTTTTCATTGCTTTACCCGAAATTTTTAATGTTTACACTTGCTTTGGAAATGGGTATACCATTCTTCTAAAACATCTATAACCGGTAGTAGTGTTTTTCCTAGATCGGTAAGTTTGTATTCAACACGAGGGGGCGATTCTGCAAAAGCCTCTCGTACAATAAGTCCATCGCGCTCCATTTCTTTAAGTTGTGCGGTCAATGTGCCCTGACTTAAAAAAATCATCTCGTGCCTAAGCTCCCCGAACCTTTTAGGGCATTTTGCTGCAATGGCTTTAATGAGCATAATTTTCCATTTGCCACCAATTACCTTAAATACGCCTGTCAATGGCGGGTCATTTAAAAATAAATCCAAATTTTCTCCATTTATAACTGCTTCACGCTCATTATTGGTGCTGTTTTGCATACTTAGTATGGTTTATAAGACTACTTGATTGCCGTTAAAGCATTTTCTTACTTTAAATCTTAAATATAAGAAAAGCATGGTGATGAAAAAAAATCAAAAGTGGTTCCTGTTGTTACTGGTGAGTTCAGCTATATTTTTATCGGTATTAGATCTGTTTATTGTGAATGTAGCTTTGCCATCTATTAAATCCGGAATTAAAGGTACCGATGCCGATATACAACTTGTAATTGTGATGTATATAATAGGATATGCCTCTTTTCTGATTACGGGCGGGCGGGCTGGGGCACATTTCGGGAAAAAGAAAGTTTTTTTAATCGGAATGACGTTGTTTACAATCGCTTCCTTTTTTTGTGGCTTTTCCCAATCTGCAATGCAATTAAATACGGCGAGATTTATTCAGGGAATAAGCGCTGCATTTATGGTGCCGCAGGGGATGGCTTTTATACCTGATTTATTTCCAGATCTTACTGAAAGGGTAAAAGCTTTTGGGGTGTATGGCAGTATTGCAGGTATGGCCTCTGTTGTTGGTCAGTTTTTAGGTGGATTGATCCCTGATCTGTCTATTATTGAACAAAGCTGGCGATTGATTTTTTTAATCAATGTGCCCATTGGAGTAACCGCAGTTATTTTGGGGCTGAAGTATCTTAAAGCGCATGAATTACGAACCGCTGAGAAATTTGATTTTATTGGCAGTATATTGCTGATGTTGATTTTAATCACCTTTATTTACCCCCTAATCCAGGGAAGGGAATTAGGCTGGCCAGCGTGGAGCATTGGAATGTTGCTTATCTCATTCATTTTGTTGCTGGCTTTTGTTTATAATCAACGTCAAATTGTAAAACAGGGTAGAAGTCCTTTGCTTAGCGTCAGCGTTTTTAAAGACTTTAATTTTAAGATGGGGCTTTTAATCTCTTTGTTTTATTACCTCGTTCAGGATTCTTATTTCCTGATCAACACCATTAACCTGCAAAATGGAATGGGGCTGAGTTCAGCCCGTACCGGAATGTATTTTGTTTGTCAAGGCTTAGGTTATGTGTTGGCCTCTTTGCTTTTTACACCATGGGTAGCGCGATATGGTAAATTTATACCGCTCACCGGATCGGTCATTATGATTGTGGCCCTCGTTTTCCACTTACTTATATTTCGTTCAAATGATGCTCCTCAAATATATATCGTTATTTTATTGTTTGTTTATGGTGTTGGATGTGGTACGATTTTACCTTCGCTAATGACCATATCACTGAAAAATATTACAAAGGATATGTTGGGTGCCTCATCCGGAGTTTATTTAACCTTGCAACAGGTCTCGGTAGCTTTAGGGGTTGCAGTGGTAGGGGGTGTTTTCTTTGCACATCTTCACAATCCGCCAATAACAACGTTATCCCCTGTTGCCTACAAATGGGCAACATTGTTGGATATCGGATTTCTGATCATCGTAACGGTACTGTTGTTTTTGATGCCAAAAACAAACCAGCAATCTGATCAACTTAAATAAAACTACTTTTTGATCTTTTTTACAATGGTTTCCACTACGCGGGGATAATGCTGATGTTCGAGCTGCTGACCTTTAAACTTAACCATTTCCAGGTTATCGTTTTTGTCGATTCTATATCTTGCCTGATAGATGTATTCCCCTTCATCATAGTTTTCATCAACATAATGAATGGTAATACCACCTTCGGTTTCGCCAGCAGCCATTACGGCATTGTGTACATGATCACCATACATGCCCTTGCCGCCAAATTTAGGGAGGATTGCAGGGTGGATGTTCACGATCCTGCCTGGGTAAGCGTGAATCAGGCTTTTAGGGATTAGCCAGAGAAAGCCAGCGAGAACAACGAAGTCGATCTCCAGGTTTTTGAGCAAATCGATTACTTCGTCAGTTTTATAGAACTCGTTTTTGTCGAAAATATGAGTAGGGATTTCAAAATTATCAGCTCTTTGTAACACGTAGGCGTCGGCATTATTGGTTAATACCAAAGAAATTTCTATTTCGTTGCTCCGCTTAAAATGCTCCATCAATTTTTGGGCATTGGAGCCAGAGCCTGATGCAAAGATGGCTATTCGTTTTTTCACGCAAAATGGGTTTGCCCAAAAATAGTATTTTTAAGCCTGTTTTCCTGAATTGTAAAGAATTTTTATTCAATTCAGTTAAAGTATTATTAATGAATAATTTTAATGTATTTTTGCAGCTCGGAAACGGGGTTAAATTTTAACGAAAAAAAAGTTAAAAGTGTTTTGTAATTTAAAAACATTAATCCTATATTTGCAACCCGAATTATAGGAAACGAATAAGAAAAATAAAAGGCTAAATAGAAATGGCAAATCATAAATCTTCATTAAAAAGAATTAGAGCAAACGCAACAAAACGTTTACGTAACAGATATCAGGCAAAAACTACACGTACCTTTATTAAAAGATTACGTGCTGCAGAAGATAAAAAATCTGCATCTGATTTATTGCCAAAAGTAATCTCTATGTTAGACCGTTTAGCTAAAAAGAACATTATCCACAAAAACAAAGCGGCTAATAACAAATCAAAATTAACGAAATTCGTTAACGGTTTAAAATAAGCTAATTTTTTACGATATTAGTAAAGGCATCCCAACCAAAAGTTGGGATGCCTTTTTTTTGTCTAAAAAAATGGAAAACTATAAAACTAAACTGGATATAAAACTGTGGGCAGAAGAAGATCGTCCCCGCGAAAAACTTTTATTGCATGGACGGAGACATTTAACCGATGCCGAATTAATTGCCATTTTAATAGGCTCCGGAAATAAAAATGAAACGGCTGTTGATTTAAGTAAAAAGATTTTAGCCTTTTACGATAACAACCTAACAAAACTAGGAAAGGCATCCATCCAGGAGCTCTCTAAGTTTAAAGAAATTGGTGAGGTTAAGGCATTAAGTATTATTGCTGCGCTTGAACTTGGCTTAAGGAGAAAGGAAACTACAGAAGAAATTAATGCCCAGATCACCACATCCAACGATGTGTACAAATATTTACACCAAACCTTTGCCAATCTAAATCACGAAGAATTCTGGATCCTATTGCTGAACAGATCTAACCGTGTAATCGGAAAATTTTTAATCAGTAAGGGCGGGCAGGCTGGAACCGTAGCTGATCCGAAAATTATCTTCAAAACTGCTTTAGAAAACAATGCGGCAAATATTGTATTGGCATAACCACCCTTCGGGAAGTTTAAAACCAAGCGAGAGCGACGATAAGCTGACCAAAGACATGGTTGCATCAGGCAATTTGCTCAGTCTCTATGTGGTAGATCATCTGATTTTTGCCAACAACCGCTATTATAGTTACAAGGATGACGATTTAATTTAAAAGATATTTGATAGTTAAAATACAATTAACCTTAAATTAGTATAATCGCAGCTTAAATTTTATAACATCCGGCATACCGGAATAACTAAATTGTGTAATTTATCATATGAATACCCTAAAAATCATCCCTGTTTTTCTATTGTTAAGCGTGCTGGCCTTTGCGCAAAAATCAGCAGCACCTATTAACATTATTACCTACAACATCCGCTTAAATGTAGCATCTGATGGCATTAATGCCTGGCCTAACCGGAAAGATAATGTAAAGGCATTGGTGAAATTCCATGATGCCGATATCCTTTGCGTACAGGAAGCCTTGCCTGAGCAGTTTGATGCCCTGCTCGAAAATTCTAATTTCGATGTGGTGGGCGTTGGGCGCGATGATGGAAAAAGAAAAGGTGAATTTTCTGCTGTTTATTTTGATAAAAGCCGCTTCACTAAAAAAGATGGCGGAACGTTTTGGCTATCGCAAACGCCCGATGTGCCTTCTAAAGGCTGGGACGCCGCCTTAAACCGTGTATGTAGCTGGGTTAAACTGTATGATAAACTGAATAAAAAAGAGTTTATCGTTTTTAATACGCATTACGATCATATTGGCGTTCAGGCGAGAATAGAATCGGCTAAATTGCTTAAACAAAAGATACAGCAGATTGCACCAACCTTGCCTGTTATTTTTACCGGTGATTTAAATGTAACACCAGAAACAGAAGCGATTGCCACCATCAAATCTTTTCTTACAGATGCAAAAGAGGTTTCTGTAGAAGCGCCTTATGGTCCGGCAGGTACCTTTAACGGCTTTCATTTTGATAGCGATCTGAAAGACAGGATCGATTACGTTTTTGTAAATAAAGGTTTTGAAGTGCAAAAGTTTGCTGTATTAACGGATAGTAAGGACAAAAGGTATTACTCCGATCATTTACCTGTTTTTTGTCGGCTTTTCTTTAAGTAAATGCTGTTGAAATTGATATCGGTATTCCCTTTCCAGTTCGAACTTTTTGGTAAGCAATACCATTATCATTATATTTTCGAAACACTCGCATTTATTGTAGGGGTAAGGCTTTATTATTATTTTAAAAAAGGCATTGTAGATCCAATATCTGATGAAAACAGGTTGTGGATTATGTTGGGTGCCATGTTGGGCGCGTTGATCGGATCGCGGGTGGTTGCCGTGCTCGAAACGCCTGAGGTTATCCATCACCTTACTTTTTCAATCCTATACCAGAGTAAAACCATTATTGGCGGATTGCTTGGCGGTTTATTTGGTGTCGAATTAATAAAAAAAATAATAGGCGTAAAAATTGCCTCAGGAGATATTTATGTTATTCCCATTTTGGTTGCGCTGATTATTGGCCGCATCGGTTGCTTTTCAATGGGGATTGATGAACCAACATATGGCATTCCCACGCATTTTTTTATGGGCATGGATTTGGGCGACGGCATATCGCGGCATCCCATTATGCTATACGAAATGATTTATCTGCTGCTTTTGATTTTTCTCTTTAACAGATTAAAGCAGTTTGAATTAATTAATGGAGATCGCTTTAAGTTATTGATGGTGCTTTATTTTCTGTTCCGTTTTTTGATCGAATTTATCAAACCTTACCAGTCATTATTTTTAAATTTAAGCAGCATTCATTGGTCGGCATTGTTTATTTTTATCTATTATTATAGATTCATCATCAGGATTTCGAAAAGGATCTTACCTAAACTGTAAATGCTATGGCCAATACAAGAGATTATATATATTACGATTATACCAAAAGTCTTTGTCCCGAATGTTTACAGCTTTGCGACGCAAAAATTGTTTTTCAGGATGCCAAGGTATTCATGCTTAAAAACTGCAGGACCCATGGCGATAGCAAAGTAATGATTGCTGATGATGTGGAGTATTATAAGCAGATCCGGAATTACAATAAACAATCCGAAATGCCCCTTAAGTTTAATACGAAGGTGCATTATGGCTGTCCATACGATTGTGGTTTGTGTACCGATCACGAACAGCATTCTTGTTTAACTGTAATAGAGGTTACCGATCGTTGTAATCTGGCTTGTCCAACCTGTTACGCCATGTCGTCGCCAAGTTATGGCAGGCACCGTACCCTGGAAGAAATAGAACGGATGATGGATGTTGTAGTCGCAAATGAGGGAGAACCGGATGTGGTTCAGCTTTCGGGTGGAGAACCCACAGTACACCCGGATTTTTTCAAAATCTTAGATCTTGCTAAAACGAAACCCATTAAACATTTAATGGTCAATACCAACGGGATCAGGATTGCGAAAGACATCAACTTTGTGGAAAAATTAGCCAGTTATATGCCCGATTTCGAAATCTATCTGCAGTTTGATAGTTTCAGTGCTGAAGTATTAACTAAGCTAAGGGGCGAAGATCTTACCGAAGTGAGAAGAAAGGCCATTGATCATCTTAATCAGTTTAACGTTTCTACCACCCTGGTGGTTACCTTACAAAATGGTTTGAACGATCACGAAATTGGCGATATATTGGATTATGCGCTAAAACAGAAATGTGTGCGTGGGGTTACTTTTCAGCCTACACAGGTTGCGGGCAGAAATGATGATTACAACGATCAGCAGGGTAGGATTACCTTAACCGAGGTGCGTAGGAAAATTTATGAGCAATACCCAACTTTTACCCCACAGGATTTAATACCGGTTCCCTGTAATCCAGATGCACTGTGTATGGCATATGCCTTAAAAATCGGTGATGAGGTAATTCCGATGACACATTTGATCAATCCCGAAGATTTATTGAACAACTCCAAAAATACCATTGTTTTCGAACATGATGAAAAATTGAAAGAACACATGCTCAATCTGTTCAGTACAGGTGTTTCGGTTGATTGTGCCGAAGATACCTTTGGCGAACTGATGTGCTGCCTGCCGAGGGTGAAATCGGATAATCTGAGCTATGACAATTTATTCCGGATCATCATTATGAATTTTATGGATCCGCTGGATTTCGATGTCCGGGCAGTAAAAAAATCATGTGTACACATTGTGAGCGACAAATACAAAATGGTTCCTTTTGAAACCATGAATATATTTTACCGCGATAATAAAATAGATTTAATCAGGGAAAAATTAAATATGAACTAGTAT
Source organism: Pedobacter psychrodurus (assembly GCF_032678585.1). Taxonomy (GTDB): domain Bacteria; phylum Bacteroidota; class Bacteroidia; order Sphingobacteriales; family Sphingobacteriaceae; genus Pedobacter; species Pedobacter psychrodurus_A. The sequence goes on along the minus strand of NZ_JAVTSN010000007.1, from coordinate 40,668 downwards.
GGGCGGTTTATTCGGATTATTGGTTATTTATGCGCTTACCGCCATTGTGCTTTTTGTGGTCGGCATTATCCAGATTATCATTAAATCATCACGCAACGAACCCGTAAAATCAGGACTGAAATTGGTTATCATTTCTGTAATCATGGTGGTAATCGGCTTTGGAGCCTGTGCTGTTTTACTCGCCAACAGTTAATGTAATTTAAAACGCATGGAAATTTTTATTGTATATTGGGTAGTGGCCGTTTTGCTGTTTGTGGTTGGTGTTATTCTGATCATCATAAAAGCAATAAATGATCAACCGGTTAAGCCCGGTCTCAGATTGCTTATTGCCTCGGTTATTATGCTCGTAATAGGAGCCGGAGCGTGTGCGGTTATTCTATCCAATCTGAATATTGGCCATTAGTGATTTATATTTTGTGCCTGAATCAGGGTTTTAGCCTTCGTAAGTCTCAAATCTCATGTCTGGAATCTCAAATCTCAATAATTTAGCTTTCTCCTTTGGGCTTTAAATAATATCTTTGCGTTTTATAAAATTAGAGTATCCTTCGAGCTTGTCTCGATACTTGATACTTGTTACCTGATTCTCCAAAATGAAAATATCATATAACTGGTTAAAACAATTCGTACAGATCGACAAAACACCTCAGGAGCTTTCTTTAATCCTTACCAATGTGGGTTTGGAAGTAGAAAGTGTAGAAAAGGTTCAGCCTGTTGTAGGTGGCTTAGAGGGTTTAGTTATTGGCGAGGTATTAACCTGTGTGCAGCATCCCAATGCCGATCGTTTACGTATTACTACCGTAAATGTTGGTGCTAAAGAAAACCTCCAGATTGTTTGCGGTGCACCAAATGTAGGCGCTGGTCAGAAAGTGGTGGTAGCCACCGTGGGTACAACCGTTTATCCTCTGGAAGGCGAACCTTTTAAAATCAAAGAATCTAAAATCAGGGGAGAACTTTCGCAAGGAATGATCTGTGCTGAAGATGAAATCGGTTTAGGTAAATCTCACGATGGCATTATGATCCTTGCTGAAGATACTGAAGTGGGTATCCGTGCAAAAGACCATTTTAAAATGGATGATGATTATGTTTTCGAAATCGGATTAACGCCAAACCGTGCCGATGCGGCTTCGCATTTAGGCGTGGCCAGAGATTTAGCTGCTTATTTCAGAAGTGAATATGAAATGCCTGATCTTTCTGCTTTTAAAACGGATAACGAAAATCTGGTTATCCCGGTAGAAGTAGAAGATTTAGCCGCTTGTCCGCGTTATAGCAGTGTGACTATTTCTGGTGTTACGGTAAAAGAATCGCCAGACTGGTTAAAAGATAAATTAAAGGTTATCGGTTTACGTCCGATCAATAATGTGGTTGATATTACCAATTATATCCTGCACGGTTTGGGGCAACCTCTGCATGCTTTCGATGCCGATAAAATTACCGGTGGAAAAGTAATTGTGAAAAAAGTTGCCGAAGGTACCCCTTTTGTAACCCTCGATGATGTAGAGCGTAAATTAAGTGCCGATGATTTAATGATCTGTAATACCGAAACGCCAATGTGTATTGCAGGTGTTTTTGGTGGTAAATCATCAGGTGTGGATGCTGGTACGAAAAATATCTTTTTGGAAAGTGCTTATTTCAATTCCGTTTCTGTTCGTAAAACGTCGAAAAGACATGGTTTAAAAACCGATGCCTCTTTCCGTTACGAGCGTGGTACCGATCCTGAAATTACAGTTACCGCCTTAAAATATGCAGCTTTATTAATTAAAGAATTGGCTGGTGGTGAAATCTCCTCTTCAATTTCTGATATCTACCCAAGCCATATCAAGCCCTTTGAGTTTGAGGTAAGTTATACCAATATCAATAAATTAATCGGTGCGAATATTCCTTCGGCCGAAATCAAACATATTATTACCGCTTTGGGTATTTCGGCAACCAGTACATCAAACGATACGCTGGCTTTAAGGGTGCCGTCGTTTAAAGTTGATGTGACCCGCGAATGCGACATTACCGAAGAAGTATTGCGCATTTATGGTTACGACAATATCGAAATTCCGGCAAAGGTAAATGCATCACTTTCGTACAGCGTTAAACCTGAGAAAGAAAATACGCACAACGTAATTGCTGATATGCTTACCTCAAATGGTTATGCTGAGATTATGTGTAACTCCTTAACTAAATCGGCTTATTCGAAAAATTTAGAAGAAGCCGTATTTATTTTAAACCCTTTAAGCAGCGATTTAAATGTAATGCGTCAACATTTATTGATGCCCGCATTGGAGAGTGTAGCGTACAACCAAAACCGTAAAAATGCAGATGTTAAGTTTTACGAATTTGGTAAAACCTATCATCTTATCAATGAAAAGTATGTAGAGCGTTCGAGGTTGTTATTATTGATTTCTGGCGCGAAGCAAAGCGAGCAATGGAACCATAACGCTAAATCATCCAGCTTCTATAACCTGAAATCAGCGGTTGATGCGATTATTTCGCGTTTGGGGATTGCAAGCTATCAAACCGATACCTTAAATGATGAAAACTTTGCCTATGGGATTAAATATTTCCGTGGAGATAAAACGCTGGTAAGTTTCGGAGCAGCTTCAAAGGCCGATCGTAAGGTGGCTGATGTAAATGCAGAGGTTTTTTATGCTGATTTTGATTGGGCTACCTTGCTGGATATTGTAAAGAAAAATAGAATCATCAATAAAGAAGTTTCTAAATACCCACAAGTACGCAGAGATTTATCGTTATTGATCGATCAGAATGTAACCTTCGATACCTTAAAAGGAATTGCTTTTAAAACGGATAAAAAGCTGATCAAAGAAGTTGGGGTGTTCGACGTATATGTTGGCGATAAATTGCCTGAGGGTAAAAAATCATACGCCTTAAATTTCATTTTACAGGATGAGGAGCAAACCCTTACCGATAAGCAGATTGAAAATACCATGCAGAAGCTAATTGCCAATTTAACGGCACAAGCTGGCGCAGAAATTAGGAAATAAAATATAATTTCGTATTTTTAGAAATAAATTCATGACTTCTGTTGCAGATCAATTAGATAAAGTATTACAAAAAACGGCTCAGGTAATTGAGTTATGTAATGCGCTACAGGAAGAAAATGATTTATTAAAGCTTGAAAATCAATCGTTAAAAGTTGCACTTGATACGGCAAAAGGCAAAAATGTAGAACTTGATGAAAAACTCAGGGTTACAAAATTGGCTAAAAGTATTGAGGGTACAAGTGAAAAGTCGCTTGACATTAAACAAAAAATTAACGATTTTGTGCGGGAGATTGATAAAAGTATTGCATTATTAAAAAAATAAATAATGCAAAGAAATCAGAAACTAAGCTAAACAATGGGAGAAATCTCGATTAAAATAACCATTTCCGACCGTATTTATCCCTTAAAGGTGAATATGGAAGAGGAAGAAATTGTGAGACGGGCAGCAAAAATGATCAATGAGCGCATAAAAGATTATCAGGATAACTATGCGGTTAGAGATAAGCAGGATCTTCTTTCTATGGCAGTGTTGCACTATGCAACGGCCGTATTGAGAACAGAAAACAAAGTACAAAACCAGGATACCGCTGTTGCCGATAAAGTTGAAGAATTGGATATTTTACTCAATAATTTCTTTTCAAAATAAGGTTCGTTCTTTATATTTTTTGTCACACTGAATGCAATGAAGAATCTGGGAGTTAAATCCTGGCTCTTAATCGCGTATTATGCCCTCGGCTATATGCGCTCTGCTTCACGACAGAACACGATATTAGCACAAAAATATAGCCGCAGCTAGTTTTTGAGTTTCAAATTTTATAAAACTTAACACTTCAATATCTATAGGGTTAAGAGGGCGTATTTCATCTGCTATGGCACCTGAAAATGGCTTAAACCCTAATTATGCTTAGTTGAGGTTTAAAATGTATGAGACTTTAAAAATTAGTTGCGGTTTTTTTTTACTTAAAAAACAAAATGGAAATAGTTGAAATATTAGGATACGTATTTGCCGTAATAGCGGGTATAGCTATCGGAGTAGTGGTAGGAAGATTCCTCCTGCGTAACTTGCTTAAACAGCAGGAAGTTGCTGCACAGAATAAGGTGAAAAAGATTTTAAAAGATGCAGAGAACAATGCAGAAATCTTAAAAAAGAATAAACTTTTAGAGGCAAAAGAAAAGTTTTTGCAAATGAAAGCCGAGCATGAGCAAGAAGTGAATGCGAAGAACAACAACATTAACCAACGCGAAAATACCATGAAGCAGAAAGAGCAATCGGTAAATCAGCGTATGGAGAATTTCAATAAAAAAGAACAGGATCTCGATAAGCAAAAAAGCAACCTCGAAAAACAGACCGAAATTGCGGTTAAAAAGCAGGAAGAAGTTGATGTACTGAAAAATCAACACTTAACGCAATTGGAAACCATTGCAGGTTTATCTGCTGAAGAGGCTAAAAACCAGTTGGTCGAAAACTTGAAGGAAGTGGCCCGCACACAGGCCATGATCCAGATCAAGGATATTGTTGACGAAGCCAAACTTACCGCCAGTAAAGAAGCGAAAAAAGTGGTTATCCAAACCATTCAACGTACCGCTACCGAAGCAGCGATCGAGAACTCAGTTTCTATTTTTCATATCGAAAGCGACGAAATTAAAGGCCGTGTAATTGGTAGAGAGGGTAGAAATATCCGTGCTTTAGAAGCCGCTACCGGTATCGAGATTATTGTTGATGATACCCCGGAGGCAATTATTTTATCAGGTTTCGACCCGGTAAGAAGAGAGATTGCCCGCTTAGCTTTACACCGTTTGGTAACCGATGGCCGTATCCACCCGGCACGTATTGAAGAAATTGTAGCAAAAACCAAAAAACAGATCGAAGATGAGATCGTTGAAATAGGCGAACGTACGGTGATCGATTTAGGTATCCATGGTTTACACCCGGAGCTGATCCGTATGGTTGGTCGTATGCGTTACCGTTCATCTTACGGACAAAACCTTTTACATCACTCGCGTGAAGTAGCCAATTTCTGTGCTACAATGGCTGCAGAATTGGGCTTAAATGCTAAAATGGCTAAACGTGCAGGTTTATTACACGATATTGGTAAAGTGCCTGATGATAACCCGGAATTGCCGCACGCAATTTTAGGGATGCAACTGGCCGAAAAATATAAAGAACATCCTGAAATCTGTAATGCAATTGGTGCCCACCACGATGAAATCGAGATGACATCAATGATTTCTCCGATCATCCAGGCATGTGATGCGATTTCTGGTGCCCGTCCGGGTGCACGCCGTGAGGTGGTAGAAAGTTATATCAAACGTTTGAAGGATTTAGAAGAACTGGCTTTATCTTATCCTGGTGTGGAGAAAACTTTTGCTATCCAGGCAGGTAGAGAATTACGTGTGATTGTAGAAAGCGAACGCATCACCGATGCACAGGCGGAACTTTTAGCTGCCGATATTTCTACCCGTATCCAAACCGAAATGACTTACCCTGGTCAGATTAAGGTTACCGTAATCAGAGAAACCCGTTCAGTAGCATTTGCGAAGTAATAACTTAAGACTCTATAGCTTTTAAAAACCTATAAGGTCTCTTATATAAAGCGATGGATATTCCATCGCTTTTTTTTATTTTTACATAATGAGCAAGCAAGTCCAAACAACCGAACCAAAACGACCAGTAGATGTACTTTTTGATAAGTATGCCGAAAGTCATCAAAACCCAACCAACAAATTGGTGCATTGGATCTGTGTTCCATTAATTGTGTTCAGTTTATTGGGTTTGATCTGGCAGATCCCCTTTCCACATATTGGCTTTTTAGGCAGCTATAACGGTTTCTTTAACTGGGCCTCTTTTCTATTGGCATTTAGCTTGTATTATTATTTTACCTTGTCGCCAGTATTGTTTTTTTTGATGATCTGGGTAGTAGGCCTGATGAGTTATATCATCGTGAAAATTGAGCAGGCCGTTGGTTTAGGCAGTGGAACTGCATATGCCATTTATGCGGCAATATTTGTGGCTGCCTGGGTAGGCCAGTTTATCGGACATAAAATAGAAGGAAAGAAACCATCGTTTCTGGATGATGTTAAATTCCTGTTAATCGGTCCGATCTGGTTATTGCACTTCATTTGCCGTAAAATGGGTATTAGATACTAAACCTTAAGCGGGTAACATTAAATTAACCTTTAGCTAAACAAATCTTAATTAACATCTAACGTACAGCTAACATTGTGGTAATAGCTTTGCCTAAAATTAAATAAAGGCAAATTGGAATCAATCACATTTTTTAAAAGAACAGTATTAACTGTGCTCGTTCTATTTCTAAGTATAGCAGCCTACGCTCAAACAGGTAAAATTTCCGGAACAGTAAGCGATAAAAAAACCGGAGAGACGCTAATTGGTGTGACCGTTAAAATCAAAGGTACTACCAAGGGTGTTTCTACAGATGTAGATGGAAAGTATATTTTACAGGCAATGGCAAATGGAAAATATACACTCGAATTTTCCTACGTGGGTTATCAAACCAAAGAAGTATCTGATGTAGAAGTTAAATCGCCATCTGTTACGAGTTTAAATATTGTGCTTAATGAGGCAGGTGGACAAAATCTTGGTGAGGTTGTTGTAAAAGCCAGCTTTAAACAAGAGTCGATAAACTCACTTTACGCTAAGCAGAAAAATAGTGCTGTAATTTCTGATGGTGTTTCAAGCGATCAAATTAAAAAATCTCCAGATAGAAATACTTCTGACGTTTTAAAGCGGGTAAGCGGTGCCACCGTTCAGGATAATAAGTTTGTTGTGATAAGAGGCTTGAGTGATAGGTATAATAATGCATCGCTTGATGGCGGATCATTACCAAGTACTGAGCCCAATCGTAAAGCCTTTTCTTTTGATATTGTGCCTTCAAATTTGGTTGATAATTTAATTATAAGCAAAACGGCTACTCCAGATTTGCCAGCAGATTTTACAGGTGGTTCAATTCAGATCTTAACTAAAGATATTCCTGATAGTAATTTTATAAGTTTGGGGATTGGCGCTGGTTATAATACAGAGTCTACTTTCAAAGATTTTAAAAGTGGAGCAAGAAACTTTACTGATTATGTTGGGTTTGACAATGGTGATAGAGCATTGCCAAGCAACTTCCCTTCAAGAAATAAATTTAATAATGGTTTAACGCCTACTGAGCAAGCCGCTGGAATGAAAGCACTTCCCAGAAACTGGAATGTGTATAATAATACGGCACTGCCAACCCAGAACTATCAATTTACCTTAGGTAGGGTTAAAACCTTTAAAAATAGTGCAAATAGATTTGGATCTTTATTTGCCTTAACTTACAGGAATTCGCAGACCATAAATAACGATGTTATTCGCGACTATGTAAATGTCGATTATCATGATAATATCTATAGATTCTCGACCAGTTTAGGTGCTTTAGCAAACTTTGCTTATACGTACGGTAAAAGTAAAATCACCTTCAAAAATATTTACAATAGAAATTATGATGATTCTTATCTTGAAAGAAATGGTTTCAATAAGGATAGAAATCGCGATACAAAATATTTCGCTTTCGATTTAATGCAAAAATCTTTGTTTAAATCAACAATAGAAGGTAATCATGCTTTAGGTGAAAATAATTCCAAAATCAATTGGTCTGTAAGTTATGCCAATATTTTAAATGACCAGCCTGATCAAAAGAAAGTTTCCTATCAAAGAAATCCCTCAGATATTGGTTCTGCTGATTATGTTTATGTAGCAAGTACAGGTACATTAAGTAAAGAGAATTCTACTTTGTTTTCAAAATTAAATGAAAACAACTACAGTGGCGGAGCAAATTATACTTTACCATTTAAAATGTTGGGCCAGTTGGCTACTTTTAAAACTGGTTTAAGCTCGATTTATCGTGATAGATCATTCGATGCCAGGTTTGTTGGATTAGTTGCGAACACTGGCGCAGCTAATGCCGATGAAATTGCAAGGAGATCTTTGAGTACACTTTATGGAGCTGACGCCATTAATAGCGGTGCATATTATTTGTCTGATATTTCTGCTGATGCAGATTCTTATGATGCTCATTCAATGACTAATGCTGGCTATTTAATGTTAGATAATAAATTTGGTGAGAAATCAAGGTTAGTTTGGGGCCTTAGGGTTGAACAATTTAATGTAGTATTGGATGCGAAAATTCCTTCACCTCAAACTTCTGTTGATGATAATTACGTTGATTTTTTACCATCGGCAAACTATACCTATAATTTAACACCTAAAATTAACTTAAGAGCTTCTTATTACCGTACGCTGGCTCGTCCTGAGTTTAGAGAACTGTCGTCTACTTCAATTTATGATTATGAGTTATTATCACTTCAACAGGGTAACCCAAATCTGAAAGAAGCAAAAATAGATAATGGTGACATCCGTTTTGAATTTTATCCTCAGGCAGGCCAGGTTATTTCGGTATCAGGTTTTTATAAAAAGTTTCATAACGCAATTGAATCTTACAATCAGGATTCTGGCTCTAGCAGGATTGTAACCTATATTAATACCGATGAAGTAAATGTATATGGCGTAGAATTCGAGTTCCGTAAAAGTTTAGATTTTATTTCAAATACAGATTTCTTAAAGAAAACCACTTTCTACACCAATTTATCTTTCATTAAATCGAAAGTGAAGGTGACAAATAGCGGAATCAACTTGTTGAATACCGATAGGCCAATGGTTGGACAGGCTCCGTATATTATTAATGCAGGTTTGCAACATAGCTTCTTAGATGATAAGTTGAGTTTCAATGCATTGTATAATCGCGTTGGACGTAGACTGATTGTTGCTGGTGGTGCTTTGTTCCCTGAGATTTGGGATGTGCCAAGAGATGTACTCGATTTGCAAGTGGCATTAAAAGTAATTAAAAACAAAGGGGAAATTAAATTCAATGCAGGGGATATATTAAATAAGCGCATTATTCAATATTATGATAGAGATTTAAATAAGAAGTTTGATAACACCACAACAGATGAAACAATCTCCAGTTATAAACCAGGGGGCAATTATTCATTGTCGTTTTCTTACACTTTCTAGTATCAGAGTTGTAAGTTAAATAGTTAACAATACCTTAAAGGTTGCTTAACCCCGCAGTTACATTTAGATAATAAATTTGAAAAAAGTAAAACAAAAAATAAAATGAAAAAACAATTATTAATTTGCGCAATGAGCGTATTGGTTTTCTTAGCAAGTTGTTCAAAGAACACTGTTGATGAAGAAATTAACCCGCCAGTAGCAGCTAATACTGTTGAGGTTTCTGGTGACATAACTGCAGGCACAACATGGAGCGCAGATAAAATTTATCTTTTAAAAGGAAATGTTTTTGTTACTAATAATGCTACATTAACGATCCAGCCAGGTACAATTATCAAAGGAGATAAAGCGACTAAAGGAGCTTTGATTATTACAAGAGGTGCTAAAATCAATGCAACAGGTACAGCTGATAAGCCAATTGTATTTACTTCAAGTGTTGCCGCAGGTGCACGTAAAGAAGGCGATTGGGGAGGTGTTATTGTATTAGGTAAAGCAGTAAATAACGTTGGTACTTCTGTAGCTATTGAAGGTATTTCTGATGCAACTGATAAAGGTAAGCATGGCGGTACAGATAATGCAGATAACTCGGGTGTAATTAAATATGTACGTATTGAATACGCAGGTATTGCTTTAAGTCCTGATAACGAAATCAATGGTTTAACTTTTGGTTCAGTTGGTTCTGGTACTGTAGTAGATTACGTTGAAGTTTATCGTTCAGGTGACGATGCTTTTGAGTGGTTTGGCGGTGCTGTAAACTGTTCTCACTTATTGGCAATTGACAGCTGGGATGATGATTTTGATACCGATAACGGTTTCTCTGGTAAAGTTCAGTTTGGTTTAGCACAACGTTTAGCAGTAACTGCTGATGTTTCCGGATCAAACGGTTTCGAATCAGATAATGACGCTGCAGGTAGTTCAAATGCTCCTAAAACTTCTGCCGTTTTTTCAAATATGACAATATTGGGGCCAGTAGGTTCAGGCGGTAGCAGTATTAATGCTAACTTCCAACATGGTGCACAAATTCGTCGTAACTCAGCTATGAGCTTATTTAATTCAGTAATCGTTGGTTATACAGAAGGTGTTTTCTATGATGATGCATTACCAGCAGGTGGAAATGCAGCTTCAAACAATCTTTCATTAGGTGAATCTGTTTTTGCTAACAACTTAATTTATAACAGTAACAGCAAAAGCAATCAGATTAAAGCATCGAATGCAACTGCTTTAGGTACAATTACTCCATTGTTAACTGCAGTAAATACATTTGATGGCGCTGCATTAGCTGGAAGCATTTTAACTGATCCTTACAAATATTCTGCAGATTTAGTTGCTTCAGCAAGAGTAGGCGTTCCTAACTTTACAGTTGTAGCTAGTTCAGCTGCGGCATCTGGCGCGGCATTTACCAATGCAAAATTAGCTTCTGGATTTACAAGTGTAGCTTTTAAAGGCGCATTTGGTTCTGAGAACTGGGCTGCTGGTTGGGCTCATTTTGATCCTCAATCTTTAGCTTATACAACTCCTGGAGCAGTTAAATAATATTGAGTTAAACCAATAATAAAGAAAGGTCCTGATGAGAATCGGGACCTTTTTTTATTGCAATTTTATTTTGCTTCAATTTCTGCCCTTGGGGTTGTTTTTGTTTTTTTAACAACCTCATTTATGCCAACCGGTTTCACTTTTGGATCCTCAACTGTAGCTTGATCTTCTTTTGTAAATGGAGCTATACAATCATCTTGAGTAACGAAAATAAAATTTTTTCAGTTGCTTTGCGAAATTTCGATTCATTTTTAAAAAGGATGAGCAGGCTTTTTATAGTGTTTTAGGTTAAAATATGCTTTCAAAACCCATAACGATATGTTTTCGATTCAATATGATGTGTTCCTAAGCGATATTTATAGGTTATTGGGTAAATAATATAGGTGCTAAACCTATAATTATAGGTTCTTGGTTAAACAATATATGTTCATAAGCTATAATTATAGGTTTTTGGTTAAACAATATAGGTGCTAAACCTATAATTATAGGTTCTTAGTTAAACAATAGATGTTCATAAGCTATAATTATAGGTTTTTGGTTAATCAATAGCTGCGGTAAACCTGTTTAATCAACTTACACAAAAAGAAAAGTAATGGCCATAATTGAAAATCACTGCCAATACTGCTTTCTTATATATTGTTTTCGGTATTCCTTCTATTTCTTGGGAATTGCTGTTTCAGGTCATCATAAATATCTTGCGTGCCTGCAATATTCGATTTATTAGCACCTTTAACAGCGTTGTAAAAAACCAATGGTGCTTCGTAGGCTTCGCCTCCTGCTACCATCATACAGTCATCCACCGCTCGTAAAAACTTACTTGTTTCGAGGTAAATTTCATACAGATCGGCTGCAAGTTTGTAGTCTTTTTGTATTTCGGTCACATCTAAAAAAGAGGGTACCAGATTGGGCGATTGTTTTGCGTGTGTAATTGCTTTGCCCACAAAGGCCAACGTTCCATCTCCCATCTTTAACATGGTCTGGCGCTCTTCTGCCGTAAGGTTAAAAATCAGCACATCTTTAAGCGTTGTTTTTGCTTCCTGTAATTGTGCAGTTACTTTTGCCAGTTGCTCGGCAGTAATTTCTGCTGAGATTTTGTTGTTTAAACTCATAGATATATGTTATTTAATTGAAAAAAATAATTTCAACCTAAAGGCAATTTGAAGAGGCTGGTTTAATCAGGGAGGTAGCACATAAAAATTGCCACAACCTTGATTTACCTAATCAAACTGCGTATTTACCAATAAAATAAATGGGATGAGTTTTATTGCCTTTAAGGATAAGCTAAGTTTATCCAGGCAGATTATATGGTTCGCTAACGGTTAATTTAATTAATATAGCTAATATACTTATTTTTTTTGAAACAAATATTAAAGATGCCAGCGGTGTTACCAGGTAGGTTTAGTGAATAACGACTTTAAATTTTAGCCTTCGATTATCAAAAGAAGAGCAGTGGAAATTCACCTAAGCTTTTATTGAAACATTAAGAAAGCCTTGTTGGCTTACCAACAGGGCCTTTTCTTTTTATTTCGTCTCAACTTCTTCTTTTGCAGTTGTTTTTGCTTTTTTAGCAACCTCTTTTACCGCAACCGGTTTAACCGTTTTTGCTTTTGGAGCCGCAGGTGTAGTTTGATCTTCTTTTGTAAATGGCGCTATAGAATCATTTGGAGTAACGAAAGTAACTTTTTTAGTCAATTGCTTTGCAAACTTTTCGATTACTTTATCTGTTTTTTTTGCTTTGCCGTATTGTACAATAACTTCGTTAAATGCAAGGGCTAATTTCGATTCTAATTCTTTACGTAGTTTTTTGCTTGTCGAATGACTTTTCGACTTGGATTTATTCTTTTTCATCTGAAACTTTGGGATTTGTTCAAAGGTAGAAAAAGGGAAAGTTAAATTAACATTATCATTATGTTAACGAATGGTTGAGGCTTAACATGTAAAATATTTCCCCTAACGTATTTTAAATCAGATCGGTTCAATTGTAATCTAACGCGCTTAAATGATCTAATATTGATCGGAGTTGTTGTTTTGGTTATTATTTTAATAGGTTATCCCCTTAAAAGAAACCAATAGGATAAAAAGAATTTGAAGATTAGATGATCCAGTCCGAACGCACACCAGAAAAAGACGACAAAGAAAATACTTAGAAAGCATGGCCTGGAGCAATAGCTCCACCCAGATCTAAAGTATTTTGAAAACCTTCCAGATATTGAAGTAAGTGCCGCTCAGCATTTGCATATGAAGTGAATGTAGATGCAGGTTCATAAGCATCAGCATCAGTTTTGCTTTTATAAAATGAACTGATCTTGAACACAAAAACTTTGTCATCATGAATTGGCGACATGATCCTGGCCTTTATGGCGTGGCCGTTTACCTCAACAAAAAACTCTTTTAAAATGGTATATATGATTGCAGACATAAGGATAAATTAAATTTAAACATGAGTTCAAAGATAAAAATACTGCAATTACCCGATGATTCAGCTTGTTATTGATAAGATAACATTAATTAAACAATTAATTAACATTGATTTAATATTTAGGGATGCTTTTATCGCTTAACAGGCTCGTAGGCATATACCACTTCATATTTGCTGTTTTTCAAGTTTGAAGAAAGCTGTCCGATTTTTAAATTCTGCGACTGTGGGGTAGGCTCGCAGTAAGAGTATTTTTTGCCTTTATAGGTAATCGGCTCGCCTACCGGTTTGTCGAATTGTACGGCAATCGTTAAGTGTTTAGGGTATAACAGCGCAATCATCGGCAGATCGTATATTTCCTTTACCAGGTAGAAAAACAGGGCAGCCCTGTCGTCGCAGTCACTGTAGGCGCTCAATAAAGTCTGTTCGGGTGAGAAACGTTTTTCTTTGCCGAAATTTTCCTCATCATCTTCATATAAGAAACCATAACGCGTAAACCTCATCAAATAATCAACGCCCTTTTTCTGATCCATATGATTTAAGTTTTCTTTTAGCGTAGGGATGAGCGAACTGTAAGTTTCCCTGCTTAAGGGGATATTAAAATAGGATTCAAAATCGACTACCGGATAGTTTTTGAATATAGTTTGTACATCTTCATTCACTTTCAGTTTAAAATGGTGGATTTTTTGACGGTAACTAAACTCAATATCTTTCTCCTGATAGCTTTCGGGCTTAAAATCGGGCATTCGGGTTACCTTGTATGAAAAGGAATTTTTTGCTTCCGGAATGGAAATTTTAACCGGCTTGTAAGCATCGGCCTGTTTAAACATTTTTCCATAATCATGGTAATTGAGGCACATAAATTTTTTGCCATCAACCATAAAAAATGGAACATCGCTAATGTCCTCATCATTTCTTACATAAAAAATTACCTGATTATTGCCAACGGCAAGCCTGGCATCGTAGCCACATTTGCCCAGCAAAAACCATTTGTATAAAGTATAACCGAAATAATTGTCGGCTTTTGGACTGATCTGTTCTGCAGTTTTGCGGATCAGTTGATAATAGATCCAATCGTTTAAATTATATTTTTCCCGGTAATTTTTTAGTGAAGCAATGAGTGACGTATAATTACCCGAAGAGATTTTGCTGTAAAATTTTGCTACTTCAGCCGAAGTAGCGTTTTGAGCTACTGGCAGAACAATGGAAGAATCGATACTGAAATTGAAGGTTCCGTTATAAAAATCGAACGAGTAGTTCTGTCCCTTTACGATGAGCGTATTCATCATCAGGCAAACGAACAAAACTATGCTCAAAAAATATATGTAGGTCCCACGTTTCAAACTGCTCCATATTTGGTTACATTAAATTTACCTATTATTAACATAAAAGCAACAATTTCTTTATGTTAACAGGTGCTGAACGAAGTAATGATAACTTAACATTTGTGTGTTAACGGTTTTTGAAATGAAATAGCGGTGTCTTAGAAAAAAAATACTGGGATTACAGAAGTGGTGATAAGCAAAATTTATGAACCCTATAAAAATGTTTGAGCATTCATCTTATTTACCCTTATATAGTTAAATAGGCTAATCTTTAATTTATAATGGAGTTTTTCTTGGTTTTTAAGGTATAAACCGAGTCCCTCAAATATTTTAGAAGCGAAATATTGCATTTGCCGCAATCGATATCTTTAACTAAAATGGGTTTGCCGATTTGAATTTTAAGCACATGCCCTTTTTTATTAAACAGTTCGGAAATTAATTTAATGGTTTGTAAGGATGGATGAATGAATTTTAAAAGGCTAAAAAGTATTCCATTATTGCCATGGAAATAGATGGGTAGGATAGGTACGTTGGCTTTTGATATAATTTTTCCAACTACCGGATGCCATTCTTTATCGGTGATCTGGTTTTTTTTGAATTTATAGGAGGATACTTCACCAGCTGGAAAGATTGCAACGGGAGTGCCGTCTTTTAAGGTTTTTAAAGTTTCCTTCAGGCCGCTGATGCTCGACGAATCGATAACTTTCTCAAAAGGATTTACCGCGATGATGCATTTTTCCAGGTTCGGGATCTTTTTTATTAAAAAATTACCCATAAACATCGTTTCAGGACGATGTTTTGCCAGAATGCTTAGTATTGCCAAAGATTCTATTGCTCCGTAAGGGTGATTGGCAATTGCAATGAACGAACCAGAAGCAGGAATGTTGGCCAGGTCTTCATCGTCAATTACTAAATTAACACCTAAGTTCTTCAATAAGTGAGCGGCAAATTCTTGTCCTTCCAAATTGTTGGCATCCTTGATTATCCCATTAAACGCATCAATTTTCATAATCTTCATTAAAAAAGATGCTAATCCAGGAATTGGAATACTACCTATACCTGTTGCTTTTGAAAAAGTTTCTTTAGAAATGACTGTCATAATAAGGTTTCAAGATCGGTTTCATTAAAAAACCAATCTGATAAAAGACTATTTATTTGAGCTAAATATAAGGGAGGGAAACATCCTGTTTTTGTAAAAAAGGATGTTCGTCATAGCTCATACAGAGTAGCTAAAGATAATAGAATAATATGAACAATTGCGTATTTATTCGTTAACAAATTGTGTCGTGAAATATTCTATAAATAACATATCATTAATAACAATTTAACAAGCCTATCATACTTTTGTGGCATAAATATTTGGTTAGTATTTATAAAGTTTAGGTTAGTTGATAATAAAAAACCCAGATGGATGTCTGGGTTTTTTTATTGCTTAAAATTATAGGTTCTTGCCAAGTTTCTCCAGCATTTCTGGTGGTATATTGTGTGTATCTACCACTAGGAAACCATCTAAACAATCCGAAAATTTAGGATCGATGTTGAAAGAGATAATCTTCGCATTCAGGTTCATATATTGCCTTAATAATACCGGGATTTTAATGTGCGAATTTTCAATATCGCCAATAATACTGTCTAAATCTTTAAAAGATTCACTGCTATCCACCAATGTGTCAGTAGAAATAGGTAAAAGATCGGCTTTAAATTTATTCCTTGGTTTAACATATTTAGCCATCTCGTAATCAAAATGGTTTTTGGTGATGTAATCAACAATTAAGGCCTTGCTAAATTTGGAGAAATTGTTGCTGATGCTTACCGGTCCGAACATATAACGGTATTGTGGATTATCGATCAGGTATTTTAAAATGCCTTTCCAAAGTAGAAATAGGGGCAATGGTTTACCCTGGTATTCTTTTCTGATCCACGATCTGCCCAGTTCGATTCCCTGGCGCAACATCGGGTAAAACTGATCTTTCATTTTAAAGAGTTCAGAAAGATAAAATCCACGGCGGCCCATGCTTTCTAAAATCTCATCGCCTTTACCAATGCGGTATGCACCCACAATATTTTCTAAATCCTTATCCCAGATAAATAAATGGTTATAGTAGATGTCGTAGTTATCCAGATCGATTTTCTTGTTGGTTCCTTCACCTACTTCGCGGAAGGTAATTTCACGCAAACGGCCAATCTCTCTTAAAATATTAGGGATTTTTAACGTCGGAACGATGTATACCTCGTAATTTTTCTCCGTCCATACCTTAAAATCTTCTAATTTTTCTACTTCATTTTTAATCAAGACCCTCGAGGTTTCTTCAATCACTTCAGCGGGTTTCTTTTTAATTTTGAATAGATTTAATGGATTGAAGAGTTTTTTTTCGGTATCGAGCCCAATTCCAAGTGCATAAGTACGGGCCCTTAAAAAGTCCATTAACTTGTTGCTGCTATTCATGTGCGAGATTTCAGAAATCGCGATTGGCTTTCCGATTCTCACCCTGATGGTGCGGCCATGTTTATTTAAAAACTCCGAAGGCAGTTTAGCCGTACGTAAAGTTGGGTGGATGAAACTTAAAATGTTAAAGAAAACACCATTGTTGCCATGGAAATAAATCGGTACCACCGGAACTTTCGCTTTGGCAATAAGTTTGCCAACAACAGGGTGCCACATTCTGTCGGTTACCTGCTGTGCATCCAATTTAAAGGTAGAAACCTCTCCGGCAGGGAAAATCCCGATCGGAACACCATTTCTAAGTAAATCAAAGGTTGTTTTTAAACCACTGATGCTGGAGGTATGCTGAACATTTTCGAAAGGGTTTACCGCAACGAAAAACTCATCGAGGTTGGGGATTTTTTTCAAAATGAAGTTTACCATCACTTTAGCGTCAGGCCTAACCGTACATAAAAGTTTAACCAGGGCCAAGCCTTCTACACCACCGTATGGGTGGTTTGCGATGGCAATGAATGGGCCTGTTTTCGGAATGCAATTTAAATCATCATCATCAAATTCGATAGAAACGCCAATGGTTTCCAATATCTTATCTACAAATTCTAAACCCTTAAAGTGTTGATTTTGAGCGAATACATCATTAATGTCGTTCAGTTTCATGATCTCCATCATCAAACCTGCTAAACCCGGTACACCTAGCTTATCTATCTTTGTTGCTTTCGCAAACTCAGACGTAGTTATGATCTTCATATAAAATTCTTATGGCGTTGATAAGCAAAACCTGCTCAGTTTTGCAATCCCAAAAATAAGATTTATATTTATAATACACATGTCATATCGCATCAATGAGAATTTGGCTCAATAAAAATTTTGGTTTTAGTAAGGGCGAGTTCAATGGATTGCTGTTTCTCATCTTTATTATTATCACATTAAAAGCCATACCTATTATATATAGTGCTTATAAACCTATTGAGAAAGATGAGCCCAATCTTTTAGCAAAAATTCAGAAAATAGCTATTGAGGATCAGAAGTATGCGAAAACTGTTCGCGACAGGATTGAAAATTTAGATGCAAAGAAAGTAATTAAACTTTTTAATTTCGATCCCAATACTTTGGATGTAGAGGGTTGGCAAACTTTGGGTTTGTCGCTAAAGCAATCTCAATCCATTATCAATTACACTAAAAAGGGTGGTCATTTTTATAAAGCCGAAGATCTCCAGAAAATGTATACCATTTCTCCGGAAATGTACAAGAAGATATTCCCGTATGTTAAAATAGCCAATCAGCCCAAAACCGATTCAAAGGCATATGTTCCTTTCGAGAAAAAGGAGTATGTAAAAAAGGCACCGGTAATTGTTGATATCAACAAGGCCGATTCTGCGCAATTGGATGAGGTAAAAGGCATTGGTGGTACTTTTGCCAATAGGATAATCAGATACCGTGAGCGTTTAGGCGGTTTTTACAAGAAGGAGCAACTGATGGAAATTTATGGTTTAGATGCCAATAAATATGCCGAAATAGAAGGTCAGATTTCTATCAGTGCAGGATCGTTAAAAATGATTAACATCAATACAGCTACTTTTGACGATTTGAAAAGAAATCCTTATCTGTCGTACAAACAGATCAACGCTATTCTTCAATACCGCAAGCAGCATGGCAATTATTCCGGTCTGGCCGATTTAAAAAAGATCGTAATCTTAAACCAGGAGGTAATTGATAAGGTTACACCTTATATTTCTTTTTAGGGGTATTCAGATAAATGGATATAAAGAAATGTTCTGTAAAAGGGGATGTTTGCATTTATAATCTTTCAATCCACATTCAGTCAAAAACCTCGTTTTGTTAAAATATTCGCCTTTGGTTGTGAAAAAAATAAAAAAAAGTTTCCTGTTTAATTTCGAGGTTTAAAAATTAAACGAATAACTAATTGAACCAAATACCATTTCATTCTGCAATTACACAAATATTCAATGGTAACTAACTATCAAATAATTGTTTATAATTGCCTCCAACTAACTTAAAATATAAAATTTAATGAGCGTAAGCTTCGATTTTTCGGAAACAGAAACTCAGCAAAGCGTAAAGGCTATGGTCCGCGATTTTGCAGAGAAAAACATTCGTCCAAATATTATGGACTGGGATGAGGCACAGCATTTCCCAATAGAACTGTTTAAACAACTTGGAGAATTGGGCGTAATGGGGGTTTTGGTTCCCGAAGCATACGGTGGCGCTGGATTAGGCTATCAGGAATATGTTGATGTGATTGTAGAGGTGGCCAGGGTTTGTGGCTCAATCGGCCTATCGCTGGCGGCACATAACTCTTTATGTACCGGCCATATTTTGGCCTTCGCAACCGAAGAACAAAAACAGAGATGGTTGCCGAAACTGGCAACAGCCGAATGGATTGGCGCCTGGGGTTTAACAGAAGCAAATACAGGCTCTGATGCTTTAAGAATGATGACCACCGCCGTTGAAGATGGCGATGATTATATTATAAACGGTGCGAAAAACTGGATTACCCATGGTAAAAGCGGTGATATTGCCGTAGTGATGGTAAGAACGGGTGAGCAGGGGAGTTCGAAAGGAATTTCGGCCATTGTGGTAGAGCGTGGTACGCCGGGTTTTACTGCTGGTAAAAAAGAGAATAAACTCGGCATGCGTGCATCGGAAACCACAGAAATGATTTTTGATAACTGCCGCGTACCAAAAGCTAATTTATTGGGCAATGTGGGCGAAGGCTTTAAGCAGGCCATGAAAGTTTTGGATGGCGGAAGAATTTCGATCGCAGCATTGGCCTTAGGCATTGCAAAAGGTGCTTTCGATGCAGCAATAGCTTATTCTAAACAACGCCAGCAATTTGGACAGCCAATCTCCAGCTTTCAGGCCATTAGTTTTAAACTTGCCGATATGGCTACCGAAATTGAAGCAGCCGAATTGTTGATCCGCCAGGCGGCAGATTTAAAAAACAGGCATTTACCGATGACTAAAGAATCGGCTATGGCGAAATATTTTGCCTCAGAGGTTTCGGTAAGGGTAGCCACAGAGGCTGTTCAGATATTCGGCGGTTATGGTTATACCAAAGATTTTCCGGTAGAGAAATTTTATCGCGACAGTAAATTATGTACAATTGGCGAGGGCACATCCGAAATACAGAAGATTGTAATTGCCAGAGAAATATTATCAAGGTAGAGGGTTTTTAAGGTAGGAGGTTTAGGCTTTATGCATTGAACTTCATACCTTAAACCTTCACCTTCAACCTTATTAAAAACCAAATATATTATGAGTAATCCGGACGGTTTAACCACCTCCGGATTTTTTTTGTTTAAATTTTCAAAACCTCTACGCCGGAATCTATGTTTTAACTAAAGACTAAAGACTAAAGACTAATTGAGTTTGGCTTCAGTTAACCGATTTAAACAATTAACCGATTAACCATGCTAATTAATGCCTCACGCTAACTCATGACTAATGGACCAATGACTAATGAACTAAAATATGGCAAAGTATTCAGAAAAAACTGGTGAGAAAGTAGAAAAAACTATGCACGAAATGAAAGAGGGCAAGCTTAAAAGCGGCTCAGGGAAAAAAGTAACCTCCAAAAAGCAAGCAGTTGCTATCGGATTATCGGAAGCAAGAAAAGCAGGAGCGAAAGTGCCGAAGAAAGATTAAATAAGTAATGATTGAGTTTCGAATGCGTGATGGATAGAATGGACATGTTACCAAATTCTATCAATCAAAATTCAATTATTCACTAATTCAATCATCCTATCATTAAACCTACTGTGGTAAGTCTTTCGAGGTCAAGATGCTATCCACTACATAAACGCTAAATCCACGCCAGGGTAGGGTGTTTTTGTATTCTTTATAATGTAATTCGTAAAATTTACCACTATTGGCCATCATTTTCTCTGCAATTCCCTTGTTTGCGATAGAAAACTCAAATTCATTATTTTGCAAGGTTCCTGCTTGTCTGGATTTTACACCGCTTTGGATCAGTTTACCTTCATAGGTTTTAAATACATAACCTTTTTTTACGACGTAATTTAACTCGCCTGCTTTAACGCCTTCGCCAAAAACAAAGAAATAGCGGTAATAACAAATCGCGATTAACGCAATAACAACTATAACTGCGATAATTGAGGTAACTTTTTTGCCTGTTGTCATATATGATGATGTATATATAAATGTAGTTAATCAACAGATGAATTTGTATAATGATTTAAATAAAATTTCTTTTTTAAAAACCTTTCTCATTTTCAATCTTTTGCTTACATTTGCATCCCCGATAACACGGGAAATTTAAAAACCACGAGAGGAGGTATTTCAGCGTTATGATCATTATCAACATTAAAGACGGCGAATCATTAGATAAAGCCCTTAAACGTTTCAAGAAAAAGTTTGAAAAAACTGGTGTATTGAGAGAACTACGTAGTCGCCAAGCATACGAGAAAAAATCCGTTGCTCGCCGTACTGAAATTAAACATGCTGTTTACATTCAGAATATGAATCTAGATACAACTTCTTAGTTGTTCACGATATAAGTACAGAAAAGTCCTTCCGATTTAAAATCGAAAGGACTTTTTTGTTTTTAAAAGAAATCCAAAACTTTACAATAAACAATTAATTAATGATTTCTTTATATCAAAACTATTTGTAACTTCATATCAATGCCTCCCAAAAAGATATTGAATGTTGCTAGAAAGTTTTATCACTTATTTAACTCACGAGAAGCGCTATTCCCAGCACACCGTTACTTCTTATCAAACAGATTTAGATCAGTTTGAAGCGTATATCAATATCACATTCGATCTCAGTTTTCTGGAAATTAAACATGTTCATCTAAGAAGTTATATGGTAGAGCTGATGGAAAAGGAAGTATCAGAAAATACCATCAACCGGAAAATTTCTACATTACGAAGTTTTTATAAGTTTTTGCTGAGGGCAGGCAAGATTGATCAAAACCCTACTGTTTTAATTAAAGCGCCCAAAATACCCAAAAGACTTCCGGTATTTGTTGATGCGCAAAAGATGGATCAGCTGTTAGATTCGGAGCAATATTTCAACGACAGTTTTTCTTCCGTTCGCGACCAGATGGTGATCGAACTGCTTTTTGGTACCGGCATGCGTTTAACCGAATTGCTTCAGTTAAAAGATACAGATGTTGATGTGTATTCGGGAACGATAAAGGTGCTGGGTAAAAGAAATAAGGAAAGAATTATCCCTATAAATAAACAGCTTATCAATCAGGTAAATACCTACATTGAACTAAAAAAGTTGCAAAACTTTAATAACAATTTGCTTATCTTAATCGTTACCAATACAGGTGCAGCGGCATATCCAAAGTTAATATACCGTATTGTTACCTCATACCTAAACCACGTATCAACCCATGAGAAGAAAAGTCCCCACGTGCTCCGGCACAGTTATGCAACAAGTCTGTTAAATGCGGGAGCAGATTTAAATGCCATTAAAGAACTATTGGGCCACGCCAGTTTAGCGGCAACCCAGGTTTACACCCACAATTCGATCGAAAGATTAAAAACAATTTATAAACAAGCCCATCCAAAGGCGTAAAAAAAGGAGGAAAAATGAAAATCGGAGTTCAATCAATCCACTTCAGTGCAGACAGTAAGTTGTTAGATTTTATACAAAAGAAAGCAAACAAGCTAGATCAGTTTTTCGACCAGATCATTAGCGGCGAAGTGTATTTAAAGTTAGAGAACGTAGAGGACGAGGCCAATAAGATCAGTGAGATCAAACTCATTGTGCCGGGAGGTACCCTCTTCGCTAAAGAACAATGTAAATCATTTGAAGAAGCCACTGATCTGGCTATTGAATCATTAAGAAAGCAGATCACTAAACATAAAGATAAAACACGTGCAAAATTAAGTGAGCACAAAGCAATTTTAACCGAAAGCGAAGCAGCTGACTATTAAATATAGGAGCTTTAATGAAAACGGCAACATCATTCATCATGGTGTTGCCGTTTTTTTATGCGCAACATTTGTGGGGATCGAATTTTAAATGCTGTATAATCTCTTTTTAGATAAAATAAATCTTACGATCTGTTATTTTTTTAAAAATTTTAAAAGAATTTAAGCGATTTAAATGTAACAAGGAGTATACAAATTGACCGTTGCTTCGGTTGGGTAAATAAAGAAAAGAACGGTTCAGGCTAAAAACCGATTCACGGAACTTTAAAACGCATAAAAAGTTAAAAAAATAATGCGTTTTTATGCCGGGGCAAAGCGGCTGATTATGAAGTACCTATTCTTTTAAATCGGCTATATTGGGTTAAAGGGCTAAAAAAGTTAGGTATTTTTTTTCAAATTTATTTTGAAGTGAAATATAAGTGTGTATATTTGCATTCCCTTTCGGAAACGGTGTTAAGCCAATAAGAAAAGGGTTGTTCTTTAAAAAGATAAAAGTTTTAAAAAAACACGTTAATAGTATGAAAAATGAAGATTTTTCGTATCATTGCACAAAATTTAAAGCCTCCTTAGCTCAGCTGGTAGAGCAACTGACTTGTAATCAGTAGGTCATTGGTTCGATTCCGATAGGAGGCTCTTTTTATTTTAAAGTGTTAACATTTTGAAGTAAAAAATGGGGAGATTCCAGAGCGGCCAAATGGGACAGACTGTAACTCTGTTATCGCAAGATTTCGAAGGTTCGAATCCTTCTCTCCCCACACTTTAAATGAATGACCAAATGTTTTAATGATAGAATAAATCTCTCATTCTTTCATTCAATCAATCACTAGTTTTTAAAAGCGGAAGTAGCTCAGTTGGTAGAGCGATAGCCTTCCAAGCTATAGGTCGCGAGTTCGAACCTCGTCTTCCGCTCCAATAAAATTAGAAAAAGTGGGCAGTTATTGGTTACAGTTTTAAATTATTTAAAACTAAAAGGCTGGAACTGGAAACTAAAAAGCCGACTTAGCTCAGCGGTAGAGCACTTCCTTGGTAAGGAAGAGGTCATGGGTTCAATTCCCATAGTTGGCTCAGGATAATAAAGCTTTGTTAAATCTGTTTAATATGCAGTGTAGACAAGGTTTTTTGTGTTGCATTGCATCAAAACAATAAATAAAAATTAATAAAAAGTTAACCTACTAATTAGTTATAAATAAAATGGCAAAAGAAAAATTTGACCGTAGTAAACCGCACTTAAACATCGGTACAATCGGTCACGTCGATCACGGTAAAACAACTTTAACAGCAGCTATTACAAAAGTTTTAGCTGATGCAGGTTTATCTGAGGCACGTTCATTCGATTCAATTGACTCAGCTCCTGAGGAAAAAGAAAGAGGTATTACAATTAATACTGCGCACGTTGAGTATTCAACTGCAAACCGTCACTACGCACACGTAGATTGTCCAGGTCACGCGGATTATGTTAAAAACATGGTTACAGGTGCGGCTCAAATGGATGGTGCTATTATCGTTGTTGCTGCTACTGATGGTCCAATGCCACAAACTCGTGAGCACATCTTATTGGCTCGTCAGGTTGGTGTACCTTCATTGGTTGTATTCATGAACAAAGTGGATATGGTTGATGATCCTGAATTATTAGAATTAGTAGAAATGGAAGTTCGTGAATTATTATCGTTCTACGATTTCCCTGGTGATGATATTCCTGTTATTCAAGGTTCTGCTTTAGGTGGTTTGAACGGAGATGCTAAATGGGTAGCAAAAATTATGGAATTAATGGATGCTGTTGATAGCTACATTCCAATTCCTCCACGTTTAACTGAGCTTCCATTCTTGATGCCTGTTGAAGATGTATTCTCGATCACTGGTCGTGGTACTGTAGCAACTGGTCGTATCGAGCGTGGTGTAATCAACTCTGGAGATCCAGTTGAAATCTTAGGTATGGGTGCTGAGAACTTAAAATCTACAGTAACTGGTGTTGAGATGTTCCGTAAGATCTTAGATTATGGTGAAGCTGGTGATAACGTAGGTTTATTGTTACGTGGTATTGAGAAAACTGATATCCGTCGTGGTATGGTAATCTGTAAACCAGGTTCAGTAACTCCTCACACTGATTTCAAAGCTGAGATCTATGTATTATCAAAAGCAGAAGGTGGTCGTCACACTCCATTCTTCAACAAATACCGTCCTCAATTCTATTTCCGTACTACAGATGTTACTGGTGAAATTTCACTAGCTGAAGGTACTGAAATGGTAATGCCAGGTGATAACGTTACCATCACTGTAAAGTTGATCAACGCTATCGCAATGGAAAAAGGTCTACGTTTCGCTATCCGTGAAGGTGGTAGAACAGTAGGTGCTGGTCAGGTAACTGAAATTTTAAAATAAATCTTAAATTCCGATTTATCGGGAATTAAGATAAAATAAGAAAAGCAAAGTGTTTGAGTACGCTTAAACACTTTGCTTTCTAATTACGGGAATAGTTCAACGGTAGAATAGAGGTCTCCAAAACCTTTGATCAGGGTTCGAATCCTTGTTCCCGTGCTCAAAATAATGATTGATTTAGTGAATGTTTTAACGATTGAATGTATTTTCATTCTCTCACTCACTAACTCAATCATTTAATCATTATAATATGGCTAAAGTAGTTGAGTTTATAAAAGAATCGTACGATGAAATGACCAATAAGGTTACATGGCCTACTTGGGGCGAACTGCAAAGTTCGGCAATTCTAGTATTGATAGCTTCTTTAATTATTGCATTGGTTATTTTTGCAATGGATAAAGGATCAACATTTGTATTAGATACTTTTTATAAATCACTTTCTAATTAATATTTACGAATGAGCGATCTAAAGTGGTACGTTGTAAGGGCTGTTAGCGGTAAAGAGAAGAAGGTAAAGCAGTACATTGATGCTGAGATCAGCCGTTTAGGTTTCTCTCATTTGGTTCCACAGGTGTTAATACCGATGGAAAAATATTACCAAATGAAAGATGGTAAAAAAATTGCCAAAGAACGTAACTTTTATCCTGGTTATGTTTTAATCGAAGCCACATTAGATGGAGAGTTAGAACACATCATTAAGGGAATTAATAGCGTTATCGGTTTCTTAGGTGATAAAGCTGGTAATCCAATCCCAATGCGCCAGGCAGAAGTGAACCGTATCTTAGGTGTGGTTGATGAAATGAGCGAACAGGGCGAAACCATGAATGTTCCTTATTATGTTGGCGAAGGCATTAAAGTAATGGACGGACCTTTCAACGGTTTCTCTGGTATTATCGAAGAAGTAAACGAAGAGAAGAAAAAACTGAAAGTAATGGTTAAAATCTTTGGTCGTAAAACACCATTGGAACTTAACTATATGCAGGTAGAAAAAGAGTAAGCAATTATTTAAAATATTAAAGAGCCTTAGGATTTATTTTCTAGGGCTTTTTTGTTTTAAATCAATTTATATCTGATCAACCCGGTTTTAGGTTATCTTTAATTATATATTAACATCTGAAAAACGTAACAGCTATGAAAGGACTTCTTGTATTTTTGATCTGTATGTTTTGTTATACTGCTAATGGTTTCAGTAGGCATCACCGTTTAATCAAAACATCGATTGATACATCCGCTATCATCAAGAAAATACAATTAAACTTTTCGGTAATCAATAAACAGTTAAAACATTATAAAAAGAAAATCAAAGATGCGCCCGACATGTCGGCAGAAGGCGGAGAGGTAATCGGCTATTACGATAAGAATAGCCTAAAAAAGATACATTGTACTTTTTACGGTGAAATTGGAAGAGCAGTAGAGGATTACTACCTTAATAGTAAAGGGTTGTTTTTCTTGTTCAGAAAGGAAACATTTTACGATAAGCCAATGTACCTGAATGATTCTAAAATAAAAAACAGTGTCGAAACACGTTATTATCTACAGGGTAACGAGGTAATCAAAAGTATGGCGAAGCCCAGCACATCAACAATATTATCCTATAATGAAATAGATGAGGCTTTAAAACAAATCTTAGGTATATTAAATGCCAAATAGGCTGAGTCCAATTTAAATGATTTGCAACTATTGACCCAATATATTTTAATACACTCGATTTAATAAAATATATTATCCTTATCTATTGCAGTAATGCAAGATTATCCATATCTTTGCAGTCCTTTAAGCTTTATAGGAGCCCGAAGGAATTAAATGTTACATGCTTCCAATATTTAACATTGAGTTTTAAATAAACAAAAAACACAAAATGGCAAAAGAAGTCAGTGCAATGATCAAATTACAGATCAAAGGCGGAGCGGCAAATCCATCGCCACCAGTAGGACCTGCATTAGGTGCTAAAGGGGTGAACATTATGGAGTTTTGCAAACAGTACAACGCTCGTACCCAAGATAAAGCAGGTAAAG
Organism: Pedobacter psychrodurus; assembly: GCF_032678585.1. Classification (GTDB taxonomy): domain Bacteria; phylum Bacteroidota; class Bacteroidia; order Sphingobacteriales; family Sphingobacteriaceae; genus Pedobacter; species Pedobacter psychrodurus_A. Next base: position 13,585 of record NZ_JAVTSN010000007.1, on the reverse strand, counting down.
TATTGCCAGTTGTAATTACTGTTTATGCTGATAAGTCATTCGATTTCATCATCAAAACCCCTCCTGTAGCTATCCAGTTAAAAGATGCTACTAAATTACAGAGTGGTTCTGCTGAGCCTAACCGTAAAAAAGTTGGATCGGTGACCTGGGACCAGATTAAAGTTATTGCTGAAGATAAAATGCCTGATTTAAATGCATTTACAATCGAATCTGCAATGAGTATGGTTGCTGGTACAGCACGCAGTATGGGAATCACCGTTTCTGGTGACGCACCCTGGAACAATTAATTAAAAAACAGTTTACAACAGTGGCGAAATTAACTAAAAATCAAAAAAAGGCACACGCTAAAATAGAAGCTGGTAAAGCTTATACTTTACAGGCTGCTGCTGCTTTGGTAAAAGAAATCACTACCACTAAATTCGATGCATCAGTTGATATTGATGTGTCTTTAGGTGTTGATCCGCGTAAAGCGAATCAAATGGTACGTGGTATTGCTACTTTACCACACGGTACAGGTAAAACTGTTCGTGTTTTAGCTTTAGTAACTCCTGATAAGGAAGAAGAAGCAAGAGCAGCCGGCGCAGACTTCGTAGGTTTAGACGAATATGTGGCTAAAATTGAAGGTGGTTGGACCGATGTAGACATTATTATCACAACACCAGCTTGTATGGCAAAAGTAGGTAAATTAGGCCGTGTTTTAGGTCCAAGGAACTTAATGCCAAATCCAAAATCTGGTACAGTAACTAACGAAGTTGGTAAAGCTGTAACAGAGGTTAAAGCAGGTAAGATTGATTTTAAAGTAGACAAAAGCGGTATTATACACGCTTCAATAGGGAAAGTATCATTCCCGGCAGATAAAATTTATGAGAATGCACTTGAAATCATTCAGGTAATTTCAAAATTAAAGCCATCTGCTGCTAAAGGAACTTATTTTAAGAGCATTCACGTGTCTTCTACAATGAGTCCTGGAATTGCAATTGAAACAAAATCAGTAGCGGGGATTTAATCATGAACAGAGAAGAAAAAAACGAAGTAGTTTTAGAACTACAAGGACAAATGCAAGAGTATGGCAATTTCTATATTGCTGATACTTCTAGCCTTTCTGTTGAGCAGATTAACAACATCCGCCGCAAATGTTTCGAAGGTGATATCATAATGAAAGTTGCTAAAAACTCTTTAATCCGCAAAGCGATTGAAGGTTTAGATGGCGATGCTTCTGAGATATACGAAGCCCTTAAAGGTTCATCATCATTATTATTCTCAAAAACAGCAAACGCTCCGGCTAAGTTGATTAAAGCTTTGAGAAGAACATCTGATAAACCATTGCTTAAAGCAGCATTTATAGATTCATCAGTATACGTTGGCGATGACCAATTGAATAACTTAGTAAGCTTGAAATCAAGAGAAGAGCTTATCGGAGATATCGTTGGATTATTACAATCACCAGCTAAGAATGTTATATCTGCGCTTAAATCAAGCGGAGGCAAAATTGCAGGAATTGTTAAAACTCTACAAGAGAGAGAAGGTTAACGAACACCTTAAGTTCGCAATAAAACAAAATTATTTTTACGTAAATTTTTAAAATCTTAATAAAATGGCAGATTTAAAATCGTTTGCTGAGCAATTAGTAAACTTAACCGTTAAAGAAGTTAACGAATTAGCTCAAATCTTAAAAGACGAGTATGGTATCGAACCTGCAGCTGCTGCTGTAGTTGCTGGTCCTGCTGCTGGTGGTGATGCACCTGCTGCTGCTGCAGAAAAAACATCATTTGATGTAATCTTAAAAGAAGCTGGTGGCGCTAAATTAGCAGTTGTGAAACTTGTTAAAGACTTAACTGGCCTTGGTTTGAAAGAAGCAAAAGACTTAGTAGACGGAGCACCAAAAGAATTAAAAGCTGGTGTTACTAAAGACGAAGCAGAAGCTCTTAAAAAACAATTAGAAGAAGCTGGAGCAGTAGTTGAGATTAAGTAATCACTTAACTTAGCTAAGCTAAAAATGTATTAGACACCGACTGAAAATGTCGGTGTCTTTACCTGTTTATAAACATCTCATTTTGTTTGGTTAATGAGAATGCTTGAAACCGAAACCAAACAAATAGTTTATTCTTAAACTAAAATCTTTTAGTCCATTGGCAAAGACAGTCGAACAAAGAGTAAATTTTGCAACTAGTAAGCACATTATAGACTATCCGGATTTTCTGGATGTGCAATTGCAATCATTCAGAGAATTTTTCCAGATAGATACCACATCAGACGATCGCTCTAGCGAAGGTTTGTTTAAAGTGTTTGCTGAAAACTTTCCAATAACAGATTCAAGAAATATCTTTGTATTAGAGTTTCTTGATTATTTTGTTGATCCGCCACGTTACGATATACACGAGTGTATTGAGCGTGGATTAACCTACAATGTTCCATTAAAAGCAAAGCTGAAGCTTTCTTGTAATGATGTAGAACATGAAGATTTTGAAACCATTATCCAGGATGTGTATTTAGGTACGATCCCGTATATGACACCAAAAGGTACGTTTGTTATCAACGGTGCAGAACGTGTTATCGTTTCGCAATTACACCGTTCGCCAGGTGTGTTCTTCGGTCAAAGCCGTCACACAAATGGAACCAAACTGTATTCAGCACGTGTTATTCCTTTCAAAGGTTCATGGATCGAGTTTGCTACAGACGTTAACAACGTGATGTATGCTTATATCGATCGTAAGAAAAAATTCCCGGTTACCACTTTATTACGTGCTATCGGTTACGATTCTGATAAGGACATCTTAGAACTTTTTGATCTTGCTGACGAAGTAAAAGTTAGTAAATCAGGTTTAAAGAAATACATCGGTCGTAAACTGGCTGCAAGAGTATTGAAAAAATGGGTTGAAGATTTTGTTGATGAAGATACTGGTGAGGTAGTTTCTATCGACCGTAATGAAGTGATTCTTGAAAGAGAAACCGTTTTAGAAGACGAACACATTGATATGGTTATCGAGGCTGGCGTAAAAAGCATCATCTTATCTAAAGAAGATGGCGCAAGTCAGGCAGATTATACCATTATATATAATACATTACAGAAAGATACATCAAACTCAGAAAAAGAAGCTGTTGAGAACATCTATCGTGCTTTGCGTAACGCAGAACCACCTGATGAGGAAACTGCTCGTGGTATCATTGATCGTTTGTTCTTCTCGGATAAACGTTACGATTTAGGTGATGTTGGTCGTTACCGCATTAACCGTAAATTGAAAATGAATACCCCTGATGAGGTAAAAGTATTAACAAAGGCAGATATTATTGCAATTGTGAAATACCTGATCAAATTGATCAACTCAAAAGAAGAGGTAGATGATATCGATCACTTGTCTAACCGTCGTGTACGTACGGTAGGTGAGCAATTGTACGCACAATTTGGTGTTGGTTTAGCCCGTATGGCCAGAACAATCCGTGAGCGTATGAACATTCGCGATAATGAGGTGTTTACACCAACCGATTTGATTAACGCCCGTACATTATCATCGGTTATCAACTCGTTCTTTGGTACCAACCAGTTATCTCAGTTCATGGATCAAACCAATCCATTGGCAGAGATCACACACAAACGCCGTTTATCGGCCCTAGGTCCAGGTGGTTTATCACGTGAGCGTGCCGGTTTCGAGGTACGTGACGTTCACTATACGCACTATGGTCGTTTATGTACGATTGAAACTCCAGAGGGACCGAACATTGGTTTGATTTCATCACTTTGTGTGCATGCTAAAATCAATAACTTAGGTTTCATTGAAACACCGTACAAACGTGTTGAAGATGGTAAAGTAGTTGTAGATTCAGACGTTATTTATTTATCTGCTGAAGATGAAGATGGTAAAACCATCGCTCAGGCCAATGCAGAGTACGATGATAAAGGTGTATTTACAACTCCACGTGTTAAAGCGCGTTACGAGGGTGACTTCCCGATTATTGAGCCTGAGAAATTAGACTTAATGGACGTTGCACCTAACCAGATTACTTCAATCGCTGCTTCGTTGATTCCGTTCTTAGAACATGATGATGCGAACAGGGCTTTGATGGGATCGAACATGCAACGTCAGGCCGTACCATTGTTACGTCCTGAAGCACCAATCGTTGGAACAGGTTTGGAAGGTCGCGTTGCACGTGACTCAAGAACTTTGATCAATGCAGAAGGTGATGGTGTTGTAGAATATGTAGATGCGAACGAAATTACCATTAAATACGAACGTAACGAAGATGATCGTTTAGTTTCATTTGAAGGTGATAGCAAAACTTACCGTTTAATTAAGTTCAAAAAAACCAACCAGAATACTTGTATCAACTTAAAACCAATCGTAAGAAAAGGTCAGAAAGTTACGAAAGGACAAGTACTTTGCGAAGGTTATGCAACTCAAAACGGTGAACTGGCATTAGGTAGAAACCTGAAAGTGGCTTTCATGCCTTGGCAAGGTTTCAACTTTGAGGATGCGATTGTAATCAACGAGCGTATTGTTCGTGACGACGTTTTCACTTCATTGCATATTGAAGAGTTTGAATTAGAAGTACGTGATACTAAACGTGGAGAAGAGGAATTAACACCAGATATCCCTAACGTTTCTGAAGAGGCTACTAAAGACCTTGATGAAAATGGTATTATCCGTATTGGTGCTGATGTAAAAGAAGGTGATATTTTAATTGGTAAGATCACTCCAAAAGGAGAGTCTGATCCTTCACCGGAAGAGAAATTACTACGTGCAATCTTTGGTGATAAAGCAGGTGATGTTAAAGATGCGTCTTTAAAAACTCCTCCTTCAATCCAGGGTGTGGTAATTGATACTAAATTATTCAGCCGTGCTAAGAAAACTACAAAAGCGGAAGAGAAATCGGCAATTGAGAAATTAGACAAAGGATATAACAATATCACTGAGAAATTAAAAGCAGAATTAGTAGACAAATTATTCACGATCGTAAACGGAAAAACATCTCAGGGTGTATTTAACATTTACAAAGAATTATTGGTTGCTAAAGGCGCTAAATTTACTCAGAAAATTTTAGCAGAACTTGAATTTGCGCACATTAGCCCTAACAAATGGACTACTGATGATGATAAAAACGAGTTGATTAAAATGTTGCTTCACAACTACGGTATCCGTGTTAACGAAGAGCTTGGTGCTTACAAACGTGATAAATTCGCGATCAGTGTAGGTGATGAGCTTCCTTCAGGAATCGTACAGATGGCAAAAGTTTATGTAGCTAAAAAACGTAAATTAAAAGTAGGTGATAAAATGGCAGGTCGCCACGGTAATAAAGGTATTGTTGCACGTATTGTGCGTGATGAAGATATGCCTTTCTTAGCTGATGGTAGCCCGGTTGATATCGTGTTGAACCCACTGGGTGTACCTTCACGTATGAACCTTGGTCAGATCTACGAAACTATTTTAGCTTGGGCAGGCCAGGAATTGGGTGTTAAATTTGCAACGCCGATTTTTGATGGTGCTACCCATGATGAAGTAGAAGAATGGATTGCGAAAGCGGGAGTTCCTGCTTCAGGAAAAACCTACTTATACAATGGTTTAACAGGTGAGCGTTTCGATCAGACTACAACGGTAGGTATTATCTACATGTTGAAATTAGGTCACATGGTTGATGATAAGATGCACGCCCGTTCAATCGGACCATACTCATTAATTACACAACAACCTTTGGGTGGTAAAGCCCAGTTTGGTGGTCAGCGTTTTGGTGAGATGGAGGTTTGGGCATTAGAGGCATTCGGTGCAGCTAATATTCTTCAGGAGATCTTAACCGTTAAATCGGATGATGTTATCGGAAGAGCCAAAACTTACGAAGCCATTGTTAAAGGTGAAAACCTACCAACTCCAGGTGTACCAGAATCGTTCAACGTATTGGTGCATGAGTTACGCGGTTTAGGTTTAGATATTACGTTAGATTAACTAAGGTAGAAGGTGAAAAGGTAGAAGGTTGAGGGTTTAAGCGCCCAGACCTTCCACCTTTCCGCCCTCCGCCTTTAACCTTATACAAGAGATATGTCTTACAAAAAGGATAATAAATTAAAAAGCAATTTCACATCAATCACGATTAGTTTGTCGTCTCCAGAAATTATTTTGGAACGTTCGAGCGGTGAGGTGTTGAAACCAGAAACCATTAATTACCGTACTTACAAACCTGAACGTGATGGTTTGTTCTGTGAGCGTATTTTTGGTCCGGTAAAAGATTACGAATGTCATTGCGGTAAATACAAACGTATCCGTTATAAAGGTATTGTTTGCGATCGTTGTGGTGTTGAAGTAACGGAGAAAAAAGTACGTCGTGAGCGTATGGGCCACATTGCTTTAGTGGTTCCGGTTGCACACATCTGGTACTTCCGCTCTTTACCAAACAAAATCGGTTATTTATTAGGTTTACCTACAAAAAAACTAGATTTAATTATCTATTATGAGCGTTACGTAGTTATTCAATCAGGCTTAATGGCTGAAGAGGGTATCAATTATATGGACTTCTTAACGGAAGAAGAATATTTAGATATCTTAGATAAATTACCTAAAGAAAACCAATACTTAGACGATAAAGATCCTAATAAATTCATCGCCAAAATGGGTGCTGAAGCATTAGAAGATTTATTAAAACGTATTGATTTAGATACTTTATCTTATGATTTACGTCACCAGGCTGCTAACGAAACTTCTCAACAACGTAAAAATGAGGCTTTAAAACGTCTTCAGGTTGTTGAAGCTTTCCGTGGTGCTAATACACGTATCGAGAATCGCCCTGAGTGGATGATTGTTAAAATCGTTCCGGTTATTCCTCCTGAATTACGTCCTTTAGTTCCATTAGAAGGTGGTCGTTTCGCTACTTCAGATTTAAATGATTTATACCGTCGTGTAATTATCCGTAACAACCGTTTAAAACGTTTGATCGAGATTAAAGCACCAGAGGTAATTTTACGTAACGAAAAACGTATGTTACAGGAAGCTGTAGATTCGTTATTCGATAACTCACGTAAAGTTAATGCGGTGAAAACTGAAGGTAACCGTGCTTTAAAATCACTTTCAGATATCCTGAAAGGTAAACAAGGTCGTTTCCGTCAGAATTTATTAGGTAAACGTGTGGATTATTCAGCTCGTTCGGTAATTGTTGTAGGGCCTAGCCTTAAATTACACGAGTGCGGTATTCCTAAAGATATGGCTGCTGAGCTTTACAAACCGTTCATTATTCGTAAGATGATTGAGCGTGGTGTGGTAAAAACAGTTAAATCTGCTAAGAAAATCGTTGATAGAAAAGATCCATTAGTTTGGGATATCTTAGAAAATGTATTAAAAGGTCACCCGGTATTATTAAACCGTGCACCTACCTTACACAGATTGGGTATCCAGGCTTTCCAGCCAAAATTAATTGAAGGAAAAGCAATCCAGTTACACCCATTAGTATGTACTGCATTCAACGCCGATTTTGATGGTGACCAGATGGCTGTGCATTTACCGTTAGGTAATGCAGCAATTTTGGAAGCCCAGGTATTGATGTTGGCGGCACATAACATCTTAAACCCTGCAAACGGTACGCCAATTACAGTACCATCTCAGGATATGGTTTTGGGTCTTTATTATATTACTAAAGGCCGTAGAACAGATGAAACTCGTGTTGTAAAAGGACAGGATTCGAATTTTTATTCTCCGGAAGAAGTTATCATTGCTTATAACGAGAAAGAATTAGACTTGCATGCATTTATCAAAGTAAGGGTAAATGTGAAGCAAAGTGATGGTTCGATCGTTAATAAATTAACTGAAACTACTGTTGGTAGAGTATTGTTCAACCAAATGGTTCCTGAAGAAGTTGGTTATATCAATGAGTTGTTAACTAAAAAATCGTTAAGAGATATTATCGGTGAGGTAGTTAAAATGACAGGTATGGCACGTGCTTCTCAGTTCTTGGATGATATCAAAGAATTAGGGTTCCGTATGGCATTCCAGGGAGGTTTATCGTTCAACTTACAAGATGTAAACATTCCGGTAGAAAAACATACTTTATTAGAACAGGCAGCTGCTGAGGTTGAAGAGGTAAGAAACAACTATAACATGGGTTTCATTACCAACAACGAACGTTACAACCAGATTATCGATATCTGGACCCGTATCAACAACAGGTTAACTACTTTCGTTATGACTCAGTTATCTAGCGATAACCAAGGTTTTAACTCAGTTTACATGATGCTTGATTCAGGTGCACGTGGTTCGAAAGAGCAGATTCGTCAGCTTTGCGGAATGCGTGGTTTGATGGCAAAACCTCAAAAATCTGGTTCAGGTGGTGATATCATTGAAAACCCGATCTTATCAAACTTTAAAGAAGGTTTATCGGTTTTAGAGTACTTTATCTCTACTCACGGTGCTCGTAAAGGTTTGGCGGATACGGCGTTAAAAACAGCTGATGCTGGTTACTTAACCCGTCGTTTGCATGATGTTGCACAGGATATGATTGTTAACTCGGTTGATTGTGGTACTTTAAGAGGTATGTACACCACTGCGTTAAAAGATCAGGAAGATATCGTTGAGCCATTATACGACAGGATTTTAGGCCGTACTTCATTACATGATGTGTATAATCCTTTGGATAACACATTATTGGTAAGTGCAGGTGAAGATATCAACGAAGATGTTGCTAAATTGATCGAAGAATCTCCATTAGAAGGTATCGAAATCCGTTCGGTATTAACTTGCGAGAACAAACGTGGTGTTTGCGCACTATGTTACGGTCGTAACTTGGCATCTGGTAAACGCGTTCAAAGAGGTGAGGCAGTTGGTGTAATTGCAGCACAATCAATCGGTGAGCCGGGTACACAGTTAACACTTCGTACTTTCCACGTGGGTGGTACTGCATCAAACATCGCTGCAGAATCTAACATTGTAGCTAAGTTTGATGGTGTAATCGAATTTGAAAATATCCGTACTGTTGATACACAAACAGAAGAAGGTACAGTTCAGGTGGTATTAGGTCGTTCAGGTGAGTTCAAAATTGTTGAGCCAGGAACTGGACGTATCATTGTAACCAACAACATCCCTTACGGTGCATTCTTATTCGTAAAAGAAGGTGATAAACTTTCAAAAGGGGATAAAATCTGTTCATGGGATCCGTACAACGCGGTTATTCTTTCAGAATTTGCCGGTAAAGCACAATTTGATGCCATTATTGAAGGGGTTACCTTCCGTGAAGAATCAGATGAGCAAACTGGTCACCGTGAAAAAGTGATTATCGATACACGTGATAAAACTAAAAATCCTTCAGTTCAGATTGTTGACAAAAAAGGTGAATTTATCAAAGGTTATAACATTCCGGTAGGTGCCCACGTTTCAGTTGACGAAGGTGAAGCGATCCAAACTGGTCAGATTATCGCTAAGATTCCTCGTGCAACTGGTAAAACCCGAGATATTACAGGTGGTTTACCTCGTGTAACGGAATTATTTGAAGCACGTAACCCATCTAACCCAGCTGTAGTAACTGAGATTGATGGTGTGGTAACTTTAGGTGGCGTTAAACGTGGTAACCGTGAGATCACAATCGAATCAAAAGATGGTGAAGTTAAAAAATACCTTGTTCCATTGTCGAAACACATTCTTGTACAGGATAATGACTTTGTGAAAGCAGGTATGCCATTATCAGATGGATCAATTTCTCCAGCGGATATCTTATCAATTAAAGGCCCTGCAGCGGTTCAAGAATACTTAGTAAATGGTATTCAAGAGGTTTACCGTTTACAAGGTGTGAAAATTAATGATAAACACTTCGAGGTAATTGTTCACCAGATGATGCAGAAAGTTCATATTGAAGATCCAGGTGATACTATTTTCTTAGAAAACAATGCTGTTGACCGTTGGGATTTTGCCGACGAGAACGATGCCATGTACGACAAGAAAGTTGTTGAAGATGCAGGTGATTCTACAGATTTCAAACCAGGTCAGATTGTTTCATTACGTAGATTAAGAGACGAAAATTCTCAATTGAAACGTAAAGATTTAAAACAGATCACGGTTAGAGATGCTAGACCAGCAACTGCAAGTTCTATCTTACAAGGTATTACTCGTGCATCATTAGGTACTAAATCGTTCATTTCTGCGGCTTCGTTCCAGGAAACTACGAAAGTATTAAATGAGGCAGCAATTGCAGGTAAACGCGATAATATGTTAGGCTTGAAAGAAAACGTGATCGTTGGTCACTTAATCCCTTCAGGTACTGGTGTACGTGGTTACGAAAGAATCATTGTTGGTTCTCAAGAAGAATACGATAAATTATTAGCCTCGAAACAAGAAGAAGTAGAAGCTTAGATTTAATCTTATAATAATTTTAATCCCGATGTTTTACATCGGGATTTTTTTTGCCCTAAATTTTTTTATAAATTTATAACCATGAGTTTTACATATATTCAACTTTTTCAGATTTTAAAGGCTAAACTCGGAGCGCAAGAGGGCAAAGCAATTGGTTTCATACATAAAAGCTTAAGTTAAGTCTGAATTTGAAAATAAACGTGAGATTTTAGCTACTAAAGAAGATTTAGCTAATTCTAAGGAGATATTATAAAATGGATGTTTTTTTGGGGTTGGTCAGATCGCCGTAACAATTGGATTTATTTTGATGTTTATTAATAAGTAAGTTAAACCTTAACTTTTTCATATAATTATAAGCCTTTCAATATATTGAGAGGCTTTTCTATGGGATTTAAAATCCATCAATTTTGTTACAATCCGTCAAACGTTTGCGTAAAGGCGGCTTTCCAATCTCTTAACCTTATTCTGATTGCTTTCATTAACTTAGGTTTATGAAGTTTTTATCAGTGATATTAATGATGGGTTTAGGCTTAACAAGCGCCGCCCAGGATGTAAGTTTGGCGCTCCAAAAAACAAAACTGCCAAATAGTGAAACTATAGATAAACAGTGGGAAAACATATCCAGGGCGTTAAATGTCAGCTTTGCCAGCAGCAATGTTAGATTTGCTAAAGAGATAGTGCCAACGGTTCAAAACCAGAATTCATGGACAACCTCAGCCTGGAAAGGTGAAAAAATACACACGCAGTTGTTGCTTTGGGCCAAAGGCAATATTGCTAATGTAAGTGTACAACTTTCTGATCTTAAAGATCAGAAAGGCAACAGCATTAAGAAAGAAAACATCAGCTCTGGTTTTATCAAATACGTAATTACCGATGAGTTTAGAGATGGTTGTGGTTACCGTAAACCTGCAGATTTTGATTCATCATCTGTAGCAGATCTGATCGATACCAAAACGAATCACATTGACCTTAACGCTAAAAACACACAGCCGGTTTGGGTGAGTATAAAAGTTCCTGCCGGAGCAAAAGCCGGGCTTTACTCAGGAACAGTCAAAATTAAAGCTGAAAAAGAATATAGCTTGCCCATCAAAATTCACGTATTGGATAAAACTTTACCGCCTCCAAGCCAATGGAAGTACGATTTAGACTTATGGCAGCATCCTGCAGCTATTGCCCGAACGCATCAGCTTAAATTATGGAGCGACGAACATTTTGCTTTAATGAAACCATATTATACCATGCTGGCCGAGGCCGGACAAAAAACAATTACGGCGAGTATCGTAAATGAGCCCTGGGGGCACCAAACCTACGATGATTATCCAAGTTTAATCAAATGGACCAGGAAAAAAGATGGCAATTGGGTTTACGATTACAGTCTATTTGATAAATATATTGCTTTCGTAATGACTACGGGTATAAATCAACGTATCAATTGCTACAGTATGGTGCCATGGAAAATTGCTTTTACCTATTGGGATGAGATCACTGGCAAAGAAGCTGTCTTTACCGAAGCCATTGGCACACCTGCTTACGATGCATTTTGGAAAACTATGCTTACCGATTTCACCAAACACCTTAAAACCAAAAACTGGTTTGAAAAGACCTATATCGCTATGGATGAGCGGCCGATGAAAGCTATGCAGGCCGTAATTAAACTGTTAAAAAGTGTTGATCCGAAATGGAAACTCGCCTTAGCAGGTGAATATCATCAGGAAATAGAAAACGATATCGATAATTATTGCATCGCTTCAAAGTGGGAATTCCCATCAGATGTACTGCAAAAACGTAACGAGCAAGGTAAAACTAGTACCTGGTACACCTGCTGTACCGAACCTTATCCAAATGCTTTCAGCTTTTCTTCTCCGGCAGAACAGGTATGGATGGGTTGGTATACGGCCAATAAAAATATGGATGGCTATGTGCGCTGGGCTTACAACAGTTGGACGAAAAATCCATTAACCGATACCCGTTTTACTGCCTGGCCAGCTGGCGATACCTATCAGGTTTATCCAGGGCCCTTAACATCTGTTAGATTTGAAAAACTGATTGAGGGCGGACAGGATTTCGAGAAAATTAGATATTTGAAAACACTATACGCAAAAAATAAAAACGCCGCTGCGCTTGATGAGTTGAATAAAGCTTTAGGAAAATTCGAAATCAAATCTTTATCAACTGTTACGGCTGATGAAGCATTACAAAATGTAAAACCACTATTAAATAAATAATATGAGGCCTAATATTTTTTTGCTTTCCTTGCTCATCTGCCTGACATTTTGCAATTCAATTTATGCGCAAGTTGATGAGAATTTCAAGTGGTTTAATCCCCAAACGAACGATTACACTACATTAAAGGGGAAAGTTTGGCAAAATACCGATAGTGCTAACTATTATAATCGCTTGCCTTCTGCCGCAGAAAAAGAGGTGCGCAAAGAAGTGTGGAATTTAGCTAAGCAAACTGCCGGAGAATACATAGATTTTAATACTACGGCACCTAAAATTGTGATAAAATATCAGATTAATGGCGGCCGAAGTTTAGATAATATGCCAACATTAGGCGTAAGTGGGGTAGATTTATATGCACAAGATGTACAGAACAAATGGCATTGGGTAAAAGCCGCTTACAACTATAAGGATACTGTGACTTATAGTTACGAAAATTTTGATCCTGCGGTAAAAATTAAAAAGTTCCGTTTGTATATGCCGCTCTACAATACACCCAGATGGTTAAAAATAGGAGTAGCTGCAGGTACCGATTTTAAAGTGGAGGAAGCCAATGAAAGATTTCCTTTGATATTTTATGGCACTTCCATTATGCAGGGTGCGAGCGCCAGCAGACCGGGTATGGCCTGGTTAAATATATTAGGCAGAAAATTAAATCAGCCTGTTATTAATTTGGGTTTTTCAGGTAATGGCCGGTTGGAAGCACCACTAGTCGATTTAATGAACCAAACGGATCCTAAACTCTATGTACTCGATTGCCAGCCTAATTTGACGGATAAAAAGGCTTATCCCGCAGAGGAAATTGAGAAACGTATTACCAGTTCGGTTCAAAGTTTAAAAGCAAAACATCCTAAAACACCTATTTTACTGGTCGAACACAGTTCTGGTTTACCACAGGTTAATCTAGATACCGCACTGACTGGAAGATACATCTGGACTTCTCAAATATTAAATAATACCTATCAGAAATTACAGAAATCGGGTATCAAAGATCTTTACATCCTCACAGCAAAAGAAATCGCTTTTACCGACGACAGCACGATTGATGGCAC
>NZ_JAVTSN010000006.1:0-185229 GCF_032678585.1 Pedobacter psychrodurus | reverse complement strand
CATTTTGTCATCCCGATCACACCGATCGTCTCGACCAAAGTGCAACGTAGTCGAGAGATCTATTAATGTAGATCGTATTTTAAAACTTCTGTTTTTTTTAGAAAGCAGTTACAGTGGTTCTTTTTATTGATCGTCCTGCTTTTCATTATACTTTTTGCCCTTCGACTACGCTCAGGGTGACAAAAAATGCCATTTCAATCAGGTTTAAATATTTAGGTTTCTACTACTATTAAGGGTTGAATAGCGTGGTGCCTAAACTATGGTACCTATGCACTTTGCAGCCCCGAATTGTTCCACTGGCCGTACCACCTAAACCCGACAATAGTGGCAGCTCCCGATTTTTCATCGGGACTATAACAGATGGCGGGGATACAGTAACCGAAATACTGCTGTACCTGATTTTCGAATATCCTCATCTGTGATTATCCCTTTTATCTGTGATTAAATAACCTTAAAAAATTATGTGAAAAGAATCAGCTAATTTATCTGCATTATATAGTCCAGTCAAACGGTTGATTTAGATTGTAACAAGAATGTGAGGTTAGGAATCTGCCCATAATCTCTATCTTGGTTCAAATAATCAAATAAATCTATAAAAACCTAAACACAACATGAACAAAGCATTATCGATTTTTATTGGAGTATTAATCAGTACGAGTGCATTTGCGCAGAGCGACCCCAACATGAGCATTATACCTGCACCTGTTGCCATTACCAGGGCAAACGGAAACTTTATTTTAGATAAAACAGCAGTTTTAGTAAACCAGAGCATCGACGGCGCAAAGATGACTGATTTATTAAACGCTTTTATCGTTACCAAGGCGGGTTTTGCCTTAAGGGAAACCAAAATTACACAACCTAATCAAAAAGCAGTTATTTTAACATCTGTTGGAGCAGATCAGTTGCCTGCCGAAGGTTACACGATTAAAGTTAGCCCAAATCAGATTGTTTTGACAGGAAAAGGAGCAGGGCTTTTTTATGCAGTACAATCGCTTATGCAGATGCTGCCAGATAAAGTTGCCGATAAAATTACCGTTCCTGCAGTTAATATTAACGATTATCCACGTTTTGCTTATCGTGGAACGATGTTGGACGTATGTCGTCACTTCTTCCCGATTTCTTTTATCAAAAAATATATCGATCAATTGGCTTATTATAAGATCAATACTTTCCACTGGCACTTAACAGATGATCAGGGCTGGAGAATAGAGATTAAAAAATATCCAAAACTGGTAGAAATTGGTTCGTCGCGCAACGGCAGTATTATTGGCAATTACCCGGGAAATGGCAATTATCTTACACCAGTTAAAGGATATTACACCCAGGAAGAAGCTAAAGAAATTGTACGATATGCCGCTTCAAAATACATTACTGTAATTCCGGAAATTGAATTGCCAGGTCATGCTTCTGCTGCTATCGCTGCTTATCCTGAATTAAGCTGTTTCCCTGATCGTGATACTTTTGTAAGCGATAAAACGCCATGGGCCGGTAGCAGAAAAGGAAAACAGGTACAACAAACCTGGGGTGTTTTTGATGATATTTTTGTGCCTTCAGAAAATACTTTTACTTTTTTAGAAAATGTACTGGATGAGGTGATTGCTATTTTTCCTTCAAAATATATCCATATTGGTGGCGATGAAGCACCTAAAACCTATTGGAAAGAATCTACTTTCTGCCAGAACCTGATGAAAGAAAAAGGTTTGAAAGATGAGCACGAACTACAAAGCTATTTTATCCAAACGATTGAAAAACATGTGAATGGAAAAGGACGCTCGATTATTGGTTGGGACGAGATTTTGGAAGGCGGTTTAGCGCCAAATGCAACCGTAATGAGCTGGAGAGGCGAAGATGGTGGGATTGCGGCAGCACAGCAAAAACACGATGTAATTATGACCCCAGGATCCATGGGTTTATATATCGACCATAAACAATCTAATTCTCCTGACGAACCCGTAACTATTGGCGGCTTTGCACCTTATCAAAAGATTTATGCCTACGATCCGATTCCGAAGGTATTAACTGCAGATGAAAGAAAATATATCAAAGGCGTTCAGGCCAATATGTGGACGGAATATATTAAAACAACTGCTAAAGCAGAAAACCATGCTTTCCCGCGTTTACTGGCCTTAGCCGAAATTGCATGGTCGCCGGTTGAACGTAAAGATTTGAAAAACTTTTCTGAGCAGCGTTTACCAGTTCATTTGGCGCGTTTAGACAAAATGGATATCAATTATTGGGTGCCTACACCGATCGGACAAAGTGATAAACCTTTAACAGGAGGCGATTTTACCATCGACTTAAAAGTACCGGTTACTGGAGGGAAAATTTATTATACGATCGATTTGGCACGTCCATCAGAAAATGCGTTTTTATACACTGCGCCGATTAAAATAACAGTTCCACAGGGAGAAAAAAGGGTATTGAAAACCATAGTTATTACACCAAGCGGCAGAAGGAGTGTAACTACTGAAACTGTTTTAAACAACGGTGCACCCGAAGTTAAAGCAGAAGCAAAGAAATAAAATTGTTGCTTTGATAGGCTAAAATACTTAATTTGGGGCAACCAAAACGCCCTAAATAGAATGAAACTACAGAAATACACAAAACAGCATCTCTTGTTAATAACAGGGATGCTGTTTTGTTTTGCATGCACAGAAGAAAAAAAACAAGAAGTTAAGACAGAAACCACAAAAGTTCAAAAGAATCCCTTTCGTTTTTACAAGGATATTGAAATAAAACCAGGACTAAATTTTGAAATTGTAAGCTGGGGAAAAGGGGTAGACTCTATTGGCGGCTATCAGATTTTAATGTCTGATTCTGTCCGTAATAATTACAGATCTGCTGCGGTAGACCGTAAAGGCATTATAATCGATGCATGGAACATGGATTTAGATAATGATGGAAATCCTGAATTGTACATCCAATTGTTGAGCAAAAAGACATTTTCAGACCTAAACGTTTTCGAATATGCTGGTGGCGATTTTAACAAAATCAGTTTCCCTTCATTAAACTCAAACCAGAAAAAAGGTTATTCAGGTAACGACAATTTTTTTATTAAAAATGGTGATCTTTTTCGCTCTTTTCCTATAAAAGATCCAGCCGATAGCACTAAAACGATTAACAAAACCCTGCAATATAAATTAAGCGGAAACAGTTTTTCGAAAAGCGAAGTGAAGGCGGAGGGAGATAAAGCTGAGAGACCAAAGACTAAAGGCTAAAGTGAAAAGGCGTTGAGTGTGTGGCGTTAGGCGAGGAGTTATACCTTTGAGGATCGTCATGCTGAACTTGTTTCAGTATCTATTTATATCAGAGATCCTGATCCCGAATATTCGAGACAGGATGACGAATTTTAACAAACAATGAACAACGAAAAATTTTCAATTATCGATCGGATCAAGAGCTTTAAATACGCATTTAATGGTTTAAAGCTATTTTTTATTCACGATCATAATGGGAGGCTTCATCTGTTTGCGGCAATTGTTGCTATTGGTATGTCTTTTTATTTAAAAATATCCGGTTTAGAGTGGATTGCTATTTTATCGGTTATTTCGGCTGTTTTTGTTGCCGAAATCTTAAATTCCGCCATAGAAAAACTCGCTGATGTGGTTTCTCCGGATTTTCATCCTAAGATTAAGGTGGTAAAAGATCTGGCAGCCGCTGCGGTATTGGTGGCCGCATTTTTGGCGGTAGCAGTTGGGTTGATTATTTTTATTCCAAAGTTATTTTTGTAATTCGGCCGATGCAGCTCTCGACTCTTCAATCTTTTCCTGGATAATATCATCCCAACGAGCCTGCATTTTATGATTGCTACCATGTTCGGTTTCATCATCGTAGTTGCGCTGCATGGTGTCAAAATAAGTACTGATTTGATTGGCCAGTTCAGAAATTTGCGCTTTATAATTGCTTACCGAATAATTTCTGTTTTTTAATACTCTTTCGGCCTCCAAAAGCAAAACATACTGGATATCGGCATGGCCCTGTTCGTGGTGTAAAAGGCTAGCCCTGATTTCGGGGTCTTTAATTTTATCAAACTTTACCCACGAGCTGGTTTTATCAATAATGACTTCATTTTTAAGTTTGATGACCACCCGGTTACGGTAAACGGTACTTTCGTAACTATATTTCCAGGTCATTGCTGTTAAGGCAAAAAATGGCGAGCGCATATCCGGCTTGCCTTTAAAATGCGTTTCCCAATCCAGTTGTATCGGTTGATTAAGGTCTTGTTTAAAAGCAAAAGAGCAAGGCAGTGCAAGCAAAAATAATAAAGGTATAATCAGTCTCTTCATGTGTTGAATTTTACAATGAAAAAACCGTGCCTAAAATTATTAAGGGGTAGAAATCTGGCCGCTGATGCGCTCAAATTTCTCTATCAATAAAGCGATCCTTTCTTTTTCCCTACTCATTACGGCCTTTCTTAAAATGGTTGAACAGAATAACATCCATAATGCAGTTAAGCCGACGGCCAGTACTTTTTGAATGGTGCTAAAATGTGCCAAAATTTCTACAAAATAAAATATAAGACCCAATGAGAGGGCGATCATGTAAAACCAATAAAGAGAATTGTACAGTTTAAAGCGGTTTAACTGATAGGTTTTTAAGTTGTTTAAATATTCATGTGGGTGGGCCGTGAAATCAGTCTTCGAAATTAACCTGTAATCGCGGTAGAGAATTAAGGTATATACACCAATGGCAATAATGGTAATGCTGATTCCCACATGGGTTGTCCACGATTCGAAGTGAAAAAATATCCATAACGCGGCGATGGCAATAAAGGATACCAACATCCCTAAAATGTTTAAAGCAGATTTTAGCTTTAATCCATTTACTTCTTTCTTCGCTTGTTGCAGCATTTCATCGGCAGAAACCTTAACTTCTACCTCATGGTTTTGCCACAACTCCTGTATTTGATCAAACGCTTGCATACTGGCTATATAATTCTGTTAACTTTTGTTTAATTCGGTGAATTTTTACCCTTAAATTGCCTTCGCTTATCCCAGAGATATCGGCAATTTCTTGGTATGGTAATTCATCTAATACCATGGTAATAATCAAACGGTCATTTTCTTCAAGCTTGGATATACAGGTATAAAGTAGGGCAACCTGTTCATTTTTTTCTGAAAATTCCTCTATTTTATTTTCTATAATGTTATCTGTCAATTCGTCTTTGGCCTGTCGCTTTTCCGATCGGAGATAAGTTAAACAGGTGTTTACTGCGATCCTATAAATCCATGTAGAAATCAGCGATTTGTTCCTGAACTTATCCAGGTTTTGCCAAACCTTTAAAAAAGTTTCCTGTAAAAGATCGTTTGCAGCGTCGGTGTCGCCAGTATAACCATAACATAAATGGAATATCTTTTTGGAATTTGAATCGAAGATCTCTTTAAATAACTTGTCTTTTTGTTCCATTTAGGGGTTTATAGTTGCGTTTTAGATGTTGATGAACGTTTTTTGTTACAGCAGAAATCAAAAATAATATATTTTTTAATGCCACCTGTGGTCAAAATTTGTTACACGCCGTAAATATCGTAGTTTTACCAAATTAAGAGTAGCACAAACTTTTTTTATTCATGAAGAAAAACAAACTCACGCTTTTCATTTTCTTAGCGCTGATTGCAGGTATTGCATTAGGCTATATTTTAAATGTCAATTCAATCGATGTTTACAACCAGAATATACTCACCGCCGATGCGAAAGTTAAAAGTATAGAGGTAAGTATTGCCAAATCTACCGATACCACCAGTATAGGTTATACACAGCTTAAAGCAGACCGAAAAGCCAACGCCAAAATCAAAAAAGAAAACGAAGACATCAGAGAGAAAAAACTGGAATATTTTACGCTACTAAGCGATATTTTTCTTCGCCTGATTAAAATGATTGTTGCCCCTTTGGTGTTTACCACGCTGGTGGTTGGTGTAGCTAAAGTAGGCGATATTAAAGCGGTAGGTAGGATTGGCGGCAAAACACTGGGCTGGTTCCTGGCCATGTCGTTAATGTCGTTGGTACTGGGGATGATTCTGGTAAACTTATTCGAGCCTGGAAGACACATGAAATTATCATTGCCTGATCAACTGGTAAATACCGGGATCCAGAAAGCATCGATGAGCGTGAAAGATTTTATTGCACACGTATTTCCTAAAAGTATTGCCGAATCGATGGCTACCAACGAGATTTTACAGATTGTGGTATTCTCTTTATTCTTTGGCGTAGCAACAGCTGCTATTGGCGATTTAGGCCAGATTGTGATCAAAGCATTTGACGCCATTGCACATGTGATTTTAAAAATGACAGGTTATGTGATGAATTTTGCCCCATTAGCTGTTTTTGGAGCCATGACTGCTATTGTAGCTAAACAAGGTCTTAATGTACTGAATACCTATGCCATATTTATCGGTGAGTTCTATCTCGGATTGGGGATTTTATGGTGTGTATTGATCTTTTTAGGGTTTTTAGTGTTGAAAAAACGTATTTTTCGTTTGGTTAATGATATGAAAGAACCTGCTCTGCTGGCCTTCAGTACAGCAAGTAGCGAGGCCGCGTATCCAAAAACAATGATGCTGTTAGAGCGTTTTGGCTGTAAAGATAAAATCGTAAGTTTCGTATTGCCTCTGGGTTATTCATTTAACTTAGACGGTTCGATGATGTACATGACCTTTGCTTCCTTATTTATTGCACAGGCTTATGGTATTCATTTGGGTTTCGAACAACAGATTTCGATGCTTTTAATCCTGATGTTAACCAGTAAAGGAATTGCAGGTGTGCCAAGGGCATCGTTAGTGGTAATTGCCGGAACCATCGCAAGTTTTAATATCCCCGAAGCAGGATTGGCTTTATTGATCGGTATTGATCCATTGTTGGATATGGGCCGTTCTGCAACCAATGTGGTAGGAAACAGTATCGCAACTGCAGTAGTAAGTAAGTGGGAAGGAGAATTAAAAGAGTCAACAGTCTAGAGTCCTTAGTCTGGAGTCTTATTTAACATTCAATCATTCACTAATTCTATCATTCAACAATTCTCTCATTCAATAATTAAAACATTCAGTCATTCAATAATTCAACATCAAGTGTCAAGTAGAGGAAAAAAAATATTCTTAGCCCTTAGTATCATCGTTCCAATGATCATTTATTGTTACGTGTATTATAAACCGATTATCCAGAACGCACCATTCAGAAAGAAGGATTTTGTTTCAATGGAATACAAATGGGGGGTGAAAGATACCTTAGAAAATCATTATAATTCTGCCACCGGCGATTACCAATATATCAGTAATGTAGATTCTGTTGTTCACAAGAAAATATTCTTAAAGAGCGATGATATCTTATATATGCACACTAAAGCAAACGAAATCGGACTTTGGAATTTTCCGGATACCATCGGAAAAAAAAGCGCAAAATCCCTGGCCGTACCACGTTACGATATGCTGTTCAAATATAAGGAGAAAACCAAGCATGTGGTCGTGTACGGCGATTTCGACGGTAATCCTAAATTGTTAGATGCTGCTGTACAAATGAGAAAGATCATTGAAGAAACTTTAAATCTGGCTGAAAAGAGAAGCGGTAAGTAGAGTAGTCCGGAGTCGGGAGTCCGAGGTCAGAAGCGAAATTACCAGTAAAACGATCTTGACTTGAGTATTTAGCGTCGATTAATCATCCCTTCGCTATGTTACCCGGATCGGTGTCGAAGGATTTGCTGCTGAGTTGGAAGAGCAGAAAGGCAATATTTTTCTATCTGAAAATGAAGGGCTGGTGTTACTTGGAGGCCTTTGGTCCCGCTTTCCGTTATAAGCTCCGCAGAAAAAGCGGAGGCTTCCACTGCAATCGGGTTTAAAAACGATGGCTGTTGCACAAGGCATGTGGGACATGGTTGGAAAAGCTAAACTTTGTGAACAACATAGCGGTTTAGCCCCAATAATTACCAAACTCTTTTTCGGAAAAAGCAATTAAAATACTGCCCAAACCGATCTTAAAATACTAAAATCCTCCAAATCCAGATCAAGTAGGATTTATTGAAAAATATTTTCGATATGTGTTTGTGTGTTAATTGAAATTGTTCTATATTTGCACCTCGTTAAATAAAAATTATAAAACTAATATTTAAACAATGTACGCAATAGTAAATATAGCAGGGCAGCAATTTAAAGTTGCTAAAGACCAGCACCTTTTTGTACACAGATTGCAAGGAGATGAAGGCGCTAGTATTGAATTTGATAATGTATTGTTGGTTGACAACGGTGGTGCAATTACTGTAGGTGCTCCTGCAGTTAAAGGTGCTAAAGTTTCAGCTAAGATCGTATCTCATTTAAAAGGTGATAAAGTAATTATTTTCCACAAAAAACGTAGAAAAGGTTACAAAAAGAAAAATGGTCACCGCCAGTTTTTCACTAAGATTCAGATCTCTGACATCACTCTATAATTAATTGTTAACCCAATAATTCGCTTTTTAGCGAGTTACAAAATATAAAATCATGGCACACAAAAAAGGAGCCGGTAGTTCGAAAAACGGACGTGAATCGCATAGTAAGCGTTTAGGTATTAAAATTTTCGGTGGGCAATTGGCTATCGCTGGAAACATTTTAGTACGTCAACGTGGAACAAAACACCACCCTGATAAAGGTGTTGGAATTGGTAGAGACCACACTTTATTCGCTTTAGTTGATGGTACTGTAATTTTCAGAAAGAAACAAGATAACAAATCTTATGTGTCTATCCTTCCTATTACAGAAGCAGAAATCGAAGCAGCAGTAGCTAAAGCACCAGTTGCTAAAAAAGCGGTTGCAAAGAAAGAAGTTGTAGCTGAAGAAGTTGTTGAAGCAGCACCAGTTGCTAAAAAAGCACCTGCTAAAAAAGCAGCTAAAAAAGACGAAACTACTGAAGAAGCCGCACCTGCAGAATAATTAGTACCGAACTCATAATAAAAAAGTCCTGATGAAAGTCAGGACTTTTTTTGTTTTTATATGGTTCATTGGTTCATTTGTCATTAGTTCATCGGTCATTTGTAAGTGGGTTAACTGTTTAAATTGGTTAATCGGTTAATTGACGCCAAACGCCCAACTCCAAACTATGGTTGCCCTTCGACTCCGCTCAGGGTGACATACCGGGGAGGATTTTGATTAATTGACTCCAAACCTAAAACTCCCAACCAGTTAATCGGTTAATTGTTTAAATTTATTAAAGCCACCAAGCGCCTAGCTCCAAACGCAGAGGTGGTTAATTGTCCTTCGACTCGGTTCCAGGGTAACTTATCAAGGGGACCGACTCCAAACCCAAAACGCCCTACTCCAAACTCAACTAATGTTAAACCGTGTTAAATAACAAAAATTAACAATTCATCGCGATACATTCGCATATCATTATTTAATTATTTTACGATGAATTTTAAAACACTCAGTTTATCTGTTTTTTCTATCATTCTTTGCGGATTATCTGCTAAAGCACAGGATGTAGAAGAAAATATCCGCATGGTGAAATCATTCAAAGCCAATGGCATATCGAGCGAATGGAACGAACCGCTTAATCAGTACAACGATGCTACCAAACTGGCTTTTGCGCTGGCCAATGATGATAAAAACTTGTATATTATTATTGAGTCATTAGATCCTCAGACAACTTTTAGCGTGTTAAGAGGTGGTATTACATTAAATATTAATACTGAGGGTAAAAAGAAAGACGGTATGAAGTTAACTTTTCCATTAATGGAACGACCACCTATGCCCAAAGAAGGAGAAGAACATCATGAGCACGCTCCTTTGTCGCCAGACGGAAATGCTGAGTTACATGATCCTACCGCTATGAATAAAGGCATCCGCGTTTCGGGTTTTAAAAATATTTCCGATGGCGAATTGCCAGCTATCAATCAGGACGGGATTGAAACGGGAATGAGCATCCATCCCAACAGAGACCTGATTTACGAACTGAGCATTCCTTTAGCGCAGTTACAGGTAGGTTTAGACCTTAAAAAGCCGTTGGTGTACAATATAAAAATTAATGAACCAAATAAATCTGGTTTCAAAAGAGAAGGAAGACCTGAAGGTGCAAGCGGTGGTAAAGGCAGATCAGGCGGTAGAGGTGGAATGGGAGGCGGTGGAATGGGCGGTGGTGGCCGTGGCGGTATGGGTGGTGGAGGACGAATGGGTGGAGGCGGAGGTGGTCAACGCCCACAAGAAGGCGGTGAATCGGCATCTAAATCTTCTGATTTTTGGATAAAATATAAATTAGTAAGGGCCTAAACTTAAATATATAAATACGTCATTTCGAGCGAAGTCGAGAAATCTATTTTATAACAGAATGATAATTATAAAAGGGCCTTAAACAATGTATCCCGATTCTTCTGGAGGCTCAGACTGTCAACGAATAAGAATACAGGGTTGTCAACTTTCTGGCCCGTTGGCTATAAAAGTTGACAACTCTTTTTAATTAATATTCCCTGGCCATTAGCTGCTCAGTAAGTGTTAAAAGATTTGATTTTTTTTCATCGCTCACATTAATTTGGGCAAATAAGGCTAAAGCTTTGTTAAGATAGTTGTTCATGCTTTCTTTGGCAATGTCCTGAATATCTAAAGTATCGTAAACCTGGCGCACGGTATCGACCTTTTCCTGAGCATTAAATTCTTTGTATCCAGTCCACATATCTAATGATGCCCTGGTTTCGCCATCGGCAAGTTCAAAGGCTTTTAACAGCAGGAAGGTTTTTTTATTGGCAATAATATCACCACCAACCTGTTTTCCAAATTTTTCAGGGTCGGCATATACATCTAAAATATCGTCCTGTAACTGGAAAGCGATACCAATATTTTCGCCAAACTGATAAATTAGATCTGCATCTTTTTCAGAAGCGCCGGCTATAATGGCACCGAGTTTTAATGCACCACCTAAAAGCACAGCTGTTTTTAACCTGATCATGTTGATGTATTCTTCGATGCTCACATCATCACGGCCTTCAAATTCCATATCCAACTGCTGACCTTCGCAAACACCCTGTGCTGTAGCGTTAAACGTATTTAATACTGGGCCAAGAAAAGCTGGGTTCACCTTAGCGAGGTTTTTATTTGCCTCCACCATCATTACATCACCGCTTAAAATGGCAGTATTGGTGCTCCATTTTTCGTGAACGGTGGCTTTCCCTCTGCGGAGTGGGGCATTGTCCATAATGTCATCATGAACAAGCGTAAAGTTATGGAAAACCTCGATGGCCATCGCCGCGTGGATCGATTTATTTGCATCTTCTCCGAAGAGTTCGGTAGCCATTAAAACCAATAATGGTCTTACGCGTTTTCCACCAAGATTGATAATATAAGTAATCGGATCGTATAGCTGTTTAGGGTGATCCGGGAACTTTAAATTTTGTATTGCAGTATCTAAAATTTGTTGTAATTGCTCTGTAGTATGCATTTTAATTATAGCGTAAACCTGTGTTTAGGGCACAAAGTCTATATTTTTAATCTGGAATTAGAGTGAAATCGATTTGACGTTTAGAAAGGTCTACTTTTTTTACCCTGATCATCACTTCATCTCCCAATTGGTATTTTTTCTTCTTGCGTTGACCCACAATGCAGTAGTTTTTCTCGTCGAGCACATAAAAATCGTCTGATATGTCTCTTAAACGGATCATACCTTCGCATTTATTTTCTTCGATTTCTACATACATGCCCCACTCGGTAACGCCCGAAATAATGCCTTTATATTCGGTACCGATATTGTTTTCGAGGTATTCGGCCTGTTTGTATTTGATGGATGCACGTTCAGCATCGGCAGCTCTTTTCTCCATTGCCGAAGAATGAACGCAAGCTACTTCATAAAACTCCGCATCGGCCGATTTGCCGCCATCCAAATAAGTTTGTAAAAGCCTGTGGGCCATCACATCCGGATAACGGCGGATAGGCGAAGTGAAGTGTGTGTAATATTCGAAAGCCAGGCCATAGTGACTGGTTTTTTTTGTCGAATAAATCGCTTTTGCCATTGATCTGATGGCCAGAGAAGTTAAAATATTCTGTTCTTTTTTGCCTTCTACATCAGCCATTAAATGGTTTAGCGATTTGGCGATTTCCTTATCCGATTTCGTGTTGATTTTATAACCGAAACGGGAAGCAAAAGTTGCAAAGGTATTTAAGGTTTCCATGTTTGGCGAATCGTGCACGCGGTAAACGAAGGTCAGTTTATCTTTTCCCTTAGTCTTCTTGGCAACAAATTCAGCCACTTTACGGTTGGCCAAAAGCATGTAGTCTTCTATCAGTTTGTGGGCATCTTTACGCTCCTTCACATATACACCAATGGGTTTGCCTGATTCGTCGAGTTTGAATTTAACTTCTGTGCTTTCGAAACTAATGGCCCCGTTTTTAAATTTACGGTCGCGCAGGATGTAAGCCAGTTCATTCAGTTTTAATATTTCCTGAGCATAATCGCCTGCTTTGTTCTCGATTACTTCCTGTGCTTCTTCGTAGCTGAACCTTCTATCGGAGTGGATCACTGTTCTGCCATACCATTCTGATTGGATATTGGCCTGCTCATCCAGTTCGAAGACTGCTGCAAAACACAGTTTATCTTCATGTGGACGTAACGAACAAACACCATTACTTAAACGCTCAGGCAACATTGGTATCACACGGTCTACCAGATAAACTGAAGTAGCACGACTGTAAGCTTCTTTATCTAAGTCGGTTCCCTGGATTACATAATGCGAAACATCGGCAATATGTACCCCAATTTCGTGGTTTCCGTTAGGGAGTTTTTGATAGGAGATGGCATCATCAAAATCTTTCGCATCTGCCGGATCTATGGTAAAAGTTAAAACCTTTCTAAAATCTTTCCTGTTTGCAATTTCTGCTGCAGGGATCTCTTCAGGGATGGCATTGGCTTCGCGTTCTACCTGCGGAGGGAATTCTAAAGGAAAACCATATTGTGCCAAAATAGCATTCATTTCGGTATTGTTTTCACCCTGGTTACCCAGTACATGTTTAACAATGCCGATCGGGTTTTTAGCACTTTCTGGCCAATCAGATAGCGTTACCAGTACGCGCTGACCATTTTTAGCATCATGAGTATCAGCAAGAGGCACAAAAATATCGTGCATCATTTTTTTATCATCTGCAATTACAAATGCAAAACGATCAGAAATCTTGATTACACCTGTAAAATCTGATTTTGCCCTTTTAATAATTTCAACAACTTCTCCATCGTTTTTGCGACCGCTTTTCTTTGCGAAAACATAAGCTTTTACGGTATCGCCATGTAAAGCGTTTTTAAGTTTTCGAGGCGCTACAAAAATATCTTTCTCAAATTCATCTTCCGGAATAATATACGCTGAACCATCGGCGGTCATATCAACGGTGCCGATAATAAAGTTTTGGAGCTCCTTAAGTTTAAATTTACCTTTTTCAGGTTCTAAGAAAATTCCCGCATTTTTCCCTTCTTTTAAGATCTCCAGAATGGTTTCTCTAGATTCCTGATCGTTCAAATTTAATTTGGCCGAAACCTGCTTGTAATTAAGCAGCTGATTGCTGTTTTTTTCAAAAACATCACTAACCAATTGATTCAGAACCAATTTTATATTTGCCGATTTTTTCTTTGCCATATGCTAAACTGAATTTACCGAAGATACAGAAAAGATGCTCAGGATGGAAAATATAGGGGAAATATGTAAAATAGATGATGGTTTTTAGTTCAGTGGTTCATTAGTAATAAGGTAGTTCGTTAGTTCAATGGTCATTGGTTCATTAAGAAAGCAAATTGCCGATATCAAATTGGCTATCTGACTATTGACCATGAACTATTAACAAAATAATTAATACTCCAGATTAAACCTTTACTCTGATTTCCTTTCTACGGACTACGGACTAACTCCCCGGAATGGCCGCGATCAAATTTCTGGTATATTCGGCTTTTGGGACATAAAAGATCTGTTCAGGAAAACCTTCTTCCTCAATTTTTCCTTTATTCATGACCAATATGCGGTCTGAAATGTGTTTTACCACGGCTAAATCGTGAGAAATGAAGATATAAGTGAGTCCGAATTCGAGTTGGAGATCTTTAATAAGGTTTAAAACCTGTGCCTGAACGGAAACATCCAGAGCAGATACCGATTCATCACAGATGATAAATTTAGGTTCCAGGGCCAAAGCTCTGGCGATTACTACGCGCTGTCTTTGTCCGCCACTAAATTCATGAGGGTAACGGTTATAATGTTCTGCTTTTAATCCTACTTTATTTAGCAATTCCAATACTTTTTGTTTGCGTTCGGCGTCGTTACGGTGTAATTTATGGACCTGTAGGGGCTCAATAATCGATTGACCAATACTTAGCTTAGGATTTAATGAAGCATAAGGATCCTGAAAAATGATTTGTATATCTTTTCTTAATTTGCGTAATGCTGCTTTGTTGATATGTGTAATATCTTCACCATTAAAAATAATCTCACCAGATGTTGGCTGGATCAATCTTAAAATGGTACGGCCCAAAGTCGTTTTGCCACAGCCCGATTCGCCAACCAAACCCAGGGTCTCTCCAGGGAATACTTCAAAATTCAATTGATCTACAGCTTTTACATAATCAGTTGTTTTGCCGAATAAACCATTATGGATGGGATACCAGGTACACAGATTCTTAATTTGAAGCAAAGGTTTTTGTACATAAAGTTTTTCCCTTCTAGAGGTAATTTCGGCAGCTGTTAACTGATTTGAGGCTTCTAGATGCGCTGAGGCATCATCGATTTTGCCAGTAAGGAAATCGGCCACTACGGGTAATTTCTTTAACTGTAAGTGAGGTGAGGGCCTACAGGCCAACAAACCTTTGGTATAAGGGTGTTGCGGATTTTCAAAAATCGATTTCGCAGGACCTTGTTCTACGATTTCTCCTTTGTACATTACAGAAACTTCGTCGGCAATTTCATTTACCACACCCAAATCGTGCGAAATAAAGATCATCGCCATGTTTCGCTCAGTTTTTAGTTTTAAAAGTAACTGAAGAATTGTTTTCTGAACGGTTACGTCTAATGCAGTTGTGGGTTCATCGGCAATTAATAACTTCGGATTGCAGCTAAGCGCCATTGCAATCATTACCCGTTGTTTTTGTCCGCCCGATATCTGGTGCGGATAGCTATCGAATATTTTTTCTGGTCGCGGTAACTGCACTTCGTTAAAAAGGGCGATGGTATGTTTTTTAGCTTCTGCCTTATCTACTTTTTGGTGGAGTATAATGGCCTCGGCCACTTGCTCGCCACAAGTAAAAACAGGGTTTAAAGAAGTCATGGGTTCCTGGAAAATCATGGAGATCTGGTTTCCCCTGATCTGGCGGATTTCATTCGAACTGAGGTTAAGCAGGCTAATCTCTTCGAAATCAATGTCACCCGTAATTTTTGCAGCCTTTTCATCGTGCAAGCGCATAATGGAGAAGGATGTAACCGACTTTCCGGAGCCGGATTCGCCAACAATACCTAAAACAGTTCCTTTTTTTACATTAAAACTAATCTGTTTAACAGCTTTAAACCAGGTTTTTTCGTCCTGGTTATAGAAATCGACATTTAGGTTTTCTACGTTTAACATCAAATTTTTGAAATAATAAGCTCAATTGAACCTGCCTCCAAACTATCGTAATCGTCTAAATGATAGTGGCAACCAATTGGAGTTTCGTCTTGTGCTAAGGAAAGAAACTGTTTTGCAAGAGAAATGAGCCCAGCTTTATTCGCCTGAATTTGGATTTGATTTTCAATAAGGTCTGTTTTAAGAATGAACCCATCTACCCAGCCAGATTGCAAGCCTACCTCTTTATCATATTTTGGGATTTCCAGTTTTACTTCGACCATCATTTAAGATACAATGGTAATGTTTTCTGCTGAAATTACATCCATACCTTTAAATTTTAATAGTACCTGGGCAGTAGTAATTACATCTTTCTGGCAATAAGTCACAATCCGGCCGAGGTTTTTTTCTTCATAATAAACCTGTCTTACTTGCGCCCCATTTATATCATCTTTTGGTGTAGGGATATCTAAAATAGCTGCCAGCAGATTTAAAGAAGTGAAGTGTTTGTAGTCGCCGAATTTCCACAGTTCCATGGTATCGATGTGGTTTATTTCCCAGGGTTTTTTGCCCGAAAGTTGTAGTTGGATTGGGATTTCTATGCCATTGACCAATAATCTGCGGCAGATATATGGGAAATCGAATTCTTTACCGTTGTGTGCACAGAACGTCAAAGTAGGCGCTTGTTTACTTAATAAGTCGGCGAATTGCTGGAGCATCTCTTTTTCATCATGACCATAAATGGATTTGATGCGCAGGGAATATGATTGATCCTGTACATTAAAAATCCCCAGACTGATACAAATAATCTTGCCGAATTCGGCCATGATACCGGCTTTTTCGTAGAATTCTTCAGGACTTTGGTCTGAATTTCGCTGATAATGCGTTTTCTGTTCCCAAAGTTCCTGGAAATGGGGCGGCACATCATGATAAGATGGATATTGAGGTACGGTTTCGATATCGATAACCATAACCTGATGGAGATCTAACGCCTTTAACATATGTAGATAGTTTTCAGTTAACAATTTACAGTTTTCTGTTCAAAATACTGTAGATAAATGATTTAACATCACAATTATATTCTATAGCTTTGGTTATGGCAAAAAGTAAATTCGAGCAATCTTTGGCAGATGGTGCTCATAGGCAACTTCAAAAATTAACTGGTGATTGGAAAGGAACAACTAAAACCTGGTTCGAAAAAGATGTGTTGGCAGATGAATCTCCATCAGAAGCTAAAATCACAGCTGTTTTGGACAATCGGTTTATTTCTCTTGATTATCAGGGAAGTTTAGACGGTAAAGCTTTTGAAGGTAAAATGATTGTTGGTTTCGATATCCCTTACCAAAGATTTTCCACCAGTTGGATCGATAGTTTTCATATGGGTACACAAATTATGCTTTCGAGTGGTGAAGCCACGGCAACTGGTTTTTCGGTTTTTGGAGAATATGGTAGTCCGGAATATGGCGAACAGCTCTGGGGCTGGAGAACAACTCTTGAAATAATAAGTGAAGATGAAATGATATTAACTGCCTATAATGTTTCGCCGGAAGGGGAAGAGGCAAAAGCTACCGAAACGGTTTATAAGAGAAATATCGTTGGTCGGGATTTGTAATCCCGACCTTTCTTAAGTGCATTACAAAGCCTTTATTCAGACGAGATTGCAAATCTCGACCAACAGTAATCTAGGTTTCAAAAACCTGCGAGGTTTTTATCAGTTAAAATAAGCTTGGCAGTGTCTGATTCGCCATTACCGGAATTTTTAAATCAGTTCCTACCGCTTTGTTCAGTTTCTCGGTGAAATAAGCTGAAAATAATGGAGAGGAAAGCTCTACATTTTGATGTACAAAGAAATATAGATTTTGCAAACCCTGTTCTTTCCAGTCTATAATGCGCTTAATCCAATCATCTAAACGTTTTTTATCAATTTCATCATCATTTGCGCCTACAAAACGTACAAAGGCCGTAGGGGAGGTTAAACGCATGTGTAACATATCTCTTCTGCCCGCGGTATCTACAATAATATTGGCTACACCATTATCCTGAAACAATTGTGCAAATTCGTTTGCAATGGCAGGATTTGAAAACCATTCATTATTTCTCACTTCAACGCCCAATGGAATTACTTTTGGAAATTCATTGATCACGATTTTTAACCTTTCGAAATCTTTGGGTTTAAAGTTATCGTGTAGCTGAAGAAAGGCCATGCCCAATTTATCTTCAAAATTGCTGATGGCATCGCAGTATTGTTCTACAGGTTCTTTAACGTTGATCAACCTTTTAAAGTGACTGATGGTATTGGTCAGTTTTGGGAAAAACTTAAAGTCTGCAGGTGTTTTTTGTGTCCAGGTAGTTACCTGTTCGCGGGTAGGCATACCATAGAAGGTAGCATTTAACTCAATGGAATTAAACTGAGTAGAATAATAAGTCAACTCATCCTTTGTTCCTTTTGGATAAAAGCCCTTTAAATCGGCTTTGTTCCATTTGGCACAACCCACAAAAGCCTGAAAAGATTGTTTAGGTTTATTTGCTGCCAAAACTGCTGCTGTTTCAGGCGCATCAGCAGGAAGGGTATAATCTATAATTGAAGGGTCGTCTACTTTACCGAATTGCATGTTAGTCTTTTTTATTTCAAATCAAATATATTGAAATGTCCGACTAATAATTCGTCTTTTTTAATTTCTTTAAAAGATATAATGTAAAGATAATATGGGATAGTAGAGTTAGTGATATCAAATAGAGAAATTCGTTAATTAGGCCGTTGTAAGCTGTGATATTTACACTCAATCTATTTTCAAAGTATTTTTTCAGCAGATAGCCTATGTAATAAAAAAGATTAATAGAAAAAATGTAGGCAAAAAATAACCAGATTTTTATAAGCCTACGAAATCTAATAAGGTAAAATAGAGGCAGAATTATATTTAAACAAAGAACTATTAATTGTTTTAAATTTGGAGGGAAAATTATAGTGTGCCAACCAGGAATAATTGAAGTAAAAAAGTCACTTGAATACATTAATAATATAAATGCCAAGCAGGACATTAAGCTAATTAGAATTATTTTTATGAAAATTTTCATCGAGCCAAATTTCCCAATTATTCATACATTAAGTCCTCATTTACTTTTTGTGCGCTATATAAGAGAACAGCCCTGATATCTTCCTTTTCGAGGATGGGATGCTCCTCTAGGATTTGTTCTTCACTCATTCCGCTTGCCAATAGTTCTAGTATATCAGAAACTGGAAATCTTAATCCACGTATTGTAGGTCTTCCGCCCATCAAACCATCTGTAGAAGTAATGCGATCAAATAATTTAATCTGTTCTTGTGCCATACTCAAATATAAAAAAAAATACCCCAGTTTAAAAAACTGAGGCATCTGTATGTTTTAAATATAAACTGAGAACTGCAAATTCCCAACTGAAAATTGAATTAGTACCCCAGTATCTTCAACACTTGTTTACTGTTCTGTTCTTCGCCGAAAACCTCGAAGTTGAAACTTTCATCACGGTTTCTGCGGATCAATACATGTTTCGGACTTGGCAATAAACAATGGTGAATACCGCCATAACCGCTCAATACCTCCTGGTAAGCTCCTGTATGGAAGAAACCTAAGTATTGTACTTTACGCGTTTTTGGCATAAATACACTGTTCATGTGCGCCTCCTGGTTGTAATAATCCTGTCCATCGCAGGTAATACCACCTAGGTTAACACGCTCGTATTCTGCATCCCAGTTGTTTACCGGCAATAAGATGTATTTTTGGTTTAATGCCCAAACATCTGGTAAATTGGTAATGAAAGAGCCATCCAACATCAACCAACGTTCACGGTCGTTCTGTTGTTTACGGCCCAATACTTTATATAAAATACCAGAAGCTTCAGCCACGGTATATTTACCAAATTCGGTAATAATATCTGGTTCCATTACATCGTGGATAGCGCAGATTTCTTTAATCCTTTTCACAATTTCGTTTACCATATATTCGTAATCAAAATCGAATACCAACGAATCTTTAAATGGCATACCGCCACCAATATCCAGCGTATCTAAATCAGGATTGATCTTTTTAAACTTGCAGTACAGCGTTACGTATTTCTCTAACTCGTTCCAGTAATATGGCGAATCGGTAATACCCGAGTTAATGAAAAAGTGCAATAATTTAACCCTGAAATTAGGGTTGTGCACGATTTTATTGTTGTAGAAATCGATAATATCTTCCATACGCACACCCAAACGCGAAGTATAAAACTGCGAATCTGGTTGCTCTTCAGCCGCGATACGGATGCCTAAGTTACAAGGAGTGTCAATATCCACCTCATCATCAAAAAGGTTAAACTCCTCTTTGTTATCTAAAACCGGGATAATATTGGTGTAACCATCATGCAACATATCAATAATATATTGCTTGTATTGGTAGGTTTTAAAGCCGTTGCAGATAATGGTGGTATCTTTCGTCAATACCCCTTTTTTCTCCAAAGCATCAACCATCGGCATATCAAAAGCCGAAGAAGTTTCTAAGTGGATGTTGTTTTTTAAAGCTTCTTCTACAATATGCTTAAAATGCGAGCTTTTTGTACAGTAGCAATATTTATAATCGCCACGATAGTTGTTCTTTAAAATAGCGGTCTGGAAAAGAATCTTCGCTTGTTGAATCTTCTTACTTACCATTGGTAAATAGGTGAAACGTAGGGGAGTACCGTAAGTTTCGATCATTTCCATCAGGTTTAAATCCTGAAAATATAATTCATCATCTATAACATCGAAGCCCTCTTGCGGGAAACCAACACTTAGATCAAGAAATTCTGAGTAACTCTGCATTTACTTTTAAATAATTTTTGCAAAAATGTAATTTTAAATCGAGAATTAATCTTTAATAAAAATATTTTTACTGTAGGGAAACGCTTAGCCTAACTACAAAATTTAAGTGCAAATTGTTTTTTGGAATAAATAAGGTCGGGTGTTTTGTTAACTGTCTGTAAAACAATAGGTAATGAGTATTGAATTTAGGGGTTTGGAAAGCAGGTTTCTGTTGTGATAGGTTTGGGTTTGTCCTGCTCTCCACTTTACTCGTTGCACTCGTGTTCGTTCCGATCAGGTTTATCTGGCAAGGTCAGTACAGCTATTTGGGGTTTGATAGCGAGCGGCCTAATGAACCGTTTACCTCATCAAATAAAGTATTATCCTTTGCGGAGGTATTTTGTTAAAATTACAATGGTTTGTCCTTCTACTTTACCTTCAATCAGTTCTGTATTATCGTGTACCAGTCTAATGTTTTTAACCACAGTACCCAGTTTTGCGCTTATGGTGGAGCCTTTAACATCCAGTGTTTTAACCAAAACTACAGTATCGCCTTCAAATAAACGCGTACCATTGCTGTCCTGATGAAATTCTACCGTTCCATCTTGTTCATGGTCGCCGGTTTTTTTAGCCCATTCCAAAGTTTCATCTTCCAGGTATAAAATATCCAGACTATCTGCCGCCCAGCCTTCATTTCTTAACCTGCTCAACATTCTCCAGGCCATAACTTGTACCGGAGCAAATTCCGACCACATGGTTTCTGTTAATATTTTCCAATGGCTTGGTTCAAGCTGTTCGGTTTTTTCGATCTGGTTTAAGCAGGTTTTACAAACTAAAATGCTGTTATCGCTATTGGCATTACTTGTTGGTGGTACTTCGTATACCGATAAGTTGGTTTCGGCTGTACATAATTCACATTTATTGCCCGAACGGGTTTGTAATTCTTGTGCTAGAGACATATTGATACTGGATTTTTGGCGAAAGTAATAAAACTAATCGGGATCACGCAGATCGGCATTTGGACCAAGGTAATAACATTGGTGGCGAAGTGAGCCAGGGTGGGAAATAAGCATTTACCAATGACTCGGAAAGCAGGTTCCTGTTTTTATCGGTTTGGATTGGTCCTGCTCTCCACTTTACTCGTTGCACTCGTGTTCGTTCCGATCAGGTTTATGTAACTAGGGTAGTGGTGCTATTGAGGGTTTAATAGCGATTGTATCCAGGCGAAGGGATTTCCGTGTTGTCTGTGTTTCCGTGGCAAAAAAAATAAAAATGATTCGTGGAGACACGAACCATGGCATGGGTAAATATAATTCTAAGGTTGGTGGCTCGCCAACCAATAAAGCGATTAACCTTTTATAATTCTTTCGTTTTGCGCCACATCCTTTTCAAACTTTTCAGCCCATTCCTTTAAGTTCAAAGCCGTTTCCTCTTTATCGTCATCATATATAATCCAGGCATCTGCATCTGTAGACAATTTAATCAATGTCGAGATATCATCTTCGGTGATGTAGGATTGTCCATATTTCCTTTCACCATTTATTACCGCATGCCATAGGGCATATTCTAAATTCAGCGTCCAACCTGCAGAATAACAATATTCTGAAATCTCACTCATGAATGTTGCTAGCCGCAGTTCTTTTCCTGTTAAATCTGATTCCATTGAAAAATAAAATTAAGATATTCTTACGTTCTTCGATCATTTCAGTCAAAAAGACTCGACAATCTTAATGAAAATAAAAATGGTTCGTGGAGACACGAACCATGGCATGGATAAATATAATTCCATGGTTGGTGGCTCACCAACCTTTATGTGTTTAAACGGCTGGTGAACCAGCAACAAAAAATTAAGACTTAACAGGCAAATGCACCTCAGCCAGCATACACCTTGCACTGCCACCACCATTTTTTTCGATGGTATACAATGGTGCATAAATAATTCTGCAATATTGTTCAAGCGCAGCAATCTGCTCAGCACTTAATGATAAATAAGCCTGCTCCGACATCACCAATAAACTTTCACCTTCTGCATTGGTAACCTGTAACATATTGCCTGCAAATTTATTCATTTGCTCGAGGCTGATTTCGATGATTTCTTTGCCAGCGCCTTTTAAACTGATGGTTACATTTAGCTTTTCTTCAGGATTTTTAATCGAATCCAGACAGATTACCGCAACACGGTCGCCGATGCACATCATCACATTGGTATGGTAAATGGGGAAATTCGATCCATCCACGGCCTGGAAAGCCACTGGTTCATAGCCCGTAAGCATGCAAAAGTTGTTGAGCACTTCTTCATCAGTACGCACACTCAGACAGGCATAGGCAATTTTATTGATACGATCTAATACCATACTTCCGGTGCCTTCTAAAAACGCATGTTGCTGCTCGTAAAAGCTTAAATCGCTGATGTGGTTTACTTCGAAGTTTTCTTTTAAGCCATCCAGTATATCTTTCCGGCGCTCTAATCTGCGGTTTTCTGAAAACATGGGGTAGAGGTAAACAGAGCCATCTTCGTGAAAGGAAACCCAGTTATTCGGAAAAATAGAATCCGGTGTTTCCGGTTGTAAAGTATCATCAACTACCGTAACATCAACATCGTTTTTTCGCAAAAGATCAACAAAAGCATCAAACTCTTTTAAAGCTTCTGTTTGTACATTGGTTTCGGTTGATGCGATTTGAAATTTGTTATTCCCGGCCGTTTGCGCGTTGAATTTAAAATCAACAGGGCGGATCATGAGGATATGGTTGGTTGTTTGGTTCATTAGTTCAATTGTTCATCTGTCATTGGTTAATCGGTTAATTGTTCCCGGCAGTTGCCCATCAACCATTTTCCATCAGACATTTTACCTTCTATAAATTATCTCTTAAAATTGGCAAACTCATGCAATGGAAACCACCGCGGGCACGTGATAATTCTGCCGAAGGCATTAAAATCAGGGTATCGGTTATGGTTTCGGCATTTACTTTGCCACTTTCTAAATCCTGGATCAAATCTTTTACATCTACCACATCAAAGCCTGCGGCTTTAAAAGCTTCAACCGTTTTGTCGTTTCTATCGTAACCCAAAACAACACCTTCTTTAATGGCTAAAAGATTACATGAATCGGTCCATTGCTCACGCGAATCGTAAGGGAACTGATTGTTTCCGCTATAGATAATCTGAGTGGGTTCGCTGCTTTTTAAATCGTTCTGACTGATATCATTCAATAAAGCTTCTACATGTTCGAAGTGTTTAGGCTCCTGCGGATTGGCTTTTGTAAACTGAATGGCTGTGGTTGCCTC
Organism: Pedobacter psychrodurus; assembly: GCF_032678585.1. Lineage (GTDB taxonomy): Bacteria > Bacteroidota > Bacteroidia > Sphingobacteriales > Sphingobacteriaceae > Pedobacter > Pedobacter psychrodurus_A. The sequence goes on along the minus strand of NZ_JAVTSN010000006.1, from coordinate 161,643 downwards.
CAATTTTTCAGGTTCCTTTAAAAAGTTGATCGGTTCGTAAGGATTGTATTTTGGCGAATGTGCAATCGAATTTAAAATTACCCAGGTATTGCGTTTAACTTGTGTAAAAACAGTATCCAGGTGCATATAATCACGTTTACTTGGTATTTTTACCACCGTAACTTTTTCTACTACATCCTGATCGAACAGTAATTTTATGGCTTCATTGGCACCATGTTCAGAGGTTCTTTCGCTACAGCCAATCAATACGTGGTTAGGACTCACCATCATTACATCACCACCTTCTAAAGTGGTGCTGAATGCAGGTTCATCACCCGGACGTAAAAAGTGCATGGTTACATCAGGGATTTCGAGGATGTTGTTGCGGTATCCCTCAAACAAAGGATGGTTGAAGAAAATATAACGCATTAAAAGCGTTTCGCGCACCCGTGCTTTTTTTGCGGGTTTGTTTAACAGAATGTGATTGTTAATCGTTGTACCCACATCCCTGGTAAAAATTAAATTCGGGATCGGTGCAAAAATCATGGTATCGTTAGCCAATGTTCCGGAGATAAAAATCTCCGCCAATTGTTTTGGATCGGTATTGGTTAATTCCAACTGTACTTTGTAGGTGCAGCCTTCAATGGCACAAACAGCTGCTACCAGTTTTTTACGGATGGATTCGTTCTCCAGCATTTCGCTCAACAGGTTCTGAATCTCAATTACAGATTTAGAATTGTGGAAATCGGGGTGGTTGGGTTTATAAAAATTACGCTCGGATGCTTCCGAATCGATTTCGGCCAGTTTTCCTTTAATCTTTTCCGGATCAAGGAAATACATCAGCAGTTTAATATAATAATCGTATTCACCTTTGCGGATGGTATCTAAATGTACAATATCTTCGAAAAGCCAGTCTTGCGCCTTAGAGGGTACTACTTTGCCTAATCCACTATCAGGACTATGTATTAATAATTTACGCAACCTGCCGATTTCGGTGTTTACGCTCACTTTAAAATTTGGGTTCTGTTCGCTCATAAATAAGTTAGTTATTACAAATCTATCAGAAAAATTTAGATATGAGAATCGAGATGATAGATTTGAGATAGACTGTTATTTAGAAGCGTTTATTTTTTGCACAGAACCAAATATAATAAACCTTAATAGCGGCATCTCCCGTTTGAAAAAAATCGGGACTATAGCGGAAAGAAGGACTATCGGAACCGACTGACACTATAGCAGCTTTCCTAACCTTTTACAAACGGTGAAAATCGAAATTTAAGGTAAAATTTCTTCGGACTTCGGACTCCCGACTTCGGACTTTTTTCTCTATTTTTGGCACATGAATTTTATTATTGCCGCAACACAGAAAGCCATTTTTGAACTTTATCATGAAGAAGTAGCCGAAGGTGTAATCAACATACAGGAAACCCGTAAAGAATTTGAAGGACAGGCAACAATCGTTGTTTTTCCGATTACCAAAATTTCGAAGAAATCGCCGGAGCAAACTGCGAACGAAATTGGTGAATATTTGGTTGCCAATGTAACCGATGTAACCAAATTTAATGTAGTAAAAGGCTTTTTAAACTTAAGCATTGCCGAAAGTTATTTCCTTAAACAGTTTAACGAAGAAATTTTAGCACCCGATTTTGGGGTGTATGCGCCGAACGGTAAAAAGGTAATGGTAGAATATTCTTCGCCAAATACCAATAAACCGCTTCACCTTGGGCACGTACGTAATAATTTATTGGGTTATTCGGTTTCTGAATTGCTTAAAGCTTACGGCTATGACGTAGTGAAGGTAAACCTGGTTAACGACCGTGGTATCCACATTTGTAAATCGATGCTGGCCTGGCAAAGGTGGGGCAATGGCGAAACACCCGAAAGCACTGGTTTAAAAGGCGATCACCTGGTAGGAAAATACTATGTGATTTTTGATAAAGAATACAAAAAAGAGATTGAAGCTTTAAAAGCCGAAGGACAAACAGAAGAAGAGGCGAAGAAAAACGCACCGCTGATTAAGGAAGCACAACAAATGCTTCTGAAATGGGAGCAAGGAGATGAAGAAGTGGTTTCACTTTGGAAAACCATGAACGAATGGGTTTACGCCGGTTTTAATGTCACCTATAAAAACCTTGGAGTTGACTTTGATAAATTCTATTACGAAAGCAATACTTATTTATTGGGAAAAGGTACCGTTGATGAAGGTTTAGCAAAAGGCGTTTTCTTTAAAAAGGAAGATGGTTCTGTTTGGATCGATTTAACTGCCGATGGTTTAGATCAAAAACTGGTTTTGCGTGCAGACGGAACATCGGTGTACATTACCCAGGATTTGGGTACTGCCGAAATGAAACACGACGATTTCAATATGGATGAATCGATTTATGTGGTAGGGAATGAGCAGGACTACCATTTCAAGGTGTTGTTTTTGATTTTAGAAAAACTGGGCAAGAGCTGGGCGAAGGGTTTATACCATCTTTCATACGGAATGGTTGATTTGCCAAATGGTAAAATGAAAAGTCGTGAAGGAACCGTAGTTGATGCTGATGAATTGATCGAAAGCATGGTGACTACCGCACGCGAGAAAACGGAAGAACTGGGTAAAACCAACGATTTTAGTGAAGCCGATAAGGAAGAATTATATAAAAATATCGGTTTAGGTGCTCTAAAATATTTCCTGTTAAAGGTTGAACCTAAGAAACGTTTATTGTTTAATCCTGCTGAAAGTATCGATTTTCAGGGCAATACCGGCCCGTTTATTCAATATACACATGCAAGGATTAAATCGCTGTTGAGTAAAACGGATTATAAGTTTGGCGTTGGGAGTTTGGCGTTTGGCGGGATTAGCGAAGTGGAACTAGAAATGATCCTTCAATTGGCTAAATACCCTGCAGAGATTGCTATTGCCGCTAAGGCCTATAGTCCGGCGAGTTTGGCCAACTATTTATACGAACTGGCGAAACTGTTCAACAAATTTTACCATGAGGTACCGCCAATTGTAAAAACAGAAGAAGGTGATACGAAACAGTTCCGTTTAAACCTGAGCAAAAAAACTGCTGATATTATTCATGCCGGAATGCTGATTTTGGGAATTACTTCTCCGGAGCGGATGTAGGAACTTATTGTGTTGGCTAAAGCAACCATAATGAATTCTGAAGAATTGATTTAAAAATCTAATTAGTGGTTAACGAACTGATTTTACTCTGTCTGGTAGCCTTTGCTGCCGGATTTATAGATGCTATTGTAGGTGGCGGCGGTTTATTACAAACGCCCGCCATTTTACTGATTTTGCCACATTACCCTGTAGCTACACTTTTAGGGACTACTAAAATCCCATCTATGGCAGGTACTACACTTGCTGCTGTTAAATATTCGAAACAGGTTCGTTTTAATTATAAAGTGCTCGCTGCTTGTGTGCTTACTGCATTTTTTGCTGCACTTTTGGGGGCGTTTTTGGTGAGCAGGATCGATAATTCGGTGATTAAACCTGTAATTCTGGTGGTGCTGATTTTGGTTGCGCTTTATACCTATTTTAACAAACAGTTCGGTATTCATCAGGAGAAAGATCATTCTGTTAAAAAACAGGTTTTAATGGCTGGTTTATTTGGAATATTGATTGGTTTTTATGACGGTTTAATTGGCCCGGGTACAGGTTCTTTTCTTATTCTGGTTTTTATTGCGGTATTGGGATTCGATTTTATCGGTGCCAGTGCACATGCGAAGATCGTGAATATGGCTACCAATTTGGCTGCGATTATCTATTTCAGTTCTACCGGACATATCTTGTTTCAATATGCTATACCAATGGCCATTTTTAACTTAACAGGTGCTTTTTTCGGAACCAAACTGGCCTTGCTTAAAGGAAATAAATTTGTCAGGGTATTTTTCCTGATTGTAGTTTTCGGAACGATATTGAGGTTCGCATATGATATTTTGAAGGCAAAATTGATGATGTGAGATGGTTTTTAGTTTAATAGTTCATTGGCCATTAGTTTATTAGTAAAACAAATGGCCAACAGGTAGTTCAATAGTTCAAGGGGCATTGGTTCATTAGTAAAACAAATGGTCGACCTCAAATTGGCTATCTGGCCATTGACCATGAACTGTTAATAAAATAATTAATACTCCTGATTAAACCTTCACTCTGAATTCCTTTCCATTCTATGGACTATGGACTATGGACTATGGACTATGGACTATGGACTATGGACTATGGACTATGGACTATGGACTATGGACTATGGACTATGGACTATGGACTATGGACTATGGACTATGGACTATGGACTAACACTATCCTTTCTCAATGCCTGTTTTAGTTGCCACAGGCTTCTTTTTTCTAAAGTTAGCGAAGGTCATAGGGCTTTTGGCCGGACGTTCATCTCCCAGTAATACGCCCCATTGTTTAAAGGATTCAGTACGGTCGAAAATGATTTTTAATACAGCTACAGTGGGCAATGCCAGGAACATACCGGAAACGCCTGCTATACTGCCACCTATAAAAACGCCGAGGATCGCAAATAAAGCATTTATTTTTACTTTGGAGCCTACAATGCGGGGCATCAGGATGTTATTGTCTAAAAATTGAACAAAAGCAATTACACCTAAAACGGTAACCACTGGCCACAATTCTTGTGAGGATGTCAATGTTAATAATACGCCGATTACGTTACCAATTAATGCACCCACATAAGGGATCAGGTTTAATATGGCAAAAATGACCCCAATTAAAAGTGCATGTTTAATGCCAATCAACATCAATATTCCACCCAGTAAAATGGTCATGTAGGTAATTTGTATTAATAATCCAATTAAGTAACTTTTAATGATCGATTCGGTTTCATAGATGGCTTCTTTCACTTTAGGGTGGTCATCCGTTTTAAACCACATGAAAATGAAACGCAATAAAATGTCTTTGTAAAAAAGCATCAGGTAAATGTAGATAGGAAGCAGACCGATAAATACAAAAATACCGCTCAGTGTAACCGCTGCACCACCCGCGAGTGAGGTACCCATGTTCATCAAGTCGTCGCTTTTACCTTGTATAAAGGCTTTTTGTTGTTTATCGTCGTAGTGTGTAATGCGACTGATCCAGTCGCTTAACGAATTGATATGTTGTGTAACATTCGCTTTTATTTGGGGGAAATCTTTAACTAAAATACCGATCTGATTGGAGAAAAACCAGATCATGAGCGCTACAAATAGCGCAACCAACAGGATAGAGATAATGATAGATAGCGATTCAGGAATTTTTTTACGCTTCAAAAAACGGTACACGGGTAGGAGCATGATGCTAATGAAGAAAGCCATTAACATCGGCATAATAATATCACGGCCGATAACCATAACAGCTACAATGGCCATAAGGCCCAATAACTCTATAGACCGTTTAACGGTTAGGGGTAAATTGTTCATCATAAAAAGCTTATTCTGATTTCAGTTTTAAACACATTTGTTGTGAAAATGTTTTAAAAAGTTGGTTTAGCGAAAGGCGTTTGGCGTTTTGGGGCTGTTATTCGGCCAAGCTTAGCGCTGAAAGTTTGGTGTCTGGCGTCAATTTACTATTTCCTTTCGATAGGTCGCCGTGAGGGATAATTTATTTCATAAAAATCAATATGATTGACGTATAAATTATTTTTTTTTGCCCAGCTGCTCCGTCTTGCCTCGGCTCGCCGCCGCCGAAGGGCTCTTTCTTTTTGGCATCAAAAAGAAACAAAAAATGCCGGCTGAAAATTTTTCTTTGGAAGCCAGTAGAGTGGCTTGGTCTGTGGGCCCCGAAAAATTTGTTAGGCCGGGTCTTAGTTGAACGTGGATGAGGTGCTTTGGCCTAGCTGGGAGGAAATGTAAATGCCTTTAAGTTTCTCATTAATAAATAATTACAAAATAACGTCAATGGTAGAGGTTAGAATTTTTCAAATACATCGGAGTGTTGATGACAGATCCGTAACTTTATTAAGCCTTATGCAGTTTGGCTGTTTGTCGGTATAGTGCTTTTGCCTGCATGGTAGTATGGTTCCTTCGGAGATGGTATTGGAGTTTGGAGCACCTTTATTGGTTGCCCGCATGATAGCCTGCCTAGTATTTTCATCCCGTTGGGCATAAGGTTTTAATATACTTATTCGTCATTGATATGGAAATTATTCACAACAACTCCGCGGGGATCGATATTGGTTCAAGGAACATCTACATCAGCCCCGGCTACTCTGAGGTAAAGGTTTTTGGCACCTTTACCAGTGATTTTAGGGCAGCAGCGTCCTACCTGCTGGAAAAGGGCACTCAGACCGTTGCCATGGAGGCCACGGGTTCTTATTGGATCATCTTGTACGATATCCTTGTTGAAAATGGCTTTGATGTATGGCTGGTGGATGGCCGCCAGACCCGTCAGGTTCCCGGTCGCAAGACCGATGTTAAGGACTGCCAGTGGATACAGCAGCTGCACAGCTATGGCCTACTGAACCGATGCTTTGTCGCCCAGGGCGATCTGAAGGAAGTAAGAGGTTATCAACGGCTGCGCGAGGACCATCTGCGCAGTGCGGCCATGCACATCAACCACATGCAGAAATCAATGATCGAAATGAACATCCGTTTGCCTGAAGTGCTCGATCAGATACAGGGTGCCAGTGGCATGGCTATTATCCAGGCCATACTAGAAGGTGAACGTGATCCGCAAAAACTGCTTTCGCTGTGCCATGGAAGCGTATTGAAAAAGAAGTCAGCCGAGATTCTGGCCGCTCTTGAAGGCTTCTATACCGAACGCGGAATTTTCGCCCTTAGGCAGGCCTACCAGGCTTATCAGTTTTACCAGATGCAGATTAGAGAATGTGACGCTGCCCTTAACGATATACTCGTTAAGATGAATCAGGACAAAGACCATCGTGAAGCTGGCCCGCGCAAACCGGTTCGGCACCATAAACCACAGATTGATGAACTCGGTAGGCATATGCTGGACCTGTTCGGAGGCAGGGATGCAACGGTACTGCCCGGTATTACCGATTATTCATGGCTGCAGATCTACAGCGAAACGGGAACAGACCTTGAGCGTTGGCCTTCTGAAAAACATTTCACGAGCTGGCTCGGGCTTTCTCCAGGCCAGAACCATTCGGGGAAAGCCAATAGAAAACCTAAGAAAAAAGGGCGTCCCAATGCAGGCCAGATATTCAGGGTGTTGGCCCAGAGCCTGCTCAAGAGCAAGAAGATTTCATTTGGGGCCTTTGGACGAAGACTTAGGGGACGTAAGGGCCCAATGATTGCGATAAAGGCAGTAGCCCGAAAAATCGCTATACAGTACTGGAGGTTAATGGTTAAAGGACAGGAGTTTGTTGATCAGGGCGTAGCTAATTACGAAATGGTAATGATCAAACAAACAGAAAAACACCTAAAAAAGTTAGCCCTGGAACTGAATTTAAAAGTAATAGAATCCGATTGATAGGTGTGTAAATAGCTTATTATCAGTTTAATAAAACATCTGTCATTGATAGCAGAGTCGAAAGGCTGATAGTTGATTTGGAGTTTGGCATCAGTTAACCAGCAAAGTTTGGCGTTGGGTGTCAGTTAACCGATTTAAACAGTTAACCGATTAAGCAATAGTCAAAAAAATTACTTCCCATACACGATTTACCCACAGATTAGGCTTATTTTTGCAGCTTTAAAACAGCACATGTACAATCAAGATACCATTATTGCTTTATCTACGCCTTCGGGTTCTGGTGCCATTGGCGTGATCCGCTTATCTGGTCCTGAGGCTATTTCACTAACAAATGAAGTTTTTGCAGGTAAAGATTTAGAAAAGCAGGCTTCACATACTTTGCATTTTGGTTTAGTAAAAGATGGTAATCATATTGTTGATGAGGTGGTTGCAGGTTTATTTGTTGCGCCAAAATCATATACTAAAGAAAATGTGGTGGAGATTTCTTGTCACGGATCTAATTACATTATTCAACAAATTATTAACCTGTTGATTAGCAAAGGTGCCCGTGCGGCCAAATCCGGTGAATTTACTTTACGTGCATTTTTAAATGGCGCTTTTGATTTAAGTCAGGCAGAGGCCGTGGCGGATTTAATTGCGTCTAATTCAAAAGCTTCGCATGATGTGGCAATGCAGCAAATGCGCGGCGGTTTTGCTACTGAGCTGAAAGGACTACGCGAGCAACTGATCCATTTTGCTTCCATGATTGAACTTGAACTCGATTTTGCCGAAGAAGATGTAGAATTCGCCAACCGGGAGCAGTTGAAAAACCTGGTAAATAAAATCAATTATGTTTTACAACGTTTAATCTCTTCTTTCGAAATGGGGAATGTGATTAAAAACGGTGTTCCAATTGTAATTGCAGGTAAACCTAATGTAGGTAAATCTACTTTATTGAATGCGCTGTTGAATGAAGAACGGGCCATTGTTTCGGATATTGCAGGAACCACACGCGACACCATAGAGGATGAACTGACTATTGGTGGCATTGTTTTCCGTTTTATCGATACAGCAGGAATCCGCGATACTGCCGATATTATTGAAGCTTTGGGCGTAGAACGTACTTTAGAGAAAATGAAGCAGGCGAAGCTGATTATTTATATGGCCGATGCAGCGCAAAGTATTTCGGAAATTGAAGAGCAGGTTCGAGGTTTAGAACAGTTGGCCATTCCTTATTTAATTTTGGTAAACAAAGCTGATCTGATTGCCGATGCCCAGCGCAAAGCTTTCGAAGCCTTAAACGTGGTATTTATTTCTGCCAAAGAAAAACAGGGTATAGATGAACTGAAAACAACTTTATTGGAGCAGGTAAACCTACACCACATCAATACCAGCGAAACATTGGTCACCAACATCCGCCATGTAGAGGCTTTGAAACAAACCGAACACGCACTGCAACGTGTATTGGCCAACGTAGATAACCCGGTTACCTCAGACTTTTTAGCCATGGACATCAAACAGGCCTTACATTATCTTGGCGAGATTACGGGTACAGTTACAACGGATGATTTATTGGAGAATATTTTTACGAAGTTTTGTATAGGTAAGTAATTGATTTTCAGATATTTAAATTTATTATCGATAAACTTTTTTACATAAAACTAGCTTATGAAATATTTATTCTTGTTTACAGCTTTTATATTGTTGCATTACAACAGCTTCAGCCAAAAGAAAAAAGCAAGGGCTGAACCACCACCGCCTCCGAAGGAAAGTATAATGGAATTTTCGGAGAAACCGTTTACGCTTCAGCCGTATTCATTCCCCATTTTGTTTGAGTGGGAAATTAATGCAGATACCACGCTTAAAACGGGTACCGTCTTTAAAAAAGTGATCAAGCTTACCTATGAAAAAACTGAGGTAAACGGTTATTACAGTCAACAGGAAGTTACCTTTAAAAAGTCTAAAACAGGCCTGGAAAATTCAGAACGGAAAATTCCAAAAATGATCACCAGGATTGATTATTATGATGTGGAAATTTTAAATGGTGCGGTCATATTTAAAGAGGGGGATCGGAAGGTAATGGCCCTGAAAGTTATTTATGATAAAAAAAATCTCGTAAGCCGCTTGAAAGATGTGGATGATGGAACTATTTATAACCGCGTCAAATCGGAGGAACATCCGGTTGTTGCTCCATAGCATGGCAGTTAACTCTGGCCTGTCTTTGTCCGTCAAAAAAAATATGGCTACCTTATCAGAGAATAAAAACGGTAATCCTATGAGAACCAACAATTGCATTTTTATTTTCGTTTTTTTAATGATACTGTTTTATCAGGATTTGAAAGCACAGCATTCAGATAAAAACTGGATAAGGCCGGCAAATGCAAAAAGTGAAGCTATGTTGGGCATCAGCAATGGCATTGTATTTAGTATATGGCCTACGGGGGTAGAAGGCGATCGCGAAAATACCGGCGGGCCACGGGGGCTGATTAGGGTTGGCTATGAAAATAAAGGTGCGGTTTATCTGATCAACTTTTTGGCTATTGAGCCGGTAGTGAGCGGTAAAATTGAGTACAGCGAGATATCCCCCTCACTGATCGATAACCAATGGGGCAAGTTAATGTGGGCCGGTGAAAGCGAAACCGACACAGCCTACTTCGGGGGAGCCAAAACACGCGGCATTATCCTGCACCCTGATAGCCAGCATCCTGAGGTGGAAGAATTATCGGTATATATATTTATGGAACGATTTAAGAATGGTGCGCATCCATATTTAAGGCTTTTTATTCGCAGCGATAATCCTGAAGAACTTGGTATAGAGGTTTTTAATCACAGCGGAAGTGTGCCAATGCAGCGCTGTGCTGTAACCGCTACCATGGGTAATTATTCGCGGCTACGTAAATTACATTTAAAAGATAAGGTGATAAACTCAACAGCGCTGTACAAAGGGTATGAAGAGATTGGTTTTACAGAAAAGGAAAGTTATGCAGTTTCGCAATTATGGAAGGCCGGCAACGGCGATGTTATAGCGGTTGCTGAATCTGATGAAGATTTTAACAGTCTTAGCTCTTGGCCGCAGGAAAAGAACTATCTTGATAGAGCCGGATGGCGTTACCGGCCAAATCTTAAACTAAGCCAGTATTGGCGTAAAGGCGCATCTGAATATGATTACTCCCTGATGTTGCGTGTAAACGGGAGGGCAAAATACTGGAGCGGGGGAAGCCCCAATAAGCAAGATTATATCGATATACCCGGCGGACCCTCATTCGAAAATTTTGAGTTAAGGGAGAGTTATCATCCTGCTCAGAAAGTCTATTTCGGCGTTACAAAAAAGACAGCACAGCAATTATTGCTGTCTAAGTTTTAGCTGGTGACACGTTAATTTAAGATCTGTTTTCTGATTATATATTTGTGTCAAATTGGGGATGGCTCAGGTTTTTTCAACGCGTTTAAGTTGGTCTACGGTTTGCTGCGTAATATTTAAATTTTTAAAAAAAAAATGAACTGGGATGGCAATCGGTAAATAACGATGTTGATTCTTCCGACGAAACATCTTCAACAGTTATTAGCGGTTAAGCCGTGGTATTCGAATCTGGTTTATGAAGAACCGTTGTTTATGATAATATCTTTAATTTTTTTCGGTTTGAGTAGGTAAGTAATCCTAAGATATAGACTGAGTTCAAAGTTAACATTAAATCCTGCAGAAGGCTACAATTATTAGCCCCGGGCCTTACAATGAATATGTGTTTATAGATTATAAAAACAGCGCAGGAACTCGGTCCGGCGCTGTTTTTTTTTACTGACTAATTTTTAATTGCTAACCAAATATAAGATGGTTCAAATTTAGGGCTACATTATTAACAGAAATTAAGCTTACCGTTAACTAATGTACCGATAACCTGCCTACAAAGCAAAACAGAAAAGGCATATCAATTAATAGTTAATTTTCCCCTGTTTCGCCTGCATTTCTCGGAACAGAATTTTACTCCTTCCCACACCTTTTCCCATTTTTTTCTCCAGATAAACATTCGTCCGCATACCATGCACTGCTTTTCAGGAAGGTCCTGCTTTTTAACCCCTTTCATCTTTCCATTGTTTTTTTAGCCCGGCGTATTGTCCATTGGCTTCGGCCAGTTTCCATTTATTATGAAATATTGAAGCCGATAATGCTTTTTGCTCATCACCCGTTCCTCGTTCCAGCTGGCGATAATCCTGATGGGCATCATATTTTTTGCCACCCTTGTAATTGGCATAACGCCTGGATCTGGTAAAGCCCATTTGCAGGTATTTCCGGGCCATATCTGCGCCGACAAAATCTCCTTCCTCCAGATAGGCTAGAAACAAAGCATAGATTTTTTCACTGCTCTGCCTGGCCATTTCCGGCGTTTTAAACCGCCAGTATTCACCAATCTCGCTTTTATAAGGCTCACAGATCAGAACACCCTGCTCGCCTTTGCCCACCCGATATGGCCCGGGATTCTTCCGATAATCAATGTCCGGTTTCCAGACATATTTTGAATGGTCAAAGTGGAGATAGCTGGGCTTGTCCATAACCGGTCAGTTAGCCCTGGTTGATGTGTCCGTTCAGATAGCTTTCGGCGCTGACCAGATCGTTGTCGACCTGCTCTTTTGCCGTTACTGATTCATAGTGCAGGGAATCCTCTGCAAATTCGCTCAGCAGGGTGAACCTAATTTGAGCTTCTTCGTTGATAGGGGCAGCTTTTCCGATCACGGTAAAAATTCCCTCAATACCATCATGTATAAAACTGTACTTGACCTGAAAATCATCTTGGTCTTCGGTCGGAATTTCGGCGATTTCGGTGTAGGCGCGGTCCTGTATAGTTTCCAGTCCCTGTTTCAATAATTTGATCGCTTGCTGCTTTTTATCTGCTGTCATATCTGATGTATTTAATTTCCCTTTTCTAACAGTCAGCTGGCGCTAAAGTTTTATCTCATTACACCGGACATTTTTCTGATAAGCGTTTTTGACTAAATCCGGAGATCGGGATGATACCCTAAAGCTGCAAACATTGTAGGTATCTGCTGTCGCAGGAATATCACTTTTATCAATCGCTGCTTACATGAAGTTGAGTTTTATGCATCGGCAAATAGCGATCTGGCATTTGATGTTCAATCGTTGCTTATTGTGGGCATTTTGCCAAAAATGGCCGCCATGTTAATATTTGTTAAAATTAGATTTTGTGAATAGTTGTTACTTATATTCAACTGCTTCAATAATTAATATCTAATGAAATTCTTATTTTCTTTATTACTGGTTATTTCTTTCTTAACCGGATTTACGCAAATTCAACAACAGGTAAATAACCTAACCGCATTTAGCAGGCTGTATGGGTACATTCAATACTTTCATCCATCAGATGAAGCTTCAAAAATTGAATGGCAAAGTTTTGCCATTTATGGAACTAAAAAGATGCTCCAGGTGAAAAATGATCAGGAACTGGTATCAACTTTAAAAGAATTGTTCCTTCCAATTGCGCCGACCCTAAAAATCTCCGCCAAAGAAAACCCAACTTTTGATGTTAATGATATCACTCCGCAAAATTTAGACGGATATGTGCCTGTTTATTGGCAACACGTTGGTTTGAAACTGCCATATCATGATAACATTTATTCTAGTATCCGTGTAAACAGGATCAATCCAATATCAGAGCGGCGAATTAAGAAAAATGCATTTGCGCTAATATCACCAGTTGATGTTACCGCCTTTAAAGGCAAAAGATTTATTTTAACCATTAGTGTTAACGCTGAAATTAAAGATTTGATTCTAAAACCGTATTTAGACAAACTCAGCCTGGTTAAAGACGACCTTGCTTTAAAAAACGAAAAACGTTATGCTTTCGAAGGTATTTTTGATCCAAATTCAGAATTATTTACCATTGCTATTCAAACCGATATAAGTTCAGGTGGTTCAATTAACGTCAATAAAGTTGGCTTAAAGGTGCTGGATGGCGGGAAAGAAACAAATATCCCGGTGGTAGAAAAGGTTACCGCTTTGAATGAATTAGATCCTAAGATTGACAATAGAATAATTCAATTTTTTAGAAAGCAAGGTGATGAGAAATTATTTGACAAAGAAGTTAAAATCGGTGAATTTATAACGAAAAGCTTAGTGCCGGGAATAAACTGCATGGTTCCTTTGGCATTATATGGAAATGAAAATAATACCTACCCAACTGTTGACAGTGTTGAGGTAAATAAAACAATAAACCGATCTTATGAGTCCTGGCCAAAAGATAAAAACGGGGAATTCCGGATTAACGGCGCTGATCTATCTATCAGGCTAGCAGATCTTACGATTCTATTTAATGCACTAAAACATTCTTATCCCTATTGGGATGACGCTTCACAAAACCATGATCAGATTTGGAATGCAGCAATCCATAACGCGTTTTCAGATAAAACGGATCAGGATTTTTTAAAGACACTGAAATGGATTGCAAATTTGCTCAATGATGGTCATATGTTTATAGATTTAAATGGTGATACAGATCAAAACACAGCTACTTTACCCTTGCTTTTTGATATTGCAGAGGGAAAAATAGTGGTAAAAAAAATACTCGATTCAGGAGTAACAGAGAAAATTAAAGCAGGTGATGAACTCATACAGATGAATGGAAAAAATCCATTTGATCTTTTACGATCTGCTGATTCGCTTTATTCCGGATCCAAACAATGGAAACAATCAAAAAGCATTTTAAGCCTTACTAAAGGTAAAAAGGATGAAATTATTTATTTAAAGATGAAAAGGGGAGGCCGGTTTTTTCAGGTTGACATTCCTAGAACTTATACCTATAGCGAATATGTATCGGGTTCGGATCGAAATAATAGAGGCACAAGTGAATGGATTACAAATGATATCTTCTATATCAATTTAAATAAAACAAGTACTGAGGCGCACATGGCCGAAATTTTGAAGGCAAAATCAGTAATACTTGATTTGCGGGGATATTTGAATGAAGATACGGAGACATTCTTATCTCATTTGACGGATAAAAAGCTGAATGCAAATAGTGGACTGTTTACGCCTCAAATTCTATATCCCGATTATCAAAACGTATCGTATGCCACAGGTTCATATACTATAGAACCAGCGCTACCTCTTGTAAAAGCAAAAATATTTTTATTATCTGATGCCACCGGACAGAGCGCTACCGAAAGCTTTTTATCAGCCTACAAACAATTTAAAGTTGTAAAAATTGTAGGTCAGCCAACCTCAGGAACCAATGGGAATATAAATTTAGTTTCTATGCCGGGTGGGTATCGCTTTTTTTTTACGGGCATGCTGATTAAAAATCCTGACGGAAGCAAACATCATTTGAATGGCGTTATACCTGATGTAACTGTGAAAAATACGATATCAGGGATCAGAAATGGCAAAGATGAAATTCTTGAAAAAGCAATTAGGCTTGCCAAAGAAAATTGAGCAATAACCCATAGCTCCATTATTACCCATTATCCAGGCAGATGGTCTGAACTATTTGAAAATTTTATGAATCTTTGTGAAAATAGAAATTAAATATGGAACAGATAGAAAACCATGCGGCTTATTGGGTGGAAAAACTTGAGCTTCAGCCACATCCGGAGGGAGGGTATTACAGGGAGGTTTACAGGTCTGGTGATGAAGTTTCGATAGCAGGAAGCAACGAGCGGAAAAGTGCAATTACCTCTATCTATTACCTACTTGAAAAAAGTGATTTCTCTGCTTTTAACCGTATATCTTCGGATGAAATCTGGTACTTTCACAAAGGAGATGCGCTGATCGTACATACGCTGGAAAGTGAGAAAGGATTAAATAGCGTTGAGCTTTCGGATGATGATTCCGGTATTTTTTCTCATGTAGTAAAAGGCGGTAGATGGTTCTCTGCTGAACTAAAGGAGAAAAAGGGATTTGCTTTAGTGAGCTGCGCGGTGGCGCCGGGGTTTGAGTTTGCTGAATTTGAGCTGGCAGCCAAAAAAGAATTATCGGCAGAATTTTCTAGTCATGCCGAAATAATCGATCGCTTGTGCCGCCTGTAAGTGCTTTCGGTTATGATAATAATCCTCGCTACCTGTACCCTGCAATAATGGCCTCTTACGTTTTTACCAAATCATTGTTGTCTCTTCTCCACCCATAGGAACTCATAAAAAATAAATTCAGGCCACATCATACCGGTAACTT
Source organism: Pedobacter psychrodurus (assembly GCF_032678585.1). GTDB lineage: Bacteria > Bacteroidota > Bacteroidia > Sphingobacteriales > Sphingobacteriaceae > Pedobacter > Pedobacter psychrodurus_A. Next base: position 146,086 of record NZ_JAVTSN010000006.1, on the reverse strand, counting down.
GAACGAATCTCAGCTATATGTACAATATTTTATTATCAATTTTGTTAAGCACTGGGTTTTATTACACGGGTTTGCAGCCCGTTTCTCCTGATACTGGCGATATACAGTACCATTCTGTTTATATTGCCGGGTCAGATCTCTGCGCAGGGAGTGTTTTGCGCCTGAATATTGGAAGATCCGGTATAAAAACACGTTGTAGCATTTTTAGTCCTGCAGGAAAAATAACGGGTTATCTGGTTAAGAATATGCAGAAAGTGAATCGTAACCGCGATGGTTTATATAATTTTTATCTTACGGGGAATAAGGTAACGATGTTGCTGGTCCGTTTTTACAAAGAAGATGGAAAGCATAAAGCAATGATACTGAACCAGGATTACGCGAAGATATTCAAGCCCTGTTTTGATTTAAAAGGGATTGAAATGACGCTGAACTTAAAATAAGCCAAATATCAAAGCTTATTCAGGCTGGACATTAAAAACCGAATATAATGACCGTACCTAAATACCGTAAAAATGTTGAGCATTTAGTCATGGAACTTTTAACTTTAGGCGGAGAAAAAACTGGTTATGCCGTTAAATAAATTCCTACGTTTGATTGAAAAGCCTTTTTTAATCGCCTATGCTTTACTCTGGGCGGCAGTGTATCTGCTATCCAGGTTTAACCTCGAGCTTTATACTGACCATGCGCCTTCCGTGGTATGGTGGTTATCCTTTCTGGCTATTCTACCGATCAGCTTATATACGGTGGTTAGAACGAAATCTTCAAAGGGTGAAAATTGGTATGAAAAAGTCGGTTATTTTGTGATGTATACTTTGCTGGGTCTCTTCACCTGCAATTACATCATTGTAAATGGTGATCTTTTGATTAGCGCTGCCATTAACAAAGAAAGCTCCGCTCAGGTAGAGGTTACCGATGTTCGTAAGGTGTTTTACAGGAGCGGTTTTGACCATACCTCGGTAACATTGAAAACAGTTTCCAATACTGTTGTTTTACAGGGCAGGCCATATATCTACTTTTACCTGAATGGCAAAAAAAATATCCTGGTCCGTTGGTCAAAATCCTTTTTGGGAAATGAGTATGTATATACGCAGGACATCAGTCTTAGCGAAAAGTTCAGCGCAAGGTGGTTGCACTTCAAGGACCAGCTTTACCGCATGTGGGTCTTTATTGGGATAATGTCCGTAATCATACTTTTCGGATTCTTCTGGCCGAAAAGTCGTGATCAAACCCCCAGATCTAATTCCCCAAAATTGGGTTTTTGGAAGCTATTGGGAATTGTAATGGGCATCGTGTTTGCGGTGTTCCTTTTGTTCTATGTAGGATTGCTGATTTATATGAAATTCTTCACCAATAATCCCTTGTAATTATCTCTCTTTGCTTTTATCAGTTCAGAAAAATTTAAGGTATCAGGTTGATTAAATTAGCGCATATCTAATAACTAATTTAACCAATCCGTTTTGATGCAGATTATACTTTGGCTGAGAATCTTCCTGAACAGGAAGAAATTTTTTAGGCAAAATAATCTTTAATGATTTGCTAAAATTAGCACAACGAATTTTCTTTACGGCCTTAAAAGGTTAATTTTAACCACACCGAAAGAAGAAAATTTCAAAAGCTAATATGAAAGGTTGGAAAGATAAATTTAACAGCAGAAATTGCCAGATCATGAGCGGCATACCTTTGCTGTTCTTAATACTTTTTGCCTTATCCTCCCTAAAAGAAGAAGATGACTTATTACTAAAAGGAAATTATGTTTTTAACTATCCTGCCTATTTTGGTAACCGCGTAAATATCCCTTTAGATAACCCAACTACCCAGGAAGGAGTGTATTTGGGTAGAAGACTTTTTTACGAAAGTCGCCTATCGGCCAACAATAAGATTTCGTGTGGAAGTTGCCATATGCAGGAAAAGGCTTTTACCGACGGAAAAATACGCAGTGAAGGGGTTGATAAAACTTTTACCGACAGAAATGCAATGGCTTTGGTGAACCTGCTCTGGAACAGGAAGTTCTTTTGGGATGGCCGTGCGCCTTCACTTGAGGACCAGGCCAGTGTGCCAATGCTTAATCCTCATGAAATGGGCCAGTCCTTAGCTGTATCCGTAAAAAAACTTCAATCGACAACCTATTATCCGCCTTTGTTTAAGGCTGTTTATGGTGACGAGCAGATTACAGGCGAAAAGATTATAAAAGCGCTTGCCCAATTTGAACGTAGCCTGATATCTGCCAATTCGCGCTACGATGGCTACCTCAACCATACGGTTAAACTCTCCGCCGATGAAATGAGGGGGCTTCTGCTCTTTAACACCTCAGCCAGGCCAGATAAAGGTATAAGGGGCGCCAATTGTGCCCGTTGCCACGGCGGTCCTAAAAACTATCTCGAACTTTTTCACAATAATGGCCTGGATAGCATTTATGCGGATAGGGGTATCGAAACGATAACCGGAATCACAACGGATCACGGAAGGTTTAAGGTTCCAACTTTACGCAATATCGCGCTAACTGCACCCTATATGCACGATGGCCGGTTTGCAACGCTGGAAGAAGTAATCGAACATTATAGTGAACACATTAAAAGCTCCGGTGCTTTAAGCGCTTTCCTGCAAAACGAATCAAATGTAAAAGGTGCTGTATCCGTAAAACTAAATTCAGATGAAAAGAAAGATCTTCTTACCTTTTTAAATACCTTAACAGATTCTACCTTTGTTACGAACCCAAAATTCTCTAATCCCTTTGTAAAACCTTAATATGAAAAAATATTTCACCACAGTTATCGTCCAGATGTTATTTACGGCTGGCTTTTTTTTCGTTGCTAACGCTCAGGTAAAAACCGAAGCCAGCGTGAAGATTACGGGCGAAGTCACAAAACCTTTTGTGCTTACTTTAGCGGATCTTAATAAAATGCCAAGGATAGAAGTATCAAGAAAAGACCGCGACAATCAGGAACATCAGTATTCGGGGGTATTGTTGTCTGGTTTGCTTACGCAAGCGGGAGCTACAATGGGCAAGGAGCTTAGGGGCGAGAATTTAACTAAATATGTTATTGTAGAGGCCAGCGATGGTTATCAGGTTATTTTTTCACTCGCTGAATTGGATCCTGAATTTTCTGATGAGAAAATCATTCTGGCTGATACCATAGATAAAAATCCGCTTGCGGCAGCCGATGGGCCTTTCAGGATCATTGTGCAAAACGATAAAAAACCTGCAAGGTGCATTAAACAGGTAAACAGCATTAAAATTGGCTTTGCGAAATAATAAGGTGTCATAAAATCTTTAATTTTTTAACATGATGAATCCCATCAAACTCGTCCGTATCGGTTTTTTATTGTTGTTTTTAATATCCTTAAATTTCTACGCATCCGCCCAGAAGTTACGGATTGCCGTTGCTGCAAATGCACAAGGACTGATCAGGAAACTCCAGGCCGATTTCAAAAAACAAACAGGGATCGAAACTGAAGCCATCATCGGAGCTTCGGGAAAGCTAACGGCACAGATCATGAACGGAGCACCCTATGATCTTTTCCTTTCTGCAGATACCGAATTTCCAGATAAACTTTTTGCGGCAGGTTATGGGCTTAAAAAACCAAAAATTTATGCCCTGGGCAGTCTCATCGTTTGCATTACTACTGAGGGCGACATTAAAAACTGGCAGGCATTGATCGCCAGCGAACAGGTTAAAAAGGTAGCTATTGCAAATCCAAAAACAGCCCCATATGGAAAAGCGGCTCAAGAATCCCTGAAGTTTTACCAATTGGAAAGCAAAATTGCACCAAAACTGGTTTTTGCCGAAAGTATTTCGCAGGTAAATACTTATCTTCAAACTGCAGTGGTAGGTATTGGTTTTACAACCGAGGCTTTTTTATATGAGAACAGTGATAAAGCAAAACTTAAATGGTTTAGGGTTGATCCAGGAAGTTATGCTAAAATCGAACAGGCTGTTATCCTGTTATCCAATGCAAGTAAGACCGGATTAGATCGCGCTACAAAATTTTATGACTATCTATCATCACCATCGGCCAGAAAAATTATAGGCGCCAATGGTTATCATCTGCCTAAATAGAAACAGGAAATAATGGATATGGAACCGATTTGGTTAAGCATCAGGCTGGCCATCATTACAACAATCTTTCTGCTGTTCATCGGCATTCCAATAGCCTATTGGTTATCCCGTAAACAGAACGTTTTTAAAATCATTATTGAAGCATTTATCACCATGCCGCTTGTGCTGCCCCCCTCGGTACTGGGTTTTTATTTACTCCTGGCCTTTAGTCCGAACAATGCTTTAGGGAAGTGGTTGCACCAATATTTCGATCTGCAACTGGTTTTTTCCTTTAAGGGGCTGGTATTTGCCTCAATCATCTACAGTTTGCCTTTTATGGTCGGTCCGATAAAAGCAGCATTCTCACATCTGCCCCGATCGCTTGCAGAAGCATCATATGTGATGGGGAAATCAAAAACAGAAACCTTTTTTGATGTGTTACTGCCCAATGTTAAACCTTCAATTTTTACTGCTGCAGTGCTAACATTCGCCCATACCCTTGGCGAATTTGGTGTAGTACTCATGATAGGGGGCAATATCCCCGGAGAAACCAAAGTAGCCTCCATTGCGATTTACGATGCCGTCGAAACCATGGATTATAGTTCAGCCAATTCCTATGCCCTGATCCTGTTTGCTATCACATTTATCATCGTAATAGCAGTGTTCCTGATTAACCGAAATGCAATTAAAAGTCCTTTCGAATGATAAAAATTAACATTGAAAAAAAAATAGGGGGCAGATATGGAAACCTTGAACTTAAAGTAGATACGGCTTTTCATTTAAACGCAGTGACCAGAATACTGGGTCCATCGGGAATAGGGAAAACAACATTATTGAAAATCCTTGCCGGACTGATCCTGCCCGACTGCGGAAAGATTACCGTTGAAGATAACGTTTGGTTTGATCAAACCAGCAGCTATTCGAAAAAGATCCAGGACCGTCAGGTTGGTTTCGTTTTTCAGGATTATGCACTTTTTCCAAATATGACTGTAGAAGGGCACCTTCGGTTCGGAACAGGTGATGATGCCTATATTTCCCGTTTACTGGAGCTTGGAGAACTGGCACATCTTAAAAACAGATTTCCAAAACAACTTTCTGGCGGACAACAGCAACGTCTGGCCATCCTGCGGGCATTATGCACCAAGCCAAAACTACTTTTGATGGATGAACCCTTTACTGCGCTCGACATAGAGTTAAAAAGTAGGTTGACGGTTAAACTCAATCAATTATTTTCTGAACAGCAGATTACCGTTATCCTGGTTAGCCATCAGGACAACGAACTTGGGGAAAATAACAGTTATTGTTTCAGGCTTACAAGTCAGGAAGATTAAAGGTTCAAACGTATATTGCCCTGCTACATCTGGTTTGCCATAATAGTCTTCATCTTCATTGTAAATTATCTTAGTGCGTCTTTTTTAATGATTCCAGTTAACAGATCAAGCGCTGAAAAATCAGTGCTACAGCGATTTAAGGAACGTTATTTTGCTCAATTCTGATTAGCTTTATAAAGCCCGTCATTTTTATTTGAAAAAATGTGCTAAAAGCATGCAACACAATTGTACTTGCTGCGACTAGAGAGTAGAAACATGTTAAAACAGATAAATTAAAAGCTCAACATTGCGCACTGCTGAAAAGATAACAGATCAGGAATTGATTGTACTCTGCCTTGAAGGGCAGGATGCCGGCTATACGGGGCTTTACAACCGCTATGCCCGAAAGGTTTATAATTCGATCAGCAGGATTGTGAGCCATACGGGTGAAGCTGAAGATATTTTGCAGGATATTTTTTGTACCGTATTTAGCGATATAGGGAAACTGAAAGGTGTACTGAGTTTCGAAGCCTGGGTAAGGCGGATGGCCATTAACCGGTCGATTTCTCACCTCAGAAAAAAGAAAGTTGTTTTCGCCGATCTTGGTGAAATGGATATTGAGGATGATGGAGGCAAGGACAATGATGATATAGAAATTTTCGACTGTAGGGTTGAGGATGTGAAAAAGAGCATCGAAGAACTGTCATCAGGTTATAAAACAATAGTAAACCTGTATGTATTTGAGAAAATGACCCACGAAGAAATTGCGGTAATGCTGGGTGTATCGCCAAGTACGGTTAGAACACAATACCACAGGGCAAAAAAGTGTATTTTATTATCACTAAAAGACAAATGTTATTATGAATGATCAGATAAAGGATTTTGTGGAGCAGCACCGGGAGGAATTCGATCATCTCGAAGCACCAGTTTTTGATATGGAGCGGTTTAAACGAAGGCCCGTTGAAACACTGCCACAAAAGGCAAAAACAGTGAGATTTTTAAACAACAGTAAATGGTTGGTTGCAGCATCGGTGGTACTTGTGGCAGCAACTGCATGGCTTTTTTTTTACCAGCAGGCACAAGTCCAGGTAACAAAAATGCCGAATGGAGCAACGGTTACTGTAAAACAGAAAGCTATCGATAAAGCCAAAGGCAGTTTAATATCAGATACTCCATCTTTAAAGGTGGAGGAGATTAAAACAGCAGGAATGGCGTTGGTGAAAGTAAAAGATGTAAAAAAACAACATCAATTCATTACCAATAAGGATGAAACGTATAAAGGTTTAAAAGACAGCAGTTCGGCAAGTGTAAGGTTACTGGCCATATTAAATATCGAGAAATCAAATAAGATCAATAACAAAACGCTAAAAATGTTGTCCGAAATGCTTAATCACGATGGAAATACAAACGTGCGTTTGGCTGCCTTAAGTGTGTTGCAGAAATACAGCACCGATAAATATGCCTCCTCATTATTAATCAGTTCGTTAAACAAACAGGATGATCCGATGGTGCAGCTGGGATTGGTAAGCTTTTTAGGAAAACGGAAAGATGTGGAGATTGGCGATAAGCTTTATGCACTCGCCAATAATCCCGAAACCTTTGCTGCAGTTAGAGATGAAGCGTACAGTATATTATTAAACCAAGACAAATTATAAATACATTAAATCAAGAATAAGATTATGAAAAAGCAATTTATCGTTCTTTTTTCTCTGCTTGCTGTTGCTGTATCGGCATCGGCACAGAAAGAATACAAATTAAACAAGAGTTCAGGGCAATTGAACCTCAATATATCAGGGGCTATCGTTGAAGGCTACAGTGGGAACGAAATCATCTTCTCCATGCCAAAAACCGAAACAGAAGAGGTTGATGAGCGTGCAAAAGGGCTCCGTGCCATCAGTGGATCAGGTTTTACCGACAATACAGGCTTAGGAATAGAGGTTGCAGAGAAGGGCGGCGAAGTTAATGTAAACGCGGTAAACAGGGATATCAAAGGGATTTTAACCATTAAAGTTCCGCAGAACATTAAAATTTCTTTCACCAGCAAAAGCAATGTTTATCAGAATGAAATCATTTTGAAAAACCTTAAAAACGAGATCGAGGTTTCGACCAGTTACAATAAAATAAAACTGGAGAACAACAGCGGTCCGATGAACATCAAAACGCTATATGGCTCTGTAGATGCTATTTTTTCTGATGCCATTAAAGGTCCGGTATCGATTGTTTCGGTATATGGTTATGTAGATGTATCGCTTCCGGCCAATGCAAAGGCAAATGTTGAACTTGCCACAAGTTACGGAAAATTATATGCCGCTGAAGGTTTAAAAATTGCGATTGATAAAACTGAAAAAGATAAAACTGAGCGCAACAATTCAATCGCTACTATAAATAGCGAACCGGTTTCGCAGATAAATGTAGCACGTAAGATTACCGGCCGGCCGTTAACCATCGTTACTACCAACGCTGCAAATGGTGGGTCGTCTTCGCAGGGTACTGTAACGCAGGTAATAACAGGTTCCGCAGTAGGTGGATCGAGCACGTCATATAATGGTGATGCGGTTGCTTACGGTTACAGTAGCATGAATGCTGAAAGCATTAAAGGCAAAATTAATGGTGGTGGTGCCGATCTGATTTTGAAATCAAATTATAAAAACGTATACCTGAGAGAGAAATAACATAACTCCAAGGTTTCTTTTTTCATCCGCCTAAAGCTCCTATCCGGGGCAAGACAACAAAATCAATTAGATTATGAAATCAATACTATGTTGGCTCTTAATGGCCATGGTGCCTTATATTGCCTTTTCTCAAACCAAAATAAATAAATCCTATCCTGTAAAAAAGGGAGGAGTGGTAGAATTGCACTTCGATTATCCTAAAGTTGTGCATATCTCCAGCTGGGACAAAAACGAAATTGGTTTGGAAGCCAGTGTAAAAATAAATGGAGGTGAAAACGACTCAGCCTTTAGCATTTCGCAAAGTGAGGTTGATGGTAGGATGGTCATTTCGAACAAGATCGATATGGATAAAATTCCAGAAGCTTATTATGCAAAAGAAAACGGGATCAAAAAGCGATTTAACTCCAAAGCTGATCTGGACGCCTATATGAAAGAAAAAACCGGTACCAGGATATCGAGTTACCAACAGAAAGATATCGAGATTACCATTAACATTATGATTCCATCGGGAATCAGTACAGAGGTGACTTCGGTTTATGGTATTGTTGAACTAAAAGATTTTAAAGGACCGATAAAAGTAGATGCAAGGTACGGTGGAATTGATGCAAGTATCAGCCAGGCGGCCATCGGTAAAATCAAACTAACCAACCGTTATGGGAAGATTTATACCAATTTAAATCTTAAACCCACAGAATTGAAAGAAGAAAACTTTTTCACTTCATTAACAGCCGCACCAGGTGTTGGTGCAAGTTATGATCTGAGTTCTTCGTATGGGAATATTTATTTGAGAAACCCATAGGTGGTGGGTTTTGAAGTAGATTTAAAGTTTAAACAAAAAGGCTTTAACGTTTATTATTCATCTTCATATATATTTAGGATCACTATTCCTCCAGTTTATAAACTAATATTAACGCAAAAAAAAACCTTATAAATTAATGATTTATAAGGTTTTTTTGTTTTGTGATCATTCGTAATTCTAATTTCAGCGTGTTACATCAAAAAATCGCGTCAGTTTTCTATAATTCCTTTGTGTAAATTTAGATTAAAGGCATGTCAATCTCTAGCATCGTACATATTAAGTAAGGATTGTAAAAAATATATGAAATCAGTTCTGTTTAATACATCTTATTAGTATAATCTGAATTTATAAATGTTCAAGATGCAATTTATAATAAAATTTTAGGCTAAATAGTCTTTCAAAGGATCGTACATATATCTCAGCTTGCAGAATTAAGTGCTAAAATCTAAGTTATTCTACAGAAATAATTTGAAATGGTAAAGGGATAAACTACATTTGCGCAATTATTTTTAATAAGTCTAAATAATTATTAATCCACAATTCATGAAGTTAAATTTTACCAGGATATTATTATGCGCTGTATTTTATAGTGCTTTTGTAAATCATGTCTCAGCCCAGCAAACCGTTAACCTGCAAGGTTATGTAAGAGACAGCGAAGGGATAGCGCTCCCAGGTGCAACAGTTAGTATAGAAGGCACCAATTTAAGTACCTCTACAAACAATAAAGGATTTTATAAGTTAAAGTTAAATTCCGGAAAAATTATTCTCCATTACAATTTCATTGGATTCAAAGAATTTGTTAAAACTTTGGAAGTTTCTACAGATGCCAGTGAAAACGCTGTGTTAAAAGAATTGAATTCAGATCTACAACAGGTTGAAATTACAGGGCGTAAAGACAAGGCATATAAAACGAGGGCTACTTTCATCGGTAAGATCGAGAATGAGTTAAAAGATATCCCGCAATCTGTATCATATGCCAGTAAAGAGCTCATTGCAGATCAAGGCCTGATGCGCGTAGGCGAGGTGGTTAAAAACTTTAGTGGTGTAAATCAATTTAGTTTTTATGATGACCTGACCATTCGCGGCTTTCGTGTAAACGGACAAAGCAATACGCAGTTGCTTAATGGCTTAAGAACAAGTACCGGTTTCTGGAAGCAATCTCTTGCCAACTACCTGGAAAGGGTTGAGGTATTAAAAGGCCCATCATCTGCACTTTTTGGAAATGCAAGTCCAGGTGGTGTGGTTAACCGTGTAACCAAAAAACCGCTTGATGAAACCAGACGGACGATTAGTATGACTATGGGGAGTTTCAATACCTTCCGTGGACTTGCCGATTTTACAGGTCCTGCATCAAAAGACAGTACATTGCTTTATCGTTTAAACCTGGGTTACGAAAATGCCGAAACCTTCAGGGACCTCATGTTCGATAGAAACTTTGTTATTGCCCCATCACTTACCTTTGTTCCTTCTAAAAAGACAAGTATAAACTTTGACCTGGTATATACAGATTCGAAGAGCCGGTTAGACAGAGGGCAACCGATTTTTGGAAGCTTCGATTTAAATTCGACCCCTCAATCCCTATCATTAAATTCTACCAACGATTACCTGAATGAGCTTACCTATAATGCAACCATCTCCATTACCCATAAAATCAGCGATGAATTAAGCCTGAATGCTTCATACCTCAAAACAGGATATTCGGAGGATCTTAACGAGCACCGCACCTCTAACGCTTATGGTGTTGATGGCAATGGTGCCGCGATTAACAACCTTGCTGGAATGAATGTTCAGATTAGAAAACGCAAGCGTTTTATCGATAATTTTTCAGGATATATCAACTATACACCTAAAATCGGACCAATATCACATAAAATTGTAGCAGGTTATGATTTTGGTAGTGAAAAAACACCTGTGGGCGGATCGCAGCTCACGGCAAGTGGTTACAGAAATGCAGCGAACAATGGTTCAATAGCAACTTATGTTGTTGCCAATAAGACTAGATACCTATTGGATGCTGCCGGAAACCCGGTGCCAAATGTTCCGCACTTTAACCTGAACGATCCACTGTCATCACAGAGAATGCAGGACGACAGCAAACTTTTCTTCGCACAGTCTGTAGTGGCTCCAGCCTATTATTACCTTAACTCTGGTTATGTTCAGGATCAGCTGAAAATTGGTGGATTGCAGGTACTATTGGGCATACGTTATGAATACTATACCGATTTTGCCAATTATAAAACCGCAACAGAGGCAAAAGCAAATTCTCATGCCTGGTTACCGCGACTGGGTGCTGTATACACCATTAATTCAAATATCAATTTTTATGGAAGTTATGTTGAAGGATATAATCCACAAACTTCTGCGACCATATCCAACCCAAATGCAGGTGGACCGTTTGATCCTTTAAAAAGCAATATGATCGAATTTGGCACAAAAACCAGCTGGTTCAGAGATCAATTGAGTATTACCGCTGCGGTTTATCAAATTAAGCAGACCGGAGCCCTTTATGCTACACCCGGAGTTGTTGATGTACTCAGACAGATTGGAGACGAACAATCCAGGGGATTTGAACTTGACGTGATCGGAAAAATTATGCCGAACTGGAATGTAATTGCATCATATTCGTACAACAGGGCGAAAATTTTGGAAAGTGGTACAGTAGGTGAAGTTGGCATCCAAAAGCCAAATGCGCCAAAAAATACGGCAAACCTTTGGACCCGTTATAACTTCATTGATGGTGCGGCCAAGGGTTTTGGTATTGCCCTTGGTGTAAACTATATGGATAAGAGAAATCTAATTTATGATGCAAAATTTTCGCCAGAAGATCAGATCACTATTCCATCATTCACACTTTTTAATGCAGGTTTGTTTTACAATATTGGCAAATTGCAATTACAGCTTAACGCAAACAACATTGGCAATAAAAAGCACTGGGTTGGGGGATATGACTACCTGCGTTTATTTCCAGGACAGCCAGAAAATTATATGTTAACCGTTGGATATTCATTTTAGTGGCTAAAAGTAAATTCAAAAAGGTAACCGGCTGGCTCCATCTTTGGATAGGTCTGGTAACTGGCGTTATTGTGGTGATTGTATCCATTACGGGATGTATCTATGTATTCAATGAAGAGATATTTGATGCCGTTCACCGGGATATTGTTTATGTTCAGAAAACCGGCCCGGCCCGGCCGGTTTCTGAATTACTTGCCGTGGCGCAAAATGCGGTTGGCCCGGGCAAAGTCCTGTCAAATGTCAAAATCGGGGCAGATAACAAAAGTTATGTGTTTTCGGGTTTTAAGGTTAATAAGAAAGAGAAGATCAACCTTTTGTATTTTAGTCAGTTTGAATACTTAAATGATGTTTATGTAAATCAATACACAGGGGGAGTTTTGGGAGTAGTTGATGTCCGTTACGAATTTTTTAACGTAATTGAACAGCTGCACAGGCAATTGTTACTGGTTAAACCGGTCGGGAGTCTTATTGTAGGTTCTTGTATTCTGCTTTTTCTGTTGATGCTCATTACCGGGTTCATTCTTTGGATTCCGAAAAACTACAAGCAATTTAAAAAGAGCATTACCGTAAAATGGAACGCAAAGTGGAAAAGGGTAAATTATGATCTTCACAACAGTTTTGGTTTTTATGTTCTGCCAGTGGCAATTTTTATTGCCTTAACAGGATTGGTATGGTCATTTAAATGGTGGGAAACAGGAATTTATAAACTTTTAGGCGACAAGGGGAAGACAGGTTTTGCCAGGACTTTACCTATAATCAATGTTGGTGATTCTACATTGAACAAGATTGACCTCATTCATTATGATCTGATTAAAAAACTTAGAGGCGACTGGTCAGAAATCGGAATCGGTATACCGACGAAAAGCAATAAGGTTTCGACCTCGTTTGTTAGCATCGAGAGTAATAACGATGGCTGGAGAGGAGTTAGTTATTACTTTTACGATGGTAGGACGGGGAAAATTATTGATGTTTTACCACATTCGAAAAAGACGTTGGGCATGAAATGGAGAAACTCAAATCTTCCGCTGCATACCGGCCGGATATATGGTTTAGGTACACAATTACTGGCCTTTTTTGCCGCTTTGATATGCGCTTCACTGCCTATATCAGGTTTTCTGATTTGGTGGGGTAAACGCAATAAGAAACCTAAAGCCAGGTCTAAATTGCTTAGTAATCCTATTTAATGGAAATACCACCATCAAATATAAATGAATTTAATGATCAATATTTGCCAGGTTAATGAACAGTGCGGTTTGCAGTATCAATAATCTAATATATTAGGGGTGTTTTTAACCTGGAACGGCCATTCTTTCTTTATTCTGGCCTTAATAAAATATACAATAGCGCCAATCAATGTTGCCGTGATTCCACCGAGTACCATAATATAACCTGTGGAGATCAAAATGAAAAACCACATGAGGATGGCCAAATAAACCGGAAGTGGAAAGAAGGGCATTTTAAAAGGGAAGCCGACATTCTTTTTTTTTCTTCTTAGGAGAATAAGCCCTATAGCCTGTGCAATAAACTGAACGAGGATCCGCATGGCCAATATCGCGCTGATGACCTCACTGAGTTTAAAGAGCAAACTGAATACAAACGCAACTCCACCAATAAACAACAGGGATACATAAGGGAAGTTTCCCTTTGGGTGGAGCTTTGCAAAAACGGGAAAAAATGCGCCGTCTGCTGCAGCTGCATAAGGTACTCTACTGTAACCTAATGTTGCCGAAAATACCGAGGCAAATGCAACAATAAGAACCAGACAGGTAACAGCCTTGGCTGCCAGAGGCCCCGCTAGTTCAAGCATAAACGCACTGATTACAAATTTGCTATCTTTTGCTTCATTCCAGGGAATTACGCTCACCACGCTAATGTTCATCATGAGGTAAAGCACCGTAATTCCGATAATGGAAAGGAACATACTTCTGGGGATATTCTTTGAAGGGTTGACGATCTCTCCACCCAGATGGCAAACATTATAATACCCAAGATAGCTATAAACACTTTTCACACTGGCAAAACCGATAGCAGTTACAAATGCATAGTTTAAGTTTATGCCATCATTGATATGCCTGATGGGGCTAAGGAAATTTCCATGGGCAATGCCACCACCAATAATCCAGAAAAGTGTTAATATTACGGCTGTCCACATTACAATACTAATTTTTCCAATAGCCTCAATTTTTCGGTACAGCAATACCACGATGAGCACTACAACTGCTCCACTTACCACTTTCGACCAAAGTAAGGTTAATGGAAACAGATAGGAAAAGTAATAGGCAAAACCTATGGATGCAGAAGCGATAACCAGTGGGGCCTGTATCATGGTCTGCCATACGAAAAGAAAACTCATCAATTTTCCAAGTTTCTCCTTTCCAAAAGTTTCCTTTAGGAAGTTATACGATCCTCCAGCCATTGGAAAGGCCGCGCCAAGCTCGCTCCACACCATGGCATCTATCATCGAAAGAAAGGCTCCGGCAACCCAGGCATACAAGAAAAATGGTCCGTTCATCATCCCGATTACCATTGGTAGGGTGATAAATGGTCCTATACCAACCATATCGGTCATGTTTATGGAAGTGGCATGGATGAGTTTTAAACTCCTTTTTTGTGTACTCTCGGCCATTTTTTTCTGCTGAAGGGAAGCGTTTAGATTAATGGCGTGAATATATTATAAATCAAGGTGCTTTAATAGATACGCAAGTGAAAATGACGGCGAATAGACCGATGGGAGTGAGATCATGTAACTCAAAAATATTTTACAGGAACAGCTCAAATTATCAATTTTTTAGATTATAAGTTCCAGAGGTATGGTCATCATGACCATACATTAATTGCTTTCTTTGCCCATCCAGCCCAGGTGTGTATGTTTAAAATCATCGTTGAATTTTAGTCCATACCCCAACATGCGGTCGAATGAAGAGTGGGCGAATAGCAGGATGCCAATACTGATCAGAATATTTGCGGCAAACAATAACCCGATTGCAACAATAACCAACGCTACTGCCCGATGATGAAAGAGGTTGTACGTGTATGCGCCAACTTTCGTATTGATCAGATAGCCTAACATGGAAATATCCGGACTGAAGAATAATAATGCCCATGCCCAAAAGGGAAAGCCCAGACTGAATTTTGATAAAAGATATATGGAAATGGCAGTAATAGCTGCTTCCTCGATTTTAATGGCTGTTTTCATAAATCAAAGGTATATGCCGAAATAAGCCTTTGCGCTTGATAAAAATCAAGAAATCATCTTTTTTCTGATGCGGCTAAAGGTTTCTGGTGTCATGCCCAGCATAGAAGCTAAATATTGTAAGGGCACCTGATTGAACAGTTCGCGTTGCTGATCGAATAATTTTGTATAACGTTCTTCTGCTGATAGGGAGATGAGGTCAAAGATCCTGCTTTCCATCACCACAAAACATTTACTGATAAACATTTTTTCAAATTCGTTCCATTTTGGTACGAGTTTTCCCAGTTCGAGATACTGTGAACGTGCTATTGTGAAAACCAGCGTATCGGTTAGGGCCTGTATATTGAATCTTGCCGGCTGGCCGAAAAGGAATGAAGAGATGTCGGTCATGAAATAACCCGATGTACCGATCCATTGGGTCACCTCACGATTGGGCTGTGTAACGAATACCCGGAGTATGCCCGCACTGATAAAACTCATTTTTTCGCAACGGCTACCTGCTTTTTGCCAATATGCTCCTTTTTCAAGCTGTTCAACCTTAAACAGGCTGGCTACTTTTCTGCAATCATCCGGATCTATGCTAAAATAATGTTGAATGTAGTTTTCCAGTTCGTTCATGATACAAAGTTAATCTTTAGCCATTAAAATCTGTTTTTATTGCCATGAGTCAACATGGCTTTTCAATCTAATAACAGCAAAATCCTGTTAATACCAATTTTTGTCTATTTTTGACAAAAAAAACAATATGCCATTCAGCGCGCTGGGCTTATCGCCAGATTTCATCAAAATACTATCAAATCAGAATTTCACCTTACCTACGCCGATCCAGCAGGCCGCTATACCAGCCATATTAAATAAAAAAGACGTTTTAGGTATTGCTAAAACAGGTTCCGGGAAAACAGCCAGTTATGTTTTGCCGATATTGATGAACCTGCAGCACACACAAGTGCTTAAAAACAGGCATGTAAATGTGCTGGTGTTGGTGCCTACCCGCGAACTGGCAGAGCAGGTAAAAGATGTTTTTAAAATTTTTAGCCCTGCACTTCCTGTGCCTGTTAAAACCTTAGCCGTATATGGTGGTGTTTCCATTAATCCGCAAATGACTGCCCTTCAAAATGTAAATGTGCTTGTGGCAACGCCAGGGAGACTACTGGAATTATTGGATTCAAATGCCGTACACTTATGCAGTATTGAAACTTTGGTGCTCGATGAGGCCGATAAGATGCTTAATCTGGGTTTTAAGGGGGAAGTAGATAAAATTATCTCTCTTTTACCCGAGAAACGTCAAAACATACTATTGTCAGCAACTTTAAATGAAGATCTTCAGCTGATCCATCAGGTGCTGCTTCATGATCCGCTGGTGATCAAGATTGAAAGCCGCGAAGATTCTCTTGAACAGATTAACCAGGTGGCGTACATCGTTTCGGAGGTGAAGAAAGGACCATTTTTACGTTATCTGATCAGTCATCACGAAATGAAACAAGTGCTGATATTTGCATCATCTGTTCACACTGCAGATGCTATTGTAAATAAACTCCGTAAAAATAATTTTGATGCCAAAGCGATTCATAGCAAAAAAAGTCAGGGTGCAAGAAATGAAGCTTTGTACCTTTTTAAGTCCGGGAAACTCAGGATTCTGGTTGCAACAGATTTAATGGGGCGGGGGATTGATATCGACCAGCTTCCTTTTGTGATAAACTACGAATTACCGCGGTCGCCCAAAGATTATATCCATCGCATCGGACGAACTGGCCGCGCGGATAGTATAGGCGAAGCCATTTCTTTGGTAAGTCCGGATGAACTTCATCATATTGAAGTGATACAAAAGAAAATGGGCAAAGAAGTTAAATTAATAGATAGCGAGAATATGAATAACTAAGTGCACTATCAGCATTTCAATTAACCTGAATCTGCTTATGCCAGAAATCAAATTATTCCCCAGTCTGAAGAAAAGGTTAATCCTTTTAGGCTTAGTTATAGCTTTAGGAACTCTGGTTGTTGCCCTGGTACCTTTTTCAAGCGCTTCTTTTATCTTGTATTTCGGGCTTTGCCTTGCAGCTTTCTGTTATATGCTGATCCGGTTGTTTAACCGCAAGCCGGTACTTGTTTTATCAGAGGCAGGATTACTTTCGGCGATGACTATGAATGGTGCAAAAATTGGACTGGTTTTGTGGACCGACATCAGTGAGATAAGGGCTACGCGCGTAATGTTGGTAGATAAGGGCATCGAACTTCATGCAAACGAGGCCATTGCTGAAAAATACCAATCAAGATTGGAGAAAAAAGACCGGGTAGCCAGAAAAACATTTATCATGCACCTCAGTTGCGATGAGATAAACATGAAACATGATGAATTGCTTTCACTGTTAGAACGCTACTGGCGTTTTAATAAAAAGAACAGTGAGTTAGGTTAACGATCATCTAAAACAACGGTCAATAAAGCGTTTAAGCTATATTTTAAAACTTGCCTTTGTTAATCTACTAAAAAAAGATGCAAACCCAGGGGCTACATCTTAAATACATGTTTTTTTCTTATGCTTGCTTTGTTCAATCCTGCTTTTTGTTTTTATAACTTTACCTGTAACGTAATATAAAATGCCCTGGCGTCAGAGGGTACAATGCCTGGCCCGGGATAACTATCCGCCCGCCTGGTAAAATAACGCTCATCGGCGAGGTTGTTTACGGAACCTTGCAGACTAAAAGTTTTGTTAAACTGATAAGCTGCTGAAAGATCCATCACGGTATAAGCTGGGATTAATCCATTAATGGCGTTACTGGTAAAAGTGGCGTTGGTGGCATCGGTAAACTGCTCACTGGTATAGGCCAGCTGGTAACTTGCCGATAACTTTTTATATTGATAGCTAAGTCCGGTTTTAAATATAACATCGGGCGCCAGTTCAACCTTGCGGTTGTTATAGGCAGATACTTTACTGTCGATGTAGCGTGCATCGATTAGTGCAAGGTTAACAAAAACCGACAGTTTAGTGTTGTTGTGCTGAGGAGCGATAAAATGAAGTATCTCCAATTCTGCAAAAGATTCCAGTCCGATATTGCGCGATTTAGAGATGTTGGTGCGGTAACGATAATCGTTAAAGTTGGCATCTACAGTATCAACCGTGCCAATCCTGTTATCATAATTAATGGCAAATACACTCACGTCATAATTAAATACGCCCGATACATTACCCCGCATACCCAGATCTGCTGAATAACCTTTTTCATCTTGCAGGTTAGGGTCGACCTGGATGTTTTTGTTGATCGAACGGATGTCGTTAAAATTAATGGCCCTATAGTTCTGTGATATGTTGCCATAAAACTGCATGGCTTCGCTTTTGAAATAACTCAGGCCAATACCCCCGATAACGAAACTCCTGCCATTGTTTTTGCTTTCGTTGGTGAGTTTTTTGTAGATAATGTTTCCTGCAAAATCCTTATTAACCTGGGTGTAAAAACCATCGGCTTTCGTTACAATGTTTTCAAACCTGATTCCGGGGATAATGCTAAACCTTGGGGTGATCCTAAAAATATTCTCTGCAAATAAGGAGAGGTTGTTATTGGGGAAATCATATTTCGAATAGTAATCATTATCAGCAGGATTATAATCAAAATCTGAT
This sequence comes from Pedobacter psychrodurus, assembly GCF_032678585.1. Classification (GTDB taxonomy): domain Bacteria; phylum Bacteroidota; class Bacteroidia; order Sphingobacteriales; family Sphingobacteriaceae; genus Pedobacter; species Pedobacter psychrodurus_A. The sequence continues at coordinate 127,449 of NZ_JAVTSN010000006.1, read as the reverse complement.
CTAGAACCCGTTTTAGCATTATTGCCCAAACCCTGTTCGCGATCGGTATGGCCGTGATAATACCTTAGACCCAGCAACAGGTTTTGCGGGTTGCCTTTTAGTTTATACGAATAAAGTAAACGCGTTTCATTGCCATAGTTGCCGTATTTGTCTTTAAATAAATTTCTGTCATCATTCGGATCGGCCCTGCTGATATAATCCAGATTGCCAAGCGCATCCCGTGAGGCAGAAAGGCCAAAAAAGCGCGAATTGAGTTTTAAATGATCATTCAGTTTATAATCCAGGATAAAAGCCCCGAGATTCCAGTTCACTTTAAACCAATTTCGCTCCCGTATCGATTGGCGTGGATCTGATTTAAAACCAGCATCGGTAAGGCCCCCTGGTTGTTGGGCCAGATAATCCATATAGGTGTACTGAAATGTTAGAGAAAGCCTATCCGTAGCTTTGTAGGTAAGACCTGCGTATGCTGTATTTACGTTAAACTGAGAGTTTGGCCGCCAGCCATCACCCTGTTTATGCTGAAAAAAAGTATAATATTGAACCTTTTTAATGGTACCGCCAATGCTGTTGGTGGTATTGAAAAATCCCCATGATCCTGCTGTTTCGCGTGAAGTAACTTCGATTGCCTTGTCAGTAGGACCTTCATTAAGTTTAAAGTTGATCATTCCGCCAAACTGGGTGCCATATTGTAACGATGAGGCTCCCCTTAATATTTCAATTCTGTCTGTTAATTCTGATGGGGGTGAATAATAACTTTCGGGATAACCCAGTGCATCAGCACTGATATCATAACCGTTTTGGCGGGTATTAAAGTTGGTTACACGGTTCGGATTTAATCCACGGCCGCCTATACCAAGCTGGATTCCCGAAACATCATTTTCCCAAATGTTCAATCCGGCTATTTTTGAATAAATCTGCCGCGTATTATTGGTCGCTTTGTTTCCGGTAACATCATCAAGTACAATCACCTCACTTTTTTTTCCGGCGTTTATGGTTGTACCTTCAACAGCACTTAAACGGGTAATACCAAAAGTTTTTTCTTTAGCCGCTTTTACATCTACATCCCTGATCTGCTCTATGGCTTCTTCCATCACAAAATCCACAACGATATCGGAGTTGACCTTTATGGTACGGGTGATCTGTTTAAAGCCAACGGATGAAACTTCGATGTTATAATTTCCAGCAGGGACGTTAGTTAAATGGTAGTTGCCTTCTGCATCGCAAGCCACGCGGTAGCTTGTGTTTTTTAACACGACTGACGCTCCTGCAATCGCTTTGCTGGTTCCAGTTTTAACACTTCCGCTTAAGGTGAAACTTTGTGCGGCCAGTTTCAGACTGCTTATAATCAGGATTGTGGTGATCAGTATAAAAGTTTTTTTCATTCTGTTTGTTTAAATGGAAGTATCCATTTTTTATGGGCAAAATTTTCTTGTTCTTTGGCGAGATTAACCTTGCTGTCGATATATAATCTACTGCCGCTGCCATTAAGTGTTACATAACTATCGGCAGTTACTACCGGATTTTTAATGCCTTTTTGCTGGTACTCATGCGCGAGAAAATGTGCGAACTGTAAAATCATGTCGGGCTGTGTAGCCATCTGCCTTTCCTGAAAACCGGTAAGGTAGGTCGAATTGATAATTTCAGTCTGCTTACCTGTAATAGGATCTTTTACATGAAAGAATGCTGTGCCGCCTTTTTCCATGAGCATTACCCGCCACGAAAAACGGTATCCTTCTTCTGTCCAGTACAGCTTGCCGGGATACAATAGATATCGGAGTGGGAGCAATAGCTGGATGGAAAAATGTATCATCAATACCGCAAATACCAGTTTCAATCTATTGGGCGCCAATTGATAAATCGCGTTTGTTTTTAATGTTTTATTGTCTGATCTGAAAAGAACCTTTCTTAAAAAATTGATTATCCTGATATGGGTTTCAGAAGAAAAAAAGATCACGGTAACGCAGATCATGATATAAGGAAACATGCCGATCTTAAAAAACAGTCCAGTTGCGAGGTGAAAAATGATCACCAAAATGTAGGCTGGCTTCCGTGTTTTGCGGCTCAATAAAAAGAAACCGATCAACAGATCGAACAACATCCCTGCCCAGCTAAAAAAGTAGGCTACCCATTGGTGTGTTAACAAAACCCCAATAATGGGCAACTGACTGTTGGCGGGCAGCCATATTTTAAGTGGGATGGCTGCAATGAGCCAATCGTAAGTAAGTTTAGAAATGCCAGCAAAAAAATAAACGAGTACAAGCTGGAGTTTAAATATGCCAGTAGTCCAAATCGGTACCTGACTAATCTGCAATTCAGGTTTGCGTGCAACATCTAAAGAAAAATACCGGTGCGCTGGTACCCATAGCATTAAAAAGGCCATCACACTAATAAAGTAGTAATGGTTGAGGTAGGTTGTTTTATCAATAAGCTCTACATAGGTAAAACCTGTAAAAAAAGCTATACTGGCAATCCGGTAAAAAAGGCCTAAAATAATCAATACAGCAGCTACAATTAATAAGGCAAACAAAGCATACATACCGAAGGCTCCTAATGGTTTTATCCAATCAAAACCGTAGAAGGTAAAGTGAAACCCAGGTTTAATATAAAAAGCATATACCCATCCCTTTAATAAAAAACGGATGGTGCTCACCAGCATAATGCTCCCAAACGCTATACGTAATACAGCCAGGGGAGCAATATGTGTTTTTTTATCCAACATGGAGTATAGTCGCTCCACTACCGTACTGCGCATTTTTGATTAGTCTCCGTCGTTGTCGCCATAGGTGATTAATATGCCCAGCGATGAGGTCATATCCGTTTTAAGCAAAACCGTTAATTTTTGCAGTTCGGTATACACCGCTGTTACCGCTGCCGGCGTATTGGTTATCTGTGTGGATAATGGATCGGTTAAGGTCTGAACTTTAGCAATGGCTACCGTAAACTGATTTTTTATGGCATCGTTCAAAGAACCGCCATTGTATTTGGCATTGGCCTGTATCAGGTAGTCGTCGAAACCACTGCCATCTTTACCGAGGTAAACATTTTGTAAGGCCTGTAAGTGCAATAGCACGAGTTGTGCCGATATTTTTGAATAGTAAGCCTCAACTTTCTGCGGAAAGGTATTGCCCATCGACTGTACTCCGGCCGGAACACCAACCTGATAATTTTTCAGTGTTTCGTAATCATAAACAATCTGGTTAATCAACTGTCCGGTAGAACTACCCACATCAGTGCCCGTTGCATTGATGAAAGTGTTTTTATAAGTGCCATTCCAGGCATTCAATACTGTTGATGCATTGGTTTTCATTTCGGTAGCCAGGCTGGCCAGATAAGTTTTCCTGTTGGTTGCCTTGCTATCGCTGGTATATTGAACAAGTATTGCCGCATTGTCTGTACCTGTGCCAAACAACAGGTAATCAAGGGCAGGCAGACCTTTTGCCGATAGGTTAGCCAGTAAAAGCGGATTGTATATGCCTGAGTTCACATTGGCGTTAATTTGGTTCACATCGGTAGGGTAGGTGTTTGTGTTTACGCGAAGACCTACATCACCCGCTGGCCCAAATTCGTATATGGAAGTAGATTGCCATTGTTTATATGCGGCCTTGAAAGCATTTTGTAATGTGGTCAATTTAGCCAGGTCTGGTGCCCCATTAAAGGCAGTTACTGCAGCATCCAGGCTTACTGCGGAAGCCAGGTAGGCCGTATACGCTGGGATAATCATGTTGGTACTCATGTTGGTTAGCATAGCCTTACGGTCGAAGGAAGAACCTTTGTCGCCCGTTCCGTTATCATCGCTGCTTGCTGATTTTTTGCAGGATTGAACCAATATAAATGCCGATAGGGCTATAACGGCCAGATAGATAATTTTGCGCATAATATTTAACATTAAAACCACCCCTGCTTTAATAGCATGGGTGGTTAATTTATGATTGAATGATTAATCTTTTGTTTATAGGATATCTTTTACATCCTCAAAATTGTATTGTTTGGCAACAGCATCCCTTATGGTATTCACATCGGTTAGCGTCAGATCATAAAAACTTTTTGGGAACAGGGCCAGCAGAGTTGTAATCTGTGCATCGGTAGTAATCCTTTTTGGATTGTATTTAATCGAGTTCACAAAACCATATAGTTCAGATACACGGCTGTTTCTAAGAATATTGTCGTTTATTGACTCTTTTGCCTCTTTTACTTCCTGTAAAGCAGCGGCTCCAGTTAGTCTTTCCATCGTAGTGAGGATAATATTGGCCTGTGCCACAATTGTTGGTTTATCTTTAGCGCTGATGGCTGCCCTTCCTTTTAAGAAAGCGTCCATCAGGATTTTATTGGCCTTAAAACCATCATCAACCTGTGTGCTGTAGCTGCCCCAAAGTTTAGCGCCAACTTTATTGGTCGGGAAATCGATAGGTACGCCCCAGTAACCAAAGGCCAGATCCCAAGCATGTTCCAAGGCAGTTGAACCGTTTACAATGGTGGTATTGTCGATAGTTTGGTTCGCAGCGGCGTTCATTGTGGTTACAATCTGATAAGTAATCAAACCGCCCATTAAACCTTTGTTAAATACTTGCGCGTAGTTTACGCCAAGACTGGTTAGTGCATATTTCGATGCGGCATTCGCCGAACTTGCTGCTACACCAGCTACACCTCTGCTTGCAGGGGTAGAAGCTACTGCATTTACTTTACTTAGCGAATCGATCGCGCTCAGTACATCTATTTTATAAGCTGCGGCAAACTGATCGTTAAGCTGTAATCCTGAGGTATTATATGCAGCTGTGGCAAATGGTGCATTGGTATTGGTCAACATTGCTTTTGCCTTTGCACCGTCAAAAGTACCTGTCAGGGCATTTTTCATCAGGTTCGATATTTCGGTAACCATGCCCAGACGGGTAGTGGCATCAGCAAAATTGGCATTGGCAAAATTATAGGTAGTAGGTACGGTATAAACAGGTGTAGGTTCTTCTGGTATAGGTGAATCTGATTTTTTGCAGCCCGCCATAAACAGGAGTACCGCTGAAGAAAGGATGATTGCCGTAAAGGACTTTTTCATATCGTTGCTGATTAGTTTAATTTTATGGCTCAAAATTAGAACGGACAGCACAGGCAATCAATACCCCCTCGGGGGTATATTTATAATTGATCTAAATAAAGATATCGTTTAGGTAACTTAAAATCAGGATCAGTTCGGAGGCATGTTTGAAGGTAAAACCCAACTTTTTGATGATGTTTTTGCGGTGTGTTTTTATGGTGTGTACACTCAAAAATAGCTTAGCGGCAATGTCCTTATTGGTCATCCCATCGGCTATAAGCTGTACAATTTCCACCTCCCGGTAAGAAAGATTGGGTTCTATGCCATGAAAAGGATTAACAGCATCCCGGCCACGTATGGTTTGTAAAGTTTGTTCACAATAAAAACGCTCTCCTTTGGCTGTTGCATAGATGGCCTGAATAATTTCATCGCGACTGCATCTTTTGAATACCAAATTCCTCGCGCCTTTATTGATGAGTTCTAGAATATGGTCTCTGCTTTCTTTGTTGGAGAGTAAAAGAACCCGAGAGTCTTCCAAATGAGGATAAACAAGAGTGCCATCGCTAAAATCGTTGTCCATCAGGATTACATCAGGCTTAAGGTCTTTTACCAGTTTCAGCAGTGTGGTAATGTTTGATGCCTTGCCGGCATTAACGATATCGTCAACTGTAGATAAAATAGATACCAGGCCTTCTTGGGTAAGGATCTGGTTATCTGCAATTACTACGTTGATCATTGTTGTTATTTAGACTTTGTATAAACAAAATTAAGCAAATTATATGTCCATTGGAAAATTGTAATAGTATTAATAGGGTTTAATAAAAAAACTATGGTTTTTCCTTTGTGGCAATACGTGAGAAACGACTAAGGAGTTGCCTCAGTAATTTTTTTCTTGATCAGTTTGATCAACAGATCAGGTTTGTCGGTTTTATGGAGTAATTTGGTTATGGCTGGGAAATAAAATTTCCAATGTAATTGTTTAGAGAAATGGTTTAATCGATAATTTTTCTCTTAAAATCTGAAAATATCATCTAATTCTACAATGTGTTTCCCATTTGAAAGACTGTTTGGGGCTTTGGCCAGTTTTTCGGCCAGCAAGGAAGTGGGGAGGGGCTTGAATTTTTTGATCAAACCTAAAGCGTTCAGGAATTTTAACACACCAGCCGATATCTTTTCACCCAGCCGATCAGAGTCTTTTCGCAATAATAATCCTGGTCTGAAAATGATGTACTGATCCAGGGCCAATTTTGAAATATCCTCTTCCAGCTCACCCTTTAATTTAGAATAAAATACTTTGCTGGTGGAAGAGGCACCATAAGCAGATAATAAAACTACCCTGGTCATATGGTTTCTTTTGGCAATCTCTGCAAATTTAAGTGGTATGGCATAATCGATATGCCGCTGTTTATCTTTTGATCCAGCTGCTTTTAGTGTGGTGCCAAGGCATATAAACAATACATCGCCATTAATCTGTGCGGATACTTTTTCCAGATCATCAAAATCAGTCAGAATTTCTTCCAGTTTGGGATGGGTGATTTGAGTAGTACGGCGTACAAATATGACAACCTCTGTATAGGTGTTATCCTGCAACAATACATTCACAAGGTCTTTTCCGGTAGCACCCGTGGCTCCGATGATCAGCGCTTTCATATTTTTTCTTTTAAAATTACCTAAATAAATGTTTAGTCCCTTTAGAAGGTTTTAAGTTTGTGGATCTTGATTACTCGTTAGGTTAACGAAGATAAAAAGTAAAGTTCAATCTACCTGGATTTGCCCCAAGGTTCTACCGGTCGTTATGCTATTTAAGCCATGTAAGGTAAAAATTAATCATCCGAATATCAAAAAAACGTTGCCCTGTATCATCTTTCACATCTATCCGTTTATAGAATGTTGCGGCGGTTTAAGTACCCCTGGCAACTTTATAAACCCAAAATATGAACTTTATTAAAACAATCAAATTAAAAATTACGGCATGTATATGCCTTGCATTATTAATCACTTCTGGCGCATTTGCACAGGATAAGGAAGCGAAAAGAATAGAAACGGCTACAGTAGCGCTTTCTGATTTTGGCAAAATGAAAGAATCGATCCCAGCTGAACTGTTGGCTGTTACTCAGGGAATTATTGTTGTGCCCAAACTGATCAATGCCGGTTTCGTTGTTGGCGGAAAAAGAGGCAGGGGAATCGCCATGATCAAAAAAGCCGACGGTAGCTGGAGTAACCCGGTATTTGTAACCATTACTGGAGGAAGTTTTGGTCTGCAGATCGGTGTTCAATCCGTAGAGCTGGTATTGGTTTTTAAACACAGCACGAGTTTAACCGATATCAAAAAAAGTAGTTTTACGCTTGGTGGCGATCTATCGGTAGCGGCGGGTCCGGTGGGCCGGAGTTCTTCTGCCAATACCGATTATAAGCTGGATGCCGAAGTTTATTCTTACTCACGCAGTAAAGGTCTGTTCGCAGGACTTTCTTTAAATGGTGCTTCTTTGGATGTTGATGCAGCAGCAAATAAAGCGTTTTATGGAAAAGAAATTAGTGCAAATACTATATTCAGTGCCGAAAACAGTACGGATGCCAAAGTGAAGGAATTAAAGGCAAGTTTGACATTAATGAAATAACAATAATAAATTAAATTGTGATCGGCGGTTTTCGGAGTACAGCACCGATCACAATTTTTAGTATAACATTCTCCTTGATTTAGGAATATGCAGATTTTGATTATTTTTGCTTAGCAAGCCTAATCTAAAATGCCTTATATTCTCAACGTTCCTTTTGCCGATAAAGACGAGGCCAAATCCCTCGGCGCCTATTGGCTTAACGAAATCAAAAAATGGGTTATTCCCGATCATCTTACTGATGTAAACCGTTTTGCCAAATGTATCCCGGCCGGGCGTTTAGATTGTATTATCCGGAAACCTTATTTACTGGCCTTCGCCAATAGAAACTGTTGGAAATGTGGACAAAATACGCCTGTTGTAGCTCCGGCAGCCACAAATTATTACCATCTGGAACAGGTGGATGAAGACGATCCCGATAATGAAGCTGTAATATGGGTAAAAGGTGAAGACCCTACCTTGTTCAGTTATGTTCAAAGTGCTGATCTTGCTGCGATGGAGTATTTCAAGAAAGTGCAGCCACAGTTTAAATATACTTTTTCAAAAGCCATTCAATCTTCCTATTGGGCAAATACCTGCAAATCGTGTGGGGTTTTACAGGGTGATTTTGAATTGCACGATGAACCTGGTGGTCCGTTTTTCCCTATTGTTTACGATCCTGTTGATATTAAGATTGTTTCCTTCGAACTCGAATATGATTACGCGATTGAAGGAGAATATGGCGGACAACAGTTTGAAGAAATGGATTTTTCTTCATTTTTACAACGGATATAATCTGGGTTAAGCGTATGATAAATTCAGATCGTTTAAATTTGGCATTCCTTCGACAGGCTCAGCATAACAATTTTTAATGCTGAAGATTGTTTTGTTCCCGATAAATGGATAACCAGATCCTAAGTAACATTTGCAACCCGCCATTTTAGTTTAATTTCGGAAACAACAGTCGCCATAAAAATCAAACCTCCACCAATCAAAAGTCGCGAGGAAATGTGTTCACCCAATATAAAATGTGCGGCGAATGCTCCAAAAACCGGTTCGAAAAGGTAGATAATAGACACCCTTTCCGCGCTGATGTATTTTTGCGATATATTGGATATGGTGTACATATAAGCTGTGGAGAATATGGCGCAATAGAGGATACCCATCCAGAAAATATTTCCCTGAGGAACCCAAATGATGTTTTCCTGGCTCAGGGTTAATAAAAATGTCAATAGGGCACAAGTTGCAAACATGGGAACAATGGTTGGGATAATATTCCGGGTTTTTGATTCTCTTTCAATCTGGATTAAATATACTGCAAAGAAAAATGCACCGGTAATGGTGTAAAGGTCGCCGATACCAATGTTAAAGTTTTCTTTAATCGAGATTACCGATAAACCAATCAACGCAACAACTGTAGCCAGCCATATTTTCAATGGCGCCGCCTTTTTGTAAATGATCAACTTAAAAACAGGAATCATCACTACCGTAATACCGGCTACAAACGAACATTGTGAGGCCGAGGTATGTGTAATGCCCAATGTTTGTAAGTAAATACCAAGCATTAAAGGAACAGCCAGAGCCGCACCAGTTTTAATTGAGTTTATATTCAGTGTTTTTACATATTTCCAGAAAACAACCGATAAAACCATTGTGGCCAACAGAAAGCGATAGAACAGAAATAACGCAGATTGATTTTGGCCGATGGCGAGTTTGGTTACCGAAAAGGAAATGCCCCAGAAAGCAGTGCCTAGTATAAGGAGCAGAAGAAAAGTATTTCTTTTTTCCATTATGATACTTCTGATTCGTTAGGCGCTACCAATACTTTTTTCATCAACAGGTCTGTTTGCTCATCGTCACCCAGCCAGAATTTATGTTTGCTAAACGGCTCAAAACCGTTTTTTGTATAAAATTTGATGGCCCTCTGGTTTTCTTCCCATACGCCCAGCCAAACATAACTGGCCTGTATTTTATGCGCAATTTCGATGGCTTTTTGATAAAGTAACTGACCCACTTTCTGACCATGGAATTCTTTTTTAACATAAATCCGTTCAATTTCCAGCGCATCCAGATCCAGTTTTTCGGTTTGGGCCTGGTTCAGGTTAATTTTTAGATAACCGATCACATTTGCATCAAGGATGGCAAAATAAATTTCTGAATATTGATTACTCAGTTCTTCAGTCAACTTAGCTATCGAAAAGCTCTCCTGAAGGTATTTTTGCATGTTTTCTACACTATTGAGTTCAGCAAAGGTTTGTCCGAATGTTGTTCTTCCGATATCCTGAAGTTTGAGTACATCCTGAAGTGTTGCCCTTTCGATTGCGATATTTTCCATGGCACGAATGTAATCACTTATTAAATGTATTAAAATGCTATTTATTCATTTATTAATGCATAAATTGCATTAATGGATTTACAGCGGATTAAGTATTTTTTGGCCCTGTCGGAGCAGCTTCATTATTGGAAAACAGCAGAAAAGGTAAACATTTCCCAGTCTGCACTAAGCCGCCAGATTCAGTCGCTGGAAAATGAGCTGGGTCTGCAACTGTTCGACCGCAATAAAAGAAATGTAAAACTCACACCCGCCGGTCAGTTTTTAAAGGAGAAATGGGAAGTCGAGCTGAGTGAGCTCGAATATATTCACCAGTTTGCCAAGCAGATCCATTTAGGCGAACGTGGTGCCATCACCATTGCTCATCCCGATTCGATATCGGCTTCCATTATGCCCGATATTCTGGTAAAGATCAGTGAGGTATTTCCACAGCTCCAGATTAAACTGGTGCAGGTTTTATACGAAAATCAGCTCGATTTTCTTAAGAATTATAAGATCGACCTGGCCATTAACAGTGAAGCAGGCATAAAATCCAGAAAGTTACACTCAGATCATTTGGCTTTGGTGGTTCCGGAAGAACACGATTTAAAAGTATTCGGTGATTTATCGGCTGAAAGCCTTAAAAAGGAAAAGTTCATTTTACCAACCAAGGATGAGGGGAGCAGTTATAGCGACATTATCCATTCGTTGTTTAGGTCGTATGGTTTTGTTCCCGATGCATTTCTGCACTCCGAATTCGGATCAACCATTATTGCACTGGTAAGAAGAGGACTTGGGATCGCCATTTTACCCGATTCTTATCTGCATCACGAAAGTCCTGGTTTACGGTTTATTTCTTTGCCTTTTAAATCCGATATATTTATCAATTGGCGGGCCGACGATCATAACCCTGTGCTTGGTAATATTTTAAATCTTCTGTTTGAGCATTATGGAGAGCATGAGGCACTATAAAATATCGAAACTGTGTATAAAGAAAAAAGGCGGTAAAATTGCTTTACCGCCTTTTGGTGCATATTATACTGGCTTATTTAGCCAATGAAGCTGTTTGCACGGTAGCTTCTGGAGTGTTCAGCTCAGTTTTCAAGGCTGAAAACCGATCTAAATCTAATTTTTGTGTTTTACCCATTACCAGGCTGTGGTTTTCTGTAGAACCGCTTAATTTCAGGTCAGAATGATCTTCAATTACAGTATATAAACTTTCTGTATTTGAGTTGATTTTAGCAACGGCGTTTTCTGTTAAAAATACCTGAAGGTATTTGACATCCAGTTTGCCTTCTGTTTTTACCACCGCATCATCTGATGCCTGTATACGGTATATGTTTTTTACGTAAACGGTAATTTTAGCCAAGGCTTTATCTTCCGAACTGATTTTTAAGCCAGAACCATCTTGCATCACTTTTACTTTACCGGTATTGTCGTCGTTATAACTTACACCTTCTGTTCCGTTCTGGATCAGTGTCACTTCTACATTTCCACTTACGATTACTTTAGAGATACCGCTTGGTGCAGTGATTTTAACAGGTTGTTTTTCATTTGCCACTACATTGGAAGCGAAGATTGACGAAGTTAAAACGATAACTGCGAATACTGATGTTGCTAGGGTTTTGATTGAGGTTTTCATAATGCTGTTGTTTATATTTTTATATAATGTTTTTGTGATTGTTTTGATAATGAGACGCAGGCAGGGGCAAAACGTTGCAGCGCTTATTCGTGCTTTATACCAACAGCGCTTAATTCTCGACCAACGGGTTTTATAAATCGGCCAAAATCGGTTCATTATAACTGGAGAATAGGGGCATGAGAATAATTTTAAATCTATTATTTTTGGAGCGCAGGACCTGTACAGCTATTTGGGTTTGTTCCCGTGCTTCGCTGTATCCCTCGCTGCGCTTTGGGGATGAAGCTGCACCCGGGGCTAAGCACGACCTTTCTGCAGGGAATCCGATGCAAAGTCGCTAGTTAATTTTCTCCTGCAGTATCTTTTGTTCCCTAAACCTTATTGTAGCGGTTATCCTTTTTGCTGCAGGGCCGATCATCATATACTTACGATCGCAAAAAGATAATAGCGGAAAGAAGGGCTGCCGCAACCGAAGAGCGCTACACCTGCTTTACAAAAAAGACATAATACATTTTAAGTTTATCCTTTTTTGGAGCGCAGGACCTGTACAGCTATTTGGGTTTGTTCCCGTGCTTCGCTGTATCCCTCGCTGCGCTTTGGGGATGCCGCTGCGCCCAGGGCTAAGCACGACCTTTCTGCAAGGAATCCGATGCAAAGTCGCTAGTTAATTTTCTCCTGCAGTATCTTTTGTTCCCTAAACCTTATTGTAGCGGTTATCCTTTTTGTTGCAGGGCCGATCATCATTTACTTACTGTCACAAAAAGATAAGAGCGGAAAGAAGGGCTGCTGCAACAGAAAAGCAATGAACCTGCTTTACAAAACAAGGCATTATATATATATAAGTTTATCATTTTTATAGGAGCGCAATGACTGTGCAACTATTTGGGTTTGTTCCTGTGCTTCGCTGTATCCCTCGCTGCGCTTCGGGGATGCCGCTACGCCCGGGGCTATGCACAATCTTTTTTGCAAGAAATCTGATGCAAAGCTGGCTGTTAATATTTAGTGATCTCCTCCGGCCACTACAACTGGTTTTGTTTTATCTCTTTTGGCTACCAATATCAATAACGGAATGACGATCACGAAAAAAAGTCCGATTAAGAAATAGCCATCGAGATAACTTGCAAAGGATGATTGTTTAACCACTACTTTTTCCATTAACATCATGGCCTGTTGTTTCGAATCATTCCAGGTGTGTCCTTTCTGGTGAAACGCATTGGTATAAGCATTGATACGGCTCACAGCGGCCTCATTATAGGGATTGATATTCGATATCAGGTCGGTTCGGTGTGCAGCTACCCGTCTGGCAATGTAGGTATTGATGATCGATATCCCGAATGATCCACCAAGCTGACGCATCATATTATTAAAAGCTGTACCCTGGGGAATATCCTTAGCTTCGAGAGAAGAAACGGCAAGTGTGCCCAGTGGAACGGTTAACAGCGCCATACCCAGGGCCCTGAAAATTAAATTTCCGGTAATGGATGCAGCGCTCGAATCGAGATTTATGCCAAACATGGAATAGTTGAAGTAGATAAAAGATAAAAAGCCGAAGAAGATAATAAGGGCTGGCGAAACACCCTTTTGAAGCAATTTACCCGAAGCAACAAGTGCCAGAACGGCTAATATCGAGCCCGGTAACAACATCAAGCCTGTTTGTGTGGGCGTAAAACCAAGGATACGCTGGGCAACCACAGGAGTAAGATATATAGAAGTGTACATCCCGATGCCGGTAATAAAGGTAAGAATGGCCGCTACACTGAGTGATCGGCTTTTCAAAATCCGCAGATTGACAACCGGATTATCCACCTTTAATTCCCATAAAATAAAACTGGTGAGACTTACTACGGCTAAAACCGTTAAAAATATAATATAACCTGCATCAAACCAATCGTCGGTTTCGCCACGCTCGAGTACGGTTTGTAGGGCGCCCACGCCAATGGCCAAAAGTGCAATGCCAAGCCAGTCGATTTTTCGTTTTCCTGTACTTATGATGGGTTCCATCAATAAAAAATAACACGACACAGCGGCTGCAATACCCAAAGGAATGTTGATGTAAAAAATCCAGGGCCAGGAGAAATTTTCGGTAATAAAACCGCCAAGGGTAGGTCCGATTGTAGGGCCTATAAAAATTCCTATGCCGAACAAAGCTGCTGCAGTGGCCTGTTTTTCTTTTGGGAAAAGCTCGTAAACCACTACCGCCGAAACCGAAAGCAACGCCCCGCCACCCAATCCCTGAAAAAACCTGAAACCCACTAGTTCCCAGATGTTTGTGGCATTTCCACACATAAAAGAACAAAAAGTGAAGAGAATGATGGATCCGATATAATAGTTCCGCCTCCCCAAATTGGTCGTCAGAAAACTGGTCATTGGGATAATAATTACGTTGGCAATGGCATAGGAGGTAATCACCCAGGAGGTATCTTCGAGTGTTGCGCCAAGGTTTCCACTCATATAGTTTAGGGCCACGTTTACAATAGAGGTATCAATAAGCTCCATGATCGCCGCTGCAATTACCGTAATCAACAACATGATTCGTTTTAATCCATTCATCGTTTTGTTTGTTCTTATTTTTATACCAATCGGTATTTTTTAATTTAAAATTTTTTATGCCTTTATTTCATCAAAAAAAAATGTTGCATGCTATCCAATGTTAAACCCGTCTTTTCATATTCTAAAATCTTTTCCATATCATTCGCTTTTTTTCACTCGGGGCGAAATGTCGGGTTGATTTATAAAGAGTAGTATTCATGCTACGAATATACCGATTGGTATTTATTTGCTGCCTGGCTGGAATAAATATTACCGTTGCGTGGCAGAAATTAATTACGAAGAGGTTTTTTAATAGGAAGGTCAGAGATCTTTTGTTTTCGCTGTTAATCCACATTATTCTTTTGCATTCTGACGCAAAGTTAAAGTAATTGTATTATTTTTGTTGCACATGAATTGATCGTCTATCCATTCACTGTAAATAGGTCTGTTTAACTTGTGATGACTTTAAACAGAAAGAGGGCGAACATGATGAATGTTTGCCCCTTTTTTTTCTAAAAGATAATGTTGATGCACCGTATTATTGTTTGCTGAGTTTTTCCTTTAAGGCCTTAATTTCCAATTCTAAGGTTGTAATGTATTGTTTTTGAGGTTCAAATAACTCTTGTATTTCAGCTACGCTGTATTTAGGGCTAATGTGCTGCGGACAATTCCAATCGTATGCCTTGATATGAAAAACCATCATCCTTTCGGGTTTAAACTTATAATCTTCGGGTTTAAGAAGATCGTACAGCTTATGATTTTCATCAATTTCGACGATCTCTGCCTCTGCATAAATTTTTAACCTTGCCCGAAGTGGATAGGAGAGTAAAATGAGCGAAACTTTTGGGTTTTTAGAGATATTACCAGTGGAAATATATTGACGGTTGCCAATAAAATCGACAATCCCAATGGTGGCCTTATCGATCACTTTGATAAAACCTTTCGGTCCGCCACGGTGCTGGATATAAGGATACCCGTTTTCGCCAAAGGATGCGATGTAAAAACTATCGAGATGCGCAATAAACTCTGCTTCTGAATCCGTTAGGCCATCAACGTAGCTCATTTTCTCCATTCTTTCATAACTGAGCCTGCTGCCCAATCTTTCCTGCAGTTTTTTAATGGCACCTGTAAATGCCAGTTCCGAATAGTTCATCTTCGTTGGGTTTAGTTCATTAATTAAAGAGACTGGATTTGCCTGATCATTTGATTGGTAAATCCCCATTCATTATCATACCAGGCCATTACTTTAACCAGGTCGCCATCTACTACCCGCGTCATTTCCAGATCTACAATCGCCGCAAAAGGGCTTTTTATAATATCGGTCGAAACTAAAGGCTCGTTGCTTGTACTGATTACGTTTTGATATCTTTCAGTAGCGGCTTCTTCGGTTAAAATGCTATTGATTTCATCTATAGTAGTTGGCCGTTCGGAAATAAAGGTAATATCAGAAATTGAACCTATTGGCACGGGCACACGGATGGCTACTCCATCAAATTTACCTAAATATTGTGGTAATGCCTTGGTGGTGGCAATGGCTGCGCCAGTTGCAGCAGGGGCAAGGTTCATTCCTGCTGCTCTGCCCATCCTTGGCTCTTTTTTAGAGGGGGCATCAACCAGTGTTTGTGATGCGGTATAGGCATGGGTAGTATTTAATATGGCCTTTTTGATTCCTATCCTTCGCCCAATAATCTCTATAATTGGACTGATGTTATTGGTTGTACAACTGGCGCAAGAGAAGATATTTACTTTGCCATCCTCTGTATTTACGCCATGTACCACCGTTGGCGTATCTTTGGTTGGTCCCGAAATAACCACAAACCTTGCGCCGGCAGCGATGTGTTTTTCTGCATCTGCCTTATTTGTAAATACTCCCGTGCTTTCTATAAGCACATCCACATTCAATTCTTTCCAGGGCAAATCATTTATTTCTTTAAGGGAAGTATATCTGATCGCTTGATCATTAATGTAAATAACATTGTCTTTATGGCTGACTTCTTTTTCATAGGTTCCATAAATACTATCATGTTTTAACAGGTACACTGCGTTTTCGATGCTCATTAAATCGTTTATGCCAACTGGCCGAAGATCTTTAGTTTCTAAAATCACTTTTAGTGCTGCTCTTCCTATTCTGCCCAGGCCATTAATTGCTATATTTTTCATTTTCTGATTTTTTTAATTCATTTTATTAATTAAAACTGCAGGCTAATCCATTTCGCCTGCAGCATTATAATTTCTGTTACTTTACTACTTTTCTGGCCAGGAAATCGCTTATTAATACTGCGATTTCCGTTCCGTGACTTTCCAATGCGAAGTGCCCGGTTTCGAAAAGATGGAATTCGAGGTTTTTAAGATCTTTTTTAAATGCTTCGGCACCTGATCCAGGAAATATATAATCGTTTTTACCATATACAATCAAGGTTTCAGGCTGGTATTTTCTGAAATATTCCTGCCATGACGGATAGAGTGGCACATTGCTTTGGTAATCATAGAACAGCGCAAGTTGAATAGCGCCGTTTTCAGGTCTGTCCAGGTGGCGGAGGTCGATTTCCCAATTATCTGGCGAAATCACGCTTACATCAGGTACGCTATGGGTGTATTGCCATTTAAGGCCATTTTCGTCGTGAAATCCGCGAAGGGATGTTTCAGCTTCTTTGTTATTAATGTCTTTCCAGTAAGCTTTAATCGGATCCCAGAAAGTTTCAAGTCCTTCCTCGTAGGCACAACCGTTCTGAATGATTAACGCATCTACTTTTTCAGGGCTGGCACTGGCTATTCTGAAGCCAACCGGTGCGCCATAATCCATTAGGTAAAGACTGTATTTATTGATATGCAGTTCTCCTAAGAGTGCGGTCACAATTTTGGCGAAATTATCAAAGGTATAATCGAATTTGGCAATTGGAGGTTGTTCACTTCGGCCGTAACCAGGGTAATCTGGAGCAATTAAATGGTATTTGTCTGAAAGATCGTTAATCAGGTTCCTGTACATGTGGGATGAAGTTGGATAGCCATGTAATAACACCAATGTTGGTTTGTTTTTATCGCCGGCTTCCCTGTAGAAAATATCCACTCCCTGGATTTTTCTGGTATGATAAGTTGTTTTCATGATGGTTAGTGAATTGGTGTAATTTTTGGAAAATCGATGTCGGTAGCCGCAACAACATTGATGTAATTGGTATAAATACTCAGCGAAACCTTGGCTACGATTTCGATAATTTCGGCTTCATTGTAGCCTGCATTTTTGATTTGTTCGATAGACTCATCGCTAACGTGACCCCTTGAGTTCAGAATGTCTTTTGCAAATACCAGTGCTGCATTGATTTTTGGGTCTGTTGAAGTTCCTTTTCTAGCGTTACTGATTGCATCAGCATCTAATCCGATTTTGTTGCTCACATAGCTGTGCGCAGCATTACAATAGTTACAGCCATTTTCGTTTGCAACGGTTAAAGAAATTAACTCTCCGAGTTTACCGCCAATTGTAGCGCTGTTTAAGGCAGCACTAAATGCTAAATATCCATTTAATGCCGCGGGAGAATTTCCCATTGTTCTCATCATATTCGGAACCATTCCCATTTTACCTTTAACAGATTCGAATAGTTCTTTGGTTTTTCCGGTAGCTTCTTCCGGATCAATTGCTTTTAAGCGTGCCATAATTTTATTTATTAAATTGTTCTGCAATATTTTCATATTGTTAGTACAAATTTGCACCGAAAAACAAGGCTGCTGATAGGCAGCTTTTCCCGAAGAGTTGGCATTTTTTCCTTTATGTTTAAAAAAGGATCGAATGCGCTGGGAAATGGAAAAAAAAGAGCATGGCAATGCCCCTGAAGAGAACTTTAAAAGAGGGGAAGGGAAGTTTAATTTTGAAGCATGGCATTTTTTTCGCGGTATTGCACCGGAGATATGCCTTCTTTATTTTTAAAAAACCTGCTAAAGGTTTGGATATCTTCATAGCCCAACTCATAAGCAATTTCTTTAATCGAAAGGTTGGTGTAATTGATCTGTAACCGTGCATGGGCCATAATCCTATCGTGGATAATGTTTAATGGCGCACGCTGAGAAACAATAGAGAATAAATTAGAAAGGGTTTTAGGCGATTTATTCAGCTTCGAAGCGTAAAAAGCAACGTCGTGGTGTTTGGAAAAGTGGCCTTCTACGAGGTAATTAAATTCTCTGATAATATCGGCCTGACTGTTTTCCAACTTGTTTAAATTGGTCGATTTTCTTAAAATTCGTACGGATAGGATCAGCATCCGTTTAAGCATGGATTGTAACATGTCTTTTTGAAGAATATCATCCTGTCCCATTTCTCTCATGAAAATGTCCCATGAGATTTCAAAATCCCTAACAATCTGTTCATCCACTGTAACAACAGGTACGCCAGTTGCCCCAAAAAACAAGAGCCCTTTACTTCCCACCTCATTATCATGGTTAATAATGCAAAAAAATGATTGATTAAAGCGCACCATTCTTGCCGTATCAACATCAATAGCATCAATTTTATGAAATTCGGTCAGAAAGATGATTTCATTTCTCAAAAGGTGGTACGGAACTTTGTCAACTGTAATATTTAGCTTCTCACCAGTATTCCAAATAAAGGTCATATCTGTTTCCCGAACATTAAAAACGCTGTTTTGGTTTTCCTTGTTCAGTTCAGTCACACATAGAAACTCATTTGAGTTATTTTTAAAAACCATGGTTGTAATACGATCTGTTTCCAAATATAAAGCTGTTTTAAGTCTCAAGCAAGGAGTCTTTACCCAAGATGTGCTTAATTTCTTTTTACCATCCCTTCTTCACCTCAATAACCATTATAGTTGTTTTATAAATGTCGTGCTGGTGACAAACCGGATGTGTATTCCGCATGATCTTTTCTTTGAAAAAAACGAGTTAACTATAGCTTTTAAGGCCTTAATGGTATTATTCAACTTCGTTGTGGTACTTTTTGCTGTAAATTTTAAAATAAATTTTATTTCATCAAACGTTGAGTAATTTTAGGTAAAAGTTGAAAACAAAAAGACATGGAAAAGAAATTCCCTTTACCACCATTTACCCGCGAAACCGCAATAGAGAAAGTACAATTGGCAGAAGATGCCTGGAACAGCCAGGATCCCGTTAAGGTTTCGCTTGCTTATACCGAAAATACGGAGTGGCGAAACAGATCCGCGTTTATCAATGGGAGGGAAGCCGTTGTTGAATTTCTTTCAGGAAAATGGGAAAAAGAGTTACAGTATAAACTCAAAAAAGAGCTTTGGGCTTTTACCGATAACCGAATTGCCGTGAGGTTTGAATACGAATACTGCGATGTTAACGCACAATGGTACCGTGCTTATGGGAACGAAAATTGGGAATTTGATGAAAATGGCCTGATGCAAAAAAGATTTGCAAGCATCAACGATCTTCCAATACAAGAAGATGAACGTAGATTATAAATATAAATATGGAACATACAGCAGCACTGAAGGTCACCTATCTTAATGGGCCTACAGCAATTATAGAAATATCAGGTTTAAGGTTTATCACTGATCCTACTTTCGATCCTTCAGGAACAGTATATCCTTTGGGAAAAGACCTCACGGTAAGCAAAACAAAAGAACCTGAAAATTTTGATATTGGAACGATTGATTTTGTCTTGCTCAGTCATGATCAGCATTACGATAATTTTGATATGGGCGGTCGGGAATTCGCCAAGGGTATGAAACAGGTTTTCACCACCGTAGCGGGTGCGCAAAGAATGGGCAAGAATGTTACCGGTTTAGAAACCTGGGGAAGTGTATCTGTAGATGCACCCAATGGAGATAAAATAACGATAACAGGCACCCCTGCACGTCATGGTCCTGCGGGAATCGAAGAAATTTCGGGTCCGGTAACGGGTTTCGTACTCAGCGTAACAGGAAGTAAAAATTTCGAAATTTACATTACCGGCGATACGGTATATTATCAGGGCGTGGCTGAAGTAGCCAAAAGATTTAAACCCAGTTATGTGTTTATATTTGCAGGAGGAGCCCAACCCAGAGGCCCGTTTAACGTAACGATGGGTACAAATGATGCTATTGATACCTCAGCTGTTTTTCCGGATGCAACGATAATTCCCTTGCATTACGAAGGATGGTCGCATTATACCCAGGGGGGTGATGTGCTTAGCCAAACTTTTAAAGCACTCGGAATAGCCAGCCGCTTAAAGCTGCTTCAGTCTGGAATAACCGAAAATCTGGCGGTTTAAACGAAATATAAGCATTATAAAAACAGGCAATCTCCATACAGATTGCCTGTTTTATTTAGGGAAATACCGTTCTGCTATAATCAGCTGACATCCTGTTGTAGAGAGGACATCATTGATCGCAATAAAAAAGCCAATACTTCTTTGTGATTAACACGATCTTTTTTGACATGGGATCAGAGATAGTAAAACTTTAGCATCTGATATGCTTTTTTAGTTAAAATCTGCATCTGTTTTCGCTATATCTTATAAGATAATTTTGTGGTCTCATTAAAAAAACATTGATCCATAAATATCCTGATATGCGAAAAAATAAATCCATCCTCATGCATTTTGAAAGTGAGCATGATTTACTGCATGGTATTGATGTGCTGCAACAATATAAAATTTCCATTAATGAGGTTTATTCTCCAAAAAATATCCGTGGACTGGATCAAAAATTGAAAATAAAGGAAATTAAAACGGGGCTGGCCATTTTAAAGTTTGGTTGTTTGGGGGGCGCGGCGCTTAGCACCTTCTTGTATTACATCTTGCAACATGGCATTACCTTCAGTTTGGATAGCGAAAGCCTTATGGGACTGATGTTAAATTTGGTTGTTATGCTGGTTACTTTCGTATTGGCCATGCAGCTGTTTCCGGCAAAAGCCCCAAAATTATTCAAGATAAAATCACGCGATCATCGCTTCCTTGTGGTCATTAAATCAAATCATGTTACCTCCGACGAAAATGTCAGTAACCTTTTAAAATATTCGGAAGCGGTTGAATTAAGCCCTTCGATAAAAGACATGATCGCTTCTTGATAAGCCAGAAAATAAAGATCTATTATTAATTTAACACAATTTACAAATGATAACACCCCCTAATTTTGACCAGCAGTATGTATTTAAAGGAAAGGTAAAGGCCTGGAGTATGGCAATGGTAGCTGTTGGCATAATGGGTATCCTATATGGTTTTGCATCAGGCGGTGGCGAGCGTACCTTCGCGAACTTATTGCTTATGGCCTATTATTTTGCCGGCATATGCATTTTTGCAGTATGTTTTTGTGCCATGCAATATGTTGCGCAAGCAGGCTGGTCGGCATCTATTGTACGGGTACCACATGTTTTTGCCAAAATGCTGCCCATAGTGGCCGTTATATTACTTGCCGTAATTAGCGCAGGGATTTTTTTTACGCATACCAGCCTGAATGAAGAAGGAAAAGAAGCGGTTTTGCCTTACCTGTACAAAGTTTGGTCGGCCCATGGTGTTACAACCCCTGGTAATGTGCATTATGATGCCATAATTGCGGGAAAATCTACATTTCTCAATATCCCTTTCTTTTTTATCAGGTTATTTTCTTACTTGACTGCCTATAGTTTTATGGGTTGGTTATTTGTGAAATACTCTGCAAATGAAGATCAGGTAGGTGGTTTAACTAACCATAGGAAAAGTTTTAAGCTGGCCTGCATATTTTTGGTTGTTGTTGGCTTTACCATTCCATTGTTTGCGTTCGATACAGTAATGTCGTTAGAGGCGCACTGGTTTTCTACCCTTTTTGGATGGTATAATTTTATCGGATTTTTTGTAACCGGTATGGTTGCAATTACCTTAACGATTATTTATCTGTATGAAACAGGCTATTTAAAATGGGTAAATGAAAGTCATTTGCATACCTTAGGTATCCAGATATTCGGTTTCTCAATATTTTGGGCTTATCTATGGTTTGAACAGTTTCTCCTTATTTATTATTCCAACATTCCTGAAGAATCGGTCTATTTTTATAAAAGACTGGAGCCACAGTTTAATAGCTGGTTTTGGCTAAATATGGTAATCAATTTTATTGTTCCTGTGTTTGTGCTGATGTCGCGCGATGCCAAAAGAAAAATCAAGATTTTAAAAATTACCTGTATTATCCTTGTTGTTGGCCATTGGCTGGATTACTGGGTCATGATTATACCCGGAACCAGTGGCGCACAAAGCGAGCATTGGTATTCGGAAATTGGCTTGATTGAAGTGAGTACTTTCCTGGGTTTTGCAGGGCTTTTTATTTATTTAACCTTAAATACCTTAAGCAAATTTAAGGCACTTGCGCCCAAAAATCACCCCATGCTGCAAGAGAGCCTTGAGCATCATGCGGGTTAAGATTATCCCGCAAAATAATCCTAAAAATTACATACAAACAGAAATATCATGTTAGAAATTGCTTTTATTTTCGCTATATATTCTATAGTGAGTTGCTTTCAGTTGGCAGCAGGAATGCTTGCTTTGCGGATTGGCAAAAGTTTTTGGATCTGGTTCTGGATTTCCCTCTTTCTGCCCATAATATCTTTGTTTATGCTGATATGGATGTGGGATGATGAAAAAGTAAAAGAAATGGGAACTTCCTGGTAAGATATAATGGAAATTGACCACCGAAATGCTTCTGTTTAAATTGGATCAACCAAAAAGTTGTCTTATTCATCGTATTTTATCTGCAAGCCTTTAGCTTTATAGGAATTATTGTTAAATATTAGGGAAATTGAGCCAATCATTATTTGATTTTTTAACATCAAATTTGTTTGTCTAAAAAAACAATAGGGAAGCTAAGCTTGATAGAATGAAACAAGGACAGGGTATTTTTAGGTATGAAGAAATTGCCAGGAAAATTGAAGCAATTGTAACCAGTTTAAGCTTAAAGGCTGGCGATCGGCTCCCTTCTGTACGCAAGATATGCAGGGAATTACAGGTAAGTGCAACTACCGTATTCCATGCCTACACCATTTTGGAAAATAAAGGACTCATCATTTCGCGTGCGAGATCCGGCTTTTTTGTAAGTAGTACATTGCATGGTATTTTAGCGACAAAATCAGCAGAAAAATACATTCCCTTACCCTATCAGGTAAGTTTAAATAACTTGATAGGGAACATGCAGCGGAATATAAGTACGTTCGGATTGGTCAACTTTTCTATTGTGGCTCCGGTAAATGAACAATTGCCCATTTCTGCTATGAGTAAATGTATCCGGGAGGCTCTTAAGGATATTAACGGTCAAAGTTTTCAATATCCATTGATAGAAGGGCATCCCAGACTGGTAGAACAGATTGTTAGAAGAACTTTTGATTGGGATGCGACGCTTGCTATGGACGATATTTTGGTCACAAATGGTTGCATTGAAGCCATTAATCTTTGTTTGGATGCTGTTGCCAGGCCCGGAGATATCATTATTGTTGAATCGCCAGCCCCATATGGTATTCTTCAAAGTTTGGAAAGCAGAAAATTACTTGCGCTCGAAGTACCTGTAACGCCAGCGCATGGTATAGATCTGGAACAATTGGAAATAGCGGTTTCAGCACATAAAGTAACGGCATGTGTAATCACTACGGTTTGTGGTGTGCCGATTGGAGGTTCGATGCCAAAAGAGAATATCATCAGGCTATTGGAAATCTTAGGTAAATATAAAATCCCTTTAATTGAGGATGATGCATTGGGCGATTTAACATTTGAACATCCACGGCCCTTGCCCGCAAAAGCTTATGATAAAGAAAACCAGGTGCTTTACTGTACGTCTTTCTCTAAAACGCTTGGCTCTGGTTTCAGGATTGGCTGGGTTTCGGGAGGGCTTTTTCATGAAGAAGTGAAACGTTTAAAATACACGGCCAATTTTTTTACAAATGGTATTTTACAAGATGCAATAGGTAGGTTTTTGCAAATCGGTCAGTATCATGTGCATTTGAAGAAAATGAAAAGTGCCATTCAGAAAAATTTATTGCGCTATCTCCAATCCATTTATAAATATTTCCCTGCCGAAATTAATATCTCCAATCCAAAAGGTGGATTTAGCTTATGGATTGAACTACCAGCTAAAATAGACGGACTGGAACTCACCAGGCGTGCTTTAAAAGAAGGCATTGGGATTTTTCCAGGACAGGTGTTTTCTACTTCAGGGAAGTACGATAATTACATCAGAATCAATTATTGTCCTATTTGGAACACAAAGATCGATCGGTATTTAAGTAAACTTGCTTTACTGATCAAAAATTACAAATAATCGTATTGGCGAACGTTCATTCATATTTGATTAGCCCTAAATAATACCATTAATAAGTTGATTGATACAATAATTAATCTGCGCCTTGTTTTTACCTTTGGTAAAGGAATTTTATTATGGAAAACAGCACTAACAATCAATTTTCAGATTTGAAATTAAGTCATGAAAAACATACTGTATCTCAATGGAGTGGTTTTGTGCATTCTAAATGCCCGAGATGTAGGATGGGATCGGTTTTTACCGGGGCTGTTTATGGATTGAAAATTCAAAAGATGAACGAAGTGTGTAAAGTGTGTGCCTTAAAATTTGAACGCGAACCCGGATACTTTTATGTGGCCATGTTTGTAAGTTATGCCATGAATGTTGCAGAAATTATTTCGATCAGTGTAGCCGCTTATGTTCTAGGCCTTGATATTGTTTATGAAAACCTATGGTATTTCGTATTTGTGATCTTCACTGGCGTAGCCTTGCTTTCGCCCTTTAATTACAGGTACTCCAGAATGGTATTGTTGTATTGGCTTTCTCCCGGGTTACACTATGATCCTTCAAGAATTGGCGACAATACAAACGGAAAATAATTTCTATTTGAGGAGCTTTCTTAAATTGATTAGATTCGCAATACTTAAATTTGCGAATGAAAGAAGTTATACCTATTCTAGATTCTTGTACCATAACCGATAACGAACGGGGTGATATTTTAGTTGATCGGTTAAATCATTATTTGGATACACACAAAAATCTCGTTTTTCCACATCGGCATACGTTTTATCATTTTGTGGTTTTTACTTCTGGGGCTGGCAGGCATTCTATCGATTTCAATAAATATGAGGTAACCCCATGGCAGATTTATTTTATGTCGCCCGGACAGGTGCACACCTGGGATTTTAACGATGATGTAGATGGCTATATTGTTAATTTTGAAAAGGATTTTTTCCAATCATTTTTGCTAAAACCAGATTATCTGGAAAGTTTCCCCTTTTTTTCAGGTACCGATAATTCAAATGTTAAAGCAATACCCCGTGAAGTTAGGGCAGATGTAGAGATCATTTGTAAACAACTGTATAGCCAGGTTAATACGGTACAAAATAAAAATATCGATTTTCAAAAAGTGCTGTTACTTTCGCTGCTCATGTTGGTAGAGCAACATATGGCAGTTACGCAGTTACCACAGTTCCAAACGCACAATATGGTGGTGTTGCGTAATTTTCAAAAGCTGGTAGAAGAAAATTATCTCGTGAAACGGATGCCCAAAGATTATGCAGAAATGCTGTTTATAACACCAAATCACTTAAATGCAATTTGCAAGGAACTTATTGGGGCACAGGCAGGAGAGGTGATCCGGGAGCGGATTTTACTTGAAGCCAAACGTCTGTTAGTGAGTGGAGAAGTAAATATTTCCCAAATCGCAAACGAACTAAACTTTAATGATAATTCCTATTTCACCAAGTTTTTTAAAAAATATTCAGGTTTAACACCCGAGCAATTCAAAAGAGATTATGCCATGTAAACGCTTATTCTTTTAGCTTATAAATTACTTTTATTGATCTATTTCATGATCAAAATCGTCTTTTTCTTATGCAACCGGAAATAATATTGGACGCCTAGATTTTTTTTCAGGATTTCGATATCAATAACTTTACCCTGGTTGCCAAGGTTATCTTCTATTTGGTCGCCTATTTTAATGGCGTTAAGTATTCGGCTGGAGCTATGTCTGTTAATCTGCATGTACGCAATTTAACAGCCTGCCATTAACAGGCTGTTAAGCTGATATAAAAGAATTTAATTTATCTGGCTAATGAAGATAAATCTAGGCTTGTGTGATGTAGCGCTCAGCGGGCTGACCATGCTGTGAACCCTGGAATAATTTTATACGGGCATCCTCATAATTATCAATTAGTTTTTGATCGTGTACTGAAGGATGTGTAACCTGTTCACCTTTATCTAATCCCGAAAGGATGGCATCAACACAATCTTCGGTGGTCATAATTGTCGATTGCTCCAATGCCGATAATGGAACACCACCAACTTCCCATATTTCCGTTGCAGTAGTGGCAGGGTTTACCAGCTGAACCTGAACATTGGTTCCTTTTACTTCTTCTTGCAAACCCTGGGTATATTGAACTACAAAACCCTTTGTGCCACTGTAAACTGCACTGATTGGTAAGGTATAAAATCCCAGCACCGAGGCGATATTAATCAAGATACCTGTATTTTTTTCGATAAACCCGGGTAAAACAGCGTGCGATAGCACCATTAAAGCCGTAACATTCACATTAACCATTTCTTTTTGTTTGGCTACACTTGTTGAGGATATTGATGAAAGTGTAGAGGTGCCCGCATTATTAATGAGCAGTGTTATGCTATTGTCGCTTCTTAAGTTTTCAGCAACTTTTTCAAGTTCGCTATCCGAGCCTAAATCGGCAACAAGATTGGTTACCTTGATTCCATATTTACTTTCGAGTTTTTCAGCCAGCGCATCTAATCTATCCTTACGGCGGGCCACTAGTTTTAAATTATAACCACGCTCGGCCAATCTTTCGGCAAATACTTCGCCTAAACCTGAAGAGGCACCTGTTACTACAGCAGTCCCCATTTCTTTGTTCTCATTCATTTTTAAAATATTTAATTCGTTTCTGTTGCCAATGATCCACATCAAAACCTGATGTAAACCGATCGGTTTACTTTCTTGCAAATGTAAACCGTTTAGTTTACATTTGCAAAAAGAATTTTCAGTGATGGTTAAAGAAACAGATCAGGCTTCAAAATCCCTAAAAAGAGACGAAATGATCAGCAGTGCTTATCGCATTTTTTATAAAAACGGTTTTCATGCTACAGGTGTAGATGCTATAATCGAGGGTACAGGAATATCTAAACGTACCCTTTACAAACATTTCACTTCAAAAGAAGGACTGATTATCGCTGCCATCGGATATTATCACCAAACCGTGTTTGGGGCGATAGCTGCTTATGTTGAACAATCGGCCTCAAAAAATCCGGTTGATAAGGCTTTAAGGATTTTTGATTTTCTTGCTGAACGCGTTGATGCAGGCAATGTAGATGGTTGTTTTGCCATGAATGCCAAAACGGAATATGCGCACAAAGCGAAAGAAATAGAAGCAGCCTGCGATCTTCACGTTGCGGCGCTTCAACAACTTGTTGAACGTTACCTCATAGAAGGTGGCCTTAAGGATAGTAATTCGCTGGCCATCCAGATTATTATGCTTTTTGAGGGCGCTATTCTTCGGAGTAAAGGAACGGAAAATGCGATACCTATAAAATTGGCAAAGAAGGCTGCAAGAGTGATCTGCGATCAATAACACATGATAAAATACATGATTGTTCCTGGTTTTTTAATGCTAAACATGGATTTTTTTGATATCTAATAGGATTCTTCCTTGAAGTAAAAATTATTTCAGCTCATTTTCAGTGCTTTGGTAAATTTGGTTTGTAGATATGGCATAGGTTTTTATTTTTGCACACATGGTTGTTACGGTACTTGCTATTCTGGAAACTGATTTTGTTCCCGATAAGGCGCTTTCGAAGTTGATGAATGAACGTTTACAGCGTGCTGCAGAAGAGTTGCGTGATCAACATCTGGCATTCCTTTCGGATGTTGGGGAGCGTAACGCCGACGTCATCATTTACATCAGTTACAACCCAAAATATAAAATCCGTTTTCGTGTAGTAAACGACGTGCCTGCTAAAATTGAAGAGCAGGTAATCGAACGCTGTGGACTGTTAGGATACCTACACTGGCGAACAGGCGTGTTAAACGTGGTCAGGAATCAAGGCATTGCTTCTGCCGATGATGAACCAGGTGCATAAAAAATAATTTTCTCGATTATTTTCCTGATGGCTATTTCTGCCAAAGGTTATGGCGTGGTCTACGTCTATTAAAAAAAATAACGTGGCAACGATCATTTGCATTCAAAACCATTCTATTTTGTATTTTTATATTAATGGATAACATGAAGACCTTTTCGCTTTCGAGGCATAGCCGGCTATTTTCAGTGCCCGACAATAACAGGGAATATCTTTTTGTAGGCTCTGGCGATCATCCTTATCATGAAGAACCCTATAGGGCCGAAAGTTATGCCATTGCTTATATTAAAGAAGGCGGCGTAAGGCTTAATGTAGGGTTAAGTTCTTGGGATGTTGATGCACCGGCAATTATCACTTTGGGGCCATCTGTTATCCGTTATTTCAGTAAACGTAGTGATCTGCTGAAAATGGACGTCATCTTTTTTAAGGATAGCTTTTTATTGGAGCGTTATGCAGATCTGTTTTTTCTTTTTAAATATAATTTTTTCGAAAACAGCGATCTTATTGTCTTACCGCTCAAAGACGCCCACTTTATCAAGATCAACAAAATATACGAACTCATCCAGTTAACACAGCATTCAGGTGGTTTTCATCAGGAAGAACTGATCAGGAGTTATATTTTTGCCCTGGTTTATGAAATTGACGCTTATTATCGCCAACATATTCCTGATACCTCTTCAGCACCAAAAGACAATCTGCTTTTTAAAAAATTCAGGCATTTACTCGCCAAAAACTACATGCATGAACGTAAACTAGATTTTTATGCCAATCAGCTTTTCCTATTGCCCAAATCACTTTCAGCAGCCATAAAAAAACAAACTGGCAAATCTGCCGGAAAATGGATCGATGAAGCTGTGATGCTCGAAGCGAAGGTTTTACTGCAGAACAAAACACTTACTGTATCGCAGATCAGTAGCATGTTAAACTTTTCTGAGCAATCTGTTTTTGGTAAGTTTTTCAGGGCCAATTCAGGCATGTCGCCGGTTGAGTACCGCAAACAGTTTAGCTAGCGCTTTTTTTAAATGATCAATACCCAATGGATCAATCTCCAGTTTTCAAATTCAGCAGACTAAGGCTGGGGTGGAGTGTTTGGGTAAATGATTATGGTAAGGTTCTATAATCAGGTCTCATTCTTAGTTGTTGACCACCTAAGATACCTGAGTACATCTAAGTCTAACCATATCGCCTGAAAATATCCAACTAAGGTGGCCTAATCTGTCTAGGGTGGTAAACAATAAACATAAGTTGTCAATGGTAAGGCAACGAAGGTTTTTAACAATGGATTATAGTATCAAGTCCAATATCATTCAACCGATTACAGTTAAGAATACTTAATTGTATCTTATTAAGCCATTTCGACTAATATTAGCGCAATATAATCGAGTATAGGGCCATATTTTACAGGAATTTTGTCTAATCAAAAGACAATGAGCCATGTATAAATATGCTTATAACGGCAAAGAACCGTTTTTAATAATTGCGCTTTTATTGCTGAGTTTTTTTTTATCAAAGCCAATAAATGTAAGCGCTCAGGTATTGGCTGGGACTGGCTATAAGGTTAGCCTTGCCGAAGCCGTACAATTTGCTAAAAGCCAGAATAAATGGCTATTGGCGGCAAATATCGGGCAAGATGCCAGTGCCGAAGACCGTAAGGATGCGTACCGTAACGCCTTACCAACGGTTAATGCGAGTGCTTCTTATCAGCGTTTCTCAGGGCTTACGCTTTTTACTGAAGGCCTTAATCATGCTAATACAGGACCGAGAAAACCAAGTTCGAACAGTGCTACTTTAGGTATAGATGCTTTGTTCAATATCTACAGCGGAGGCAAGCAGCGGGCATTTGAAAGCGAGGCAAATTCGCGGTTAAGCCTTGCCAAACTAAATACAAGAGAACAGGCTGGGAATATTGCCCTACAAACGGCCAATCAGTATCTCGAATTGTTGAGGCTTTACGATTTGCGAAAATTTATCGGTGAGCAGCTTAAAAGAGCACAGACACGCTTAAACAATATCAGGTCGCTTTATAAAAATCAGAAAGTAACCCGGAGTGATGTGTTACGTGCAGAAGTGGCCTCATCAAATGTGGCACTTTCGCTCGAGCAGAATGAAAACAATATTTCGATAGCAAACCAAAAACTAGATGTTTTAATCAACGTACCAGATTCGGTAATGATCATTCCTGCCGATTCAGCTGGCATGCGTAAACCCGATATTGCTTCGCTATTGCCCCTTGTTGGCTTGGGAGATGTTTCTTCTTATCCAGTACAAAGAGTTACCGAAAATATCGGACTGCAAGCAGCGAAACTGAAAGGAATACAAAGTGGCAATTTGCCCAGTTTTAGCCTGTATGCTGCATATGGGTTAAATTATCCCAATTACCTTTTTTTTCCACCTGTAGATCAGGCATATTCTATTGGTTTTATCGGCTTGAAAGTACAGTATAGTATCTCTTCCATATATCAAAACAGAAGCAAACTTACCGCAAGTAAGCTACGGGTAAAAGAGCTTGAAGTACAGAAAGAGGCCTATCGTGATGATGCACGGATATTGCTGAAATCTTATGCTATCAGATACGCCGAAGCCCTTAAGCGGATTTCAGTTAATGAACATTCTGTAGCACAGGCCCAGGTAAATTACAAGATAGTAAATACAAAATACTTAAACCAGTTATCACTGCTGACGGATCTGCTTGATGCCGATAATCTCTATCAGGAATCAAGGTTTAATCTGGTAAAGGCCCAAACTGATGCCCTTGCCATTTATTATCATATCCTTTACAGCAGTGGCAATTTATAATCACAAATAGAAATGAAAAAAGAAAATCATAAAATACATCCGGGAAACGTAGTGATCACGGTTGCAGGAATAGTATTGGTGTTTGTTGGTATAATATATTTTTTTCAGTACTGGAAATATAGCAATGCTTATGAAGAAACAAACGATGCGCAGGTAGAATCGTATATCAATCCGGTTTCGGCAAGGGCGGGAGGTTATATTCAGGAGGTGCGTTTTAACGAACATCAGGTGGTAAAACAGGGCGATACGCTGGTTGTGTTAGACGACAGGGAGTACCGTGCCCAACTTCAGGTAGCAGAAGCTGCAATGGATGATGCCCAGGCACAGCTTACCGTGCTTAGCGCGGGTATCGGTTCGGCCGAAATGGGTACACGGGTTAATCAGGATCAGATAAATGGTGCGAAGGCGCGATATGTACAACAGCAACAAGACATCAAACGCTATACCAGCCTGGTAAACGAAGAGGCGGCCACGGGTGCCGATCTCGAACAGGTTAAAGCACGTTATGATGTAGCTGCAAGTGATTATAGCGGCGCAAAAAACGGACTTAAAACAAGTAAAGCCCGGATTATAGAACTAAAAAGCCATTTCGCCATTCTTCAGGCCGATATCAAAAGAAAACAAGCCGCATTGGAGCTGGCCAGACTTAACCTATCGTATACTGTTATCCGTGCGCCCTATAGCGGCAGACTCGGACGCAAAAATATTATGGAAGGCCAGCAGATACAAAGTGGGCAGCCATTGGTGAGCATTATAAACGAAAAAGAAAAATGGATTACGGCGAATTATAAAGAAACACAGGTGAGCGGAATGTATGTGGGGCAGGCTGTAGATATCAGGATAGATGCGATGGAAGGCAAAGTGTTTAAAGGCAAAATTATGGCAATTGCAGGTTCTACCGGTTCACGGTTCTCTCTTTTGCCACCTGATAATTCGACGGGGAATTTTGTGAAGATCATTCAGCGGATACCTGTAAAAATCAGCTTTGATAAGGGAGAGGAGCGAAACGTAATTGCGGGTATGAGCGTAAATGTTGCGGTTAAAAGACAGACGAAATCATGAAACCTGCTTATTTTAAAGATTGGATAACAGGCTGGCATTGGGGTGTGCGTATTGCACTTTTCCTTTTATTGCTATCGTCGTTATCACAACTGGGTATGTTCGTACTTACACAGAACTATATGGTTGGTTACCTTGGTGCACAACCCGAAGATATATCGTTTGCCGTAATGGCTACTTACGCTGGTATCATTACCGTTATCCCATTGCAGTTCCGCTTTTTCAGGTATTTCCAGGCGCGCAGCTATTTGCTGATGAGTTTAATACTGGCCATATGCTTAAATGCGCTTTGTATTTACTGTAAGGATATCAACCTGTTTTTGGTGATCAGGTTTTTTCAAGGCATTTTGACAGGCAATGTGTTGGTATTTACACTGCTCCTGATATTTACCAGGTTGCCAGCTGAAAAAGTAAAGGCTATTGCGCCTGCGGTATTTTATGGCACCATATTGAGCAATACCGTGCTAATCGGTTTGGTTGCGGGTATAGTGGTCGAATCGGCCGATTGGAAAGTGAGTTATGATTACCTGATCATGTTCCAATTGTTAATGGTGGTGATTATCCTGCTGATGTTGAAACGGTCGTCGGGTCATAAACCTTACCCGCTTTACCAGATTGATTGGAGTGGAATGGTGATTTTCGCCTGTACGGCACTTGCATTGGCCTATACCATTATCTATGGATCGAAATATTATTGGTTCGCCGATGGACGCATACGTTACAGCACCCTCGCCACGCTAACCGGAGCGCTAATGTTTCTGTACAGGCAACACATTGTTAAAAGACCTGTGGTACACCTCAAGGTTTTTAAACTGCGCAGTTTTGTGATAGGCATTTGTCTTTTGGCCATTTATTATGGCAGTAAGGATAGCATTAACCTAATTTATAATTATGCAACAGGAGTGCTGAAATGGAGCACACTGGAGGTAATCGAATTGGGGCTTTGCAATATTGTGGCAATGGTTGGAATGCTGGTGATTTCAATCCAACTGCTGCTTGCGCAAAGGGTAAGGCTAAAAATGCTTTTTACAATTGGATTTGGTTTAATGGGGGTGGTTAATATCTGGATGTCCTACTTGCTCACACCCGATCTTTCTTTTACAGATCTTCTGGTTCCGATATTTATCCAGGGAGCAGCTTCAGGTTTGTTGTTTGTTCCCCTGATGATATATGTATTGTCTTCGGCACCAGCGGATACTGGCGCAACAGGCTTGGTAATTGCGGCCTGTACGCGTTTTACCGCAACCCTAAATTCTTTTGCTGGCTTTTATAACCTGCAACTCTATTTTAACCAGCATTTCAAAGAAGGATTTCTGGGTTATTTAACACCAGAAAACCAGAATATGGTTGAAAGGTTGAGTTTTTACCGCGGATTATATATCACCAAAGGCTTTACTGCCGATCAGGCCTCGGCACTGGCAAACGCTGCCATCTGGCAAAACCTTAATCAACAGAGTCAATTGCTCACCAACCGTGCAGTATTTATGTTATTTGGTATTGTATTAATTAGCATTGCCTTGCTTATCCTCCTTATTCCGTCAATCGGTAAAACCTACCACTGGAGCAAGGGAAAATTTGCGCTTAACCGAACTAAGGCAACGGTTACAAGCTAACACGTTTGTGATAAGAACAGTTTTAACTCATGAAAGCTTCCCGCCATGTGCAGCGATAAATCATGAGTATCATGAGAGGTTCCTGCCGTTTGCAGCAATAAATCGTGAGGGTCATGAAAGCTTGCTGCTATGTGCAGCGCCATATCATGAGCTAAATGCTGGAAATGAAGAAAACAAGCAAAATATATTATAATAAGAATATAGATATGAATCAAAAATTAAATGAAATGGAAGCATCAGCACAGGAAACAAAACAATCAACAAAAAAGATCAACGATAGTAGTGACAATACTAAACTCAGGGAATCTGAAAAATCAGGCCACTTGGTAGATAATGTAGACAATATTTTATCAGCAGAAGGCCCAATAAATTTATTGTATAAGATGATAAATGAAGGAGCTGAATTACCTGATGATGACTATGCTAAACATTAATAGAGTGCAATAAAAAATCATCATTAAGTATCCGGGACTATTGCCAAGGAAAAATAATATGACGCCTTATGGAATTTCTACTATTGGTTTGAGATTGAGGAACAAGGAAAACTCAGGTGAGCTAAGGTGTTTAAGGCGGTGATGAAAAAACGAAAAATTGCAAGTCAATTGACCACCAAAGGCACTTCAGGACACCTAAGCTGTTGGATACTCTTTTACTAAGAGCCGAGAGTGCCTAAGCCTTCACCATTTAAGGAATATAAGGACATGTCAGCTTAAATGACCTTATATTCTTATATGGTAGAGGGACTTACAGTTTCCAGGGTCGGATGAGGCAATACGCAGAAAATTAGATTATTTGGAAATAACTAAGTATAACTCATGGTAATGTTTTACCAAATCACTAAGTGTAAACCCCCTGTTTAAGCCACTAGGATTAGGCAGTATCCAAACCGAGGCACCACAGAATTTTTCTTCCTGATGGCCCCATGCTAAATGTTTATTTCCCGAAAAAGCCATATAAGCTGCTTTGCCCAGAAATGCAATATATTTTGGCTGATAATGAATCATTTTTTTCTTAAATGCTTCGATTGAATTTGCAAATTCATCTTTAGAAAGTTCGTCAGCACGTGTGGTGGCCCTATCTACCGCAGTAGTTAGTCCATAACCAAAATCGAGAATACTTGCATCGTTCATCGCATCAATTTGGTTGGGTGTAAAGCCAGCCAGATAAAGTGTTTTCCAGAAGCGGTTGCTGCGGCCTGAAAAATGATGTCCATCCCAGGCCGATTTTAGTCCAGGATTAATCCCACAGAAAATTATTTTAAGGTCTTTGTCAATAATATCAGTTAGCATGCATGGTGGGGCTTATGAAGTATTCTTTTTTTTATCATCGGATCTGCTTGTCAATATCGAGTGCATCACGAAATCAGCTCTACCCAATTGCTCCTCCAGGCAGGCGCATCAAAACCTTCAGCAAAATATTGGGTTTCATGTACTACTTTTCCATCAGTAAATTCCATCATACTGATGGTATAAGCAGATTGGTTCCGGTAATCAATACGATATTCAGTAATCCAGAGATGGCCATTTCCAGTAATCCGCTTAATCTCAAAGCCAGAAGGTTTATCCGGATGGTGGCTCCTTAAAGCCTGCAAATTGCTGCGTCCAATAATGCGTTCGCCCGATTGCGGATAATCGCAGATCGCATCCTCATGATAAATCTCATGTTCTGCATTAAAATCACCAATTGCAGAAGCATGCCAGTGCGCAATGAGTGCTTCGCGTATTTTTTCGTCTTTCATAAACTTAACTTGTTTAGCTGCCTTGTGGAATGAAACCTGGCGAACCTGTTTTTACCACATGATTGTAGCGTTGTCTGGTTTCTATCGCATTAATTTCTTCCATCGCATCTTCAGGAAGGGGAGAAATGTCGAAATTTTCTTTTGCACGTTCTGCGGTTTTTGGTGTGGTAAGCAATGCTGTACCCCGTTGTACTGCCCAGGCCAAAAGTACCTGTGCGGCAGTTTTTTCTACCCGCGAAGCAATGCCTGTAATGACTGGATTTTCGAGTAATCCGGGTCTTATTCCATGTCCCAGTGGAGCAAATGCCAAAAATATGATGCCTTTTTCTTTACAATAGTCCAATAATTCTGTTTCTGGTAAATAGGGATGGGCTTCCACTTGTATAACTGCTGGTTTAATCCTTGCCGATTCGTAAATCTCTTTCAATTGTTCTATGTTCACGTCCGAAAGTCCGATAGCCCTGCAATTCCCGCCATCCACCAGATTTTCCATTGCTTTCCAGGTATCGAGCAAACTGGTGCTACTGTCGTAAATAATGTTTCCATCCGCATCTCTGGGATCCTGTTCGTCTCCAGGTTGAAATGCAAACGGCGTATGGATCAGGTAAAGATCGATATAGGTAAGTTGCAGTCTTTTTAAGCTGGCCTCAAATGCGGCCTCAACACGCTCTGGCTGGTGGTTGGTATTCCAGAGTTTAGTGGTTACAAAAATATCTTCGCGTTTAATGCCACCGGCAATTCCCTCTTGTAAAGCTATGCCAACCTCTGTTTCGTTGCGGTAGCGCTCTGCGGCATCAAAATGTCTAAATCCGGCCGCTAAGGCATGCTTTGTAGCACTGATTGTAGTAGCCGCATCTGGTATTAACGTGCCGAAGCCAAGCATCGGCATATTCAGTGTATTATTTCTGGTATTCATTTTAGGTTATGTTTAATGGTGTTTATAAATATTGATTAAGAAATTCAGTCAAAACGACCTTTGTCAAAAGCGTGTATCTATTAAATTTACGGTTTCTCTTTCACAAAGTAAGCCGGGCTTAGTGAGAGTTCCTGAGGGAGTGTAATATTGATTTCTTTTTTGAAACCATAACTGTCAAATAAATCCACATCAGTACTATCTTCGAAGGCACTTATCCAGATCACTTGTTGCATCGTAGATATCGAAAGGCATTTTTCGAACAAGGATTTACGAATTAAAGGGTCGTTATATTTAGCCAATACCCCAAAATCACTTATTCTTGCCAAAGTTTTGCCATTAAAAATCGACGGTCTTATTCCTTTAGAACTTACTTTGGCATAACCAGCAGCTTCATCGTCGGCATAAACAATCAGATATTGGTTAGACATGCTGTTTAGTTCGGCCATTAAGGTGTCTTTGTTAAAGTTTATATTCAAGTATGTTTCAAGTTCCTGATCAGAAATCTTTCCTGTAAAGCGCTCTTTTGCGATTTCCCTGCTGATCAAAAACAGGTTGTTAATCCCTTCTTCAGTTCCAATCGTGAATTTTGTGATGATTTTAGTTGCCATTTTTTTAATCTGTAAGTCCTTGGTTCTATTTCAGGAACTGTTAAATCCCTGTTTTATAAAGTTGATATTCCAGCAATCTTATTTTTCATATTCATTACTTTCTAATCAAATTTCAGGTTAAAAAGCCGTTTAGAGTAGGCAAAATTGCTTTGATATTAGTCGAAATAGCCTAGGCTTACAGATATTTGATCTGTGCCATGATATCATTAAGTTTATGACAAAACCATTAGAATTCAACTTTGAATATTCTTTATGTTTGCAACATACTAATTAGTATGTTATGCCGAAAGCAGCGGATACCCGTATGATGATTTTGCAGAAATCTTTTGATCTGATCTACCGCAGAGGTTATCAGGCAACAAGTATTGATGAAATCGTGGCAACCACCCAGTTAACCAAAGGTGCTTTTTTTTATCATTTTAAAACCAAAGACGAGATGGGCTTAAGCCTGATCAATGAATTTCTTTATCCAGGCATGTACAATGTATTGATTAAACCATTGGTGGAGGGCAATGATCCGAAAAAAGATATATACAGGATGATGGAAAATCTCTTGCTCAAGGATCCCTTTTTTGATGTCGATTATGGCTGCCCTGCAATCAACATGATTGAAGAAATGTCGCCAATGAACGGGACGTTTAAAAAGGCACTCTCCAAACTGGTTGTGCACTGGCAGAATGCAATTGTGACCTCTCTTAACAAAGGGCAATCTGCTCATCAGTTTAGCAGCGCTTTTGTTCCTGAAGAAACCGCTATGCTGATCATTTCAGGCTATGGAGGAGTGAGGAACGTTGGCAAGGCTTTGGGTAAAACCAGTTATAAAACTTATCTGAAAGGTCTTAAAGCCTATTTAACCAATCTATAATATTTTTT
Organism: Pedobacter psychrodurus; assembly: GCF_032678585.1. GTDB lineage: Bacteria > Bacteroidota > Bacteroidia > Sphingobacteriales > Sphingobacteriaceae > Pedobacter > Pedobacter psychrodurus_A. The sequence goes on along the minus strand of NZ_JAVTSN010000006.1, from coordinate 89,702 downwards.
TATCCAAAAACATACTAATTAGTATGTTTTAAACTTTTATTTATGCATCAAATTCTTTTAACGCTACATTCAATTAACAGGTGGCTTGTTCTCCTATCGCTTCTTTACAGCATTTATATTGCAGGTAGGGGCCGTTGGCAACAAAAGGCATTTAGTGCCAACGATAACCTGATCAGGCATGGTACTGCTACAATCGCACAGATTCAGCTGTTGCTGGGATTAAGCCTCTATATGATTAGTCCGGTTGTTAAATACATGGTCGCGGAAACTGGAAGTAGTCAGTTGTTGAGTGAACATGTGTTTTTTAAGTATGTACACATTTGGTTAATGGCCGCATCTGTTGTGCTGATTACTATCGGATCGGCAACAGCCAAAAGAATGCAAACCGATAAGGAGAAGTTTTCTACCATGCTGATATGGTTTTCCATTGCATTACTACTTATTATCGCAGCTATTCCATGGCCATTTTCTCCGCTTGCTAACCGTCCATTTATAAGATCATTTTAAATCCATTCAATCGTTATGTTCAATCTTTTAAAAACCCCGATCGGAAGACTAAGAATTATTGGTTTTCTTGAAGGCATTTCTCTGTTGGTACTTGTATTTGTTGCCGTTCCCCTTAAATATTTTTTAGACCGGCCCGAACTGGTAAAGCTCATGGGCCCAATACATGGCCTGCTTTTTTGCTTGTTTGTTTTCATTACGCTCAGTGTTGGCATTTCCTATAAATGGATCTTTGCTAAAATAACTTGGAAAGTACTTGTTGCCTGTGTAATTCCTTTTGGAACCTTTTACGTCGACAGGTATATCTTAATCCCGCAATCCATCATTCACGAAGACTACGGCAATAGATTAAATTAAACGGCTTCTATATGAAATTAAAGAAATACCTTATCATTATCGCTGTTTTTCTCTGTCCGGTTTTTTATGTATTCTCCTGCCATCAATCGGGGACAAAAAGTATCGCTAATGTGATCAGTTTCGATAACAGGTTATCTTTTTATAAGCTTTTTAAGGGGAGTATGGCTGCGCTCGAACCCAATAATGGCGTGGAAACCTTGCAGCTTTCTTCCACGCTTTTTACCGATTATGCAGAGAAACAGCGTTTAATCAAATTGCCCAAAGGAAAGCAGGTGATCTTAAATGGGGAGGGCTTGCCCGTTTTTCCCGAAGGGACGATTATCGCCAAAACTTTTTATTATACGCATGTGGTAAATAAAGGCAGGCAGATGATAGAAACGCGGCTACTTATATTACACCAATCGAAATGGAATGTGGCTACTTTTCAATGGAATGCGGCGCAAAATGAAGCTTTTCTGGTGACCAAAGGTGCAACGGTTCCGATTCGTTTTACCAGACAAACTGGTGAGAAACTCAAAATCTCCTATCACATCCCCACAAGAGAAGAATGTGGAAGTTGCCACCGCTTAAATGAAACAATCCTTCCAATTGGACCAAAAATCCGAAACCTCAACATCAGTATAAAAAGAGAGGGCAAAAATATCAACCAGCTGATATACCTGATGGAGAAGGGAATATTTAAAAATACCTCAATAGATGCTTTAACGAACTTGCCCAGTTACCATGATCTGTCGTTGCCGTTGGAACAAAGAGCAAGGGCATATATGGATATCAATTGTGGGCATTGCCATCAACCAGGTGGTTTTGCTGGTCATACCACATTAAACCTCATTTATCAAACGGATCTAGACCATACCGGGATCAGGTTTAACAAAAGTAATATCCTGGTAAGGACAGCCGAAATGGGCGAGTACCACATGCCCAAAATCGGCACCACCATTATTGATCAGGATGGGGTGGCGCTGATCAAAAAGTACATCAGCGAAATCCCATAGACGCACTGACTAAGACCAAAATCCCTTTACGCGGATATTGTGATGTCCTAAGCTTTTCAATAATCTGCGCAATTCGCTAACAAAATGATCGTTTCCGATCAGGTAAAACCAGGTATGCGCAGTACAATACCCTTGTTTTAACAGCCATTCGGTAATTTCCGAAGCTGTTGGCAAGATATGCAATGGTGAAGAAAAATATTCCGATAACAGCTTCCCACAATTTGGGTTGGGAAGAAGCACTGCACCATCAAAACGGGCTTTGGGCATGGTGAGCTGTTGCAAAGCGAGCAGATGGCCCAGGCTGCTGGCATCGCCCAGGCCAACCACAAAATCTGTTGGGTGAGGTGCCTGGCGTGTACTTTCCATTTTCAGGTAATGAATGGTATCGCCGGTACGGAGTGATTTGGCCCAACGGCTTCCCGGACCGTCGTGATCTGCATCGATCAAGAGTGAACAGGTGGCTATATCTGCATCCCATCCAAATGGGGTGTAATCGCGAAATGTAAAGTCATCCACACAGAGTTTGATGTATGGGATTTGGTTCCAGCTCTGCATATCGGCAGTTGGAAGGTGCAGGTCGATTTCGATCATATCAGCAGATTCCCAATAACGCACATCCAGTACACGTCCGGTTTTCAGCAATTGATTTTCAATGATCTTTCCTGCTTTTTTTCTGATTTTATATAAAATAGAGGTTTCCATATAGTATATTTTTATTACTACAAAGAAACTGGGTTTTGGGTCTTGATAAAATAGCCGAATCGTTGTAATGATAGGACTATTTCCGGTATTGCTGTCGAAAGGCTATCGCAGGAGTTCCGGTTACTTTGCGGAATAACCGGCAGAAATAAGAGTGGTCATTATAACCCAAACTGTGTGCAATTTCTTTCACCGTTAGCTCGCTGTAATACAACAATCTTTTGGCTTCCATCATCACTTCCTGTTGGATCCAGTAGCTTGCATGAAAACCAGTATGTTTTTTAAGCGCCTCACTCAGATAAGATTCTGAAATATTTAAAAGTGAAGCATAGTCTGCAGGACTTTTTTTTGAGTGAAGTTCAGTACTCAGCAAACGTTTAAATTGTGCACTGATCTGTGCTGGGCGTGATAAATTAAGGTTTAATCCAGTATGTTGACTATAACAGCCTGCTGCCATACCGATAAAGGATTGAAGCAAGGAATGTACAATGGTGGTGTAAAACGGACTGCTGGTATCTTCGTCTTGTTTTTCGGTGAGCAGCAGCAGTAATTCACGACACTGCCTAAGCTCGTTGGTATGAAGCGGATAGGGCTGTTGAAGTGATAACTGACTTTCAAAAACATTTCTGCATTCGCGCGGAATGAGCGAGGTATCCACGGCAACAAACCATCCGGTTGCGGCTTCATTACGGATGCGGTGATGTACCTGGGCAGGCAATACATAATATAGCATATTTCCCGACAAGTGCACTTCACTGAAATCGATCATCAATGATCCGACACCTTCTTCCAATAAAAAGAAAATATAGTGATCATCGCGATGCGCACCAAGTGTGATCATGTCATCCTTAGGAAGCTCATCCTTATTAAAATGTTTAATCTGCAGGCCATGTGTAGTTCTGTCTTGTAATGAATGTACCGGGATGTGGTTCATGCCCAAAGTTAATCATTTTGTTTATTTGATGTGATCTGAAATGAGCGGTTCATGACTTTTAAATCTGCCCGAATAACATCACTATTTGGTTTAAGTGTGGGTATAAATTCGGGGAGAAATAAAACTAAATTGGCATGGTTTATGAATATTCTCCAAAACAGCGTGAAGAAAACCATGAACAAATTGATCAGTGCAGAAAAACTACTTTTCGAATGCCTTTTAGAACTCTCCTCAAAAGATGGGCACGAACAACTGGAGGTAAGCAGTGCAGTAAACGAAGCCGTATTGTGTGCCATGTACCGCCATACTGATCAATTTCTTGTACCGCTAGCGCAACTGTTGAAAAAAATTTCGAAGTTGAAACTGATGAAATCTGATCCCACCATAAAAGAACTCGAACGCTTCCGGAAAAAAATTAAAACTTACCTCAATCTTAATGGACAAAAGCGAGAGAAAAGTAAGTAGTGTGCCATCGGTAAGTTGAAAACATGAATTTTCTGATGCCTTAATTTGATTCCTCTAAAATCTTAATTTACAGATCGTGGACATATGGGTACAATCTAATAAGTGCTAACTGATGTCAAAATATTAAATAGCAGTATATAATTTACATATTTTAATGCAGAAAAAGCTGTGAGTTTAAATAACTTTGTTTTTTAGTAAAAGAATCGAGAAATCGATTTAGTTTTATTTTAAACCAAATAATTTCAAATGCTTTTAATTATTCTAAACATTATTTTTTGTATCTCGTTTTTGGGCTTCGCTTATGTAAATTTAAACGATAACGATGCTTTTCTTTGGGTTTCCATCTACTTAAGTGCCGCAATATCATGTGGATTGGCTGCGGCAGGGAAATTTTATCCTTTTGCTTATTTGTTTTTAATTGCCTTTTATCTCATTTACGCCATCATTCTGTTTTTTGCCAAAGATGGGGTGCGCGACTGGATTACAAAATATCGACGTGAAAGCCTGGTGCAGAGTATGCAGGCTACCAAACCTTACATCGAGCAAACACGCGAATTTTTTGGCTTATTAATCATTGCAGGTGCTTTGTTGATCAATTATTTTGTTTCGGCAGGCATGACCAGCTAATATTGTGTTTCTTTAATAAATATGCTGTGTAAAATGATAGATGATGATATTATAGCTGCACATCAAGCTTTAGCAAATATTGTAAAAAGCAATGTTAGTGCAGAATGCCAAAACTGGTTGGAAGGAGTGGTGCAATCATCAGATTCGGCCAAAATAAGTCAGGCTTTTGTGATGTTGCCGCGTAAAACGGGTAAGTTACCTGTTCAGCTAAGTGATGCGCAAAAAGTTTTGATCAATGGGCTTGGGATCGATTACATTAGTAGTTGGACCATCGACAGGCTTAGCCGCGTTTACTTATTGAGCGCTTTAAATACAGAAGAAAAAGATAAATGGTATTCGACAATCGATCGGTTATTTTTATCCGCCGAGATGAATGAGGCCGTGGCTTTATATTCGGCATTGCCCTTTTTAGCCCATCCCGAAATTTGGGTGAAACGTTGTGCAGAAGGAATCAGAAGCAATATCGGTTCGGTGTTAGAAGCCATCATGGAAAACAATCCTTATCCTTCGGCAAACCTTGATGAAGCCGCCTGGAACCAGTTGGTATTGAAGGCTTTTTTTACAGAAAAAGACATTAAGCTGATTATTGGCCTGGATGAGCGTGCTAATTTAGCGCTGGCCTTAACACTTACTGATTATGCGAAAGAACGTTGGGCTGCAGGAAGGGAAGTAAATCCACAGTTATGGCGTTTGGTAGCTAAATTTATTAATGCAGAAATTTTTGAAGCTTTAAAAGCTGGTCTGCAGCATTATAACCAAACCGAACAGCGTGCCATTGCACTTGCAATTGCACATTCGGATTATCAGCCCGCAAAAGATTATATTCATACCTTTCCAGAATTGAAGATTGCCCTTGCTGATGGGCAGTTAAACTGGGATTCATTTTAAAAATTAAAAACAGACATTATATGTGTTGCAGCAGTTCAATTGAAAGAGATAAAGCATTAATGGGTGAACCTGAAGCTTTTGATATCAGTGCGGTAAAGGGGATGAAATTTTTCGATCCGCACGTGCACATGACTTCGAGAACAACAGATGATTATCAGGCGATGGCCGATGCAGGTGTTGTAGCCCTGATAGAACCTGCATTCTGGTTAGGCCAGCCACGTACGGGATTGGATAGTTTTAGAGATTATTATAGCAGCTTAATCGGTTGGGAACGGTTTCGTTCTTCGCAGTTTGGCATTAAACATTATTGTACCATCGGTCTTAACTCCAGAGAGGCCAATAACGAAAGTTTGGCAGAGCAGGTAATGGAAATATTGCCCCTTTTTATCTATAAAGAAGGTGTAGTAGGTATTGGAGAGATCGGTTTCGACGATCTGACCGCTGCCGAAGAGAAATATTATAGGTTACAACTTGAGCTTGCCAAAGAAGCTGGTTTGCCTGTGCAGGTGCACACACCTCACCGCGACAAGAAAAAAGGTACACAACGCAGTATGGATATTGCTTTGGAGCATGGTCTTGATCCCTATAGTGTAATTATCGACCACAACAATGAAGAAACGGTAAAGGAAGTATTGGATAGAGGTTTTTTTGCAGCTTTTACCATTTATCCTTTTACCAAAATGGGTAATGAGCGTATGGTCGAAATTGTAAAACAATATGGTGCTGATCGCATTATGGTAAATTCGGCAGCTGATTGGGGCATTAGCGACCCCATAGCAGTGCCTAAAACCGCTGCATTAATGAAAATGCGCGGTTTGAGCGATCAGGATATTGAATTGGTTACTTACCGCAACGCAATCACCGCATTTGCACAGAGCGGACAGATTGACGAAGCCGATTTTAATGCGCAAAAAAGTGTAGACCTTACCGAAAAGTTTGAAGGCAATACCATTTTACGTGGCGGACAGCAGCCAAGAACTGATAAATCTTCAATCATCATCAGCTAAAGTATTGAAAAAAATAATTATTTACCTGCGCATGATGCGCCCGGCCAATATCATAACCTCAGTGGCCGATATTCTGGCTGGAATTGCCATTTCTGGTATTTTAAGTAGTGGGTTTTCCATCCCGTGGATGTCTATTATCCTTTTAGCCCTATCAACAGCTTGTTTATATGGCGGGGGCATCGTTTTTAATGATGTATTTGATGCTGATCTGGATAAAATTGAGCGTCCGGAGCGTGCCATTCCAAGCGGCTTGATCAGTCTGCAAAACGCAACCATTTTAGGGAGCGTATTGCTTATTGCTGGTATTGGTTTGGCTGCATTAAATAGTTTAACATCTGGGATACTCGCGCTTTTAGTCGCTGTTTTTGCGCTGCTTTATAATAAATTTGGCAAACACCATTCTTTTTTCGGGCCGTTAAATATGGGCTTATGCAGAGGCTTTAATCTGCTGCTGGGCTTAAGTATCGTACCCGAAATGCTTTATAGTCACTATTATTTGGCCATTATCCCTGTAGTGTATATTTTCTCAATTACCATGACCAGTCGTGGCGAAGTGCATGGCGGTAAGGCTAAAAACTTGTACCTGGCAGCCATTTTATATGCCATTGTGATCTGTTCCATTACTTATTTTGCCTTTGTAAACGATAGGCTGTTATGGTCGCTATTGTTTCTGGTTCCTTTTACCTTTATGATTTTTAAGCCTCTTTTAAAAGCGATCAAACAGCCTGTTGGTAAAAATATAGGCGCTGCGGTGAAGGCAGGGGTGATATCACTCATTTTGATGGATGCTGCCTGGGCAGTAACTTTTGATGCCCTGATTATTGCATTTGTAATTGCAGCGCTCTTGCCATTATCGATGTGGCTATCTAAATTATTCGCCGTTACTTAATCCGAACAACATTATCCAATTAAAATGGAACATTTACATCAATCTTTTACTGTACAATATCATTATAATGTTTTCTTTACTTCAGCGCTTTTTTCGCCTGAAAATGAATTGTTGAACAGTTTTTTAGTGGACCTGAATCCAGCTGTTACCGTAAAAAAAATCCTCTTCGTTATAGATGAAGGCGTAGCAAACACACACCCAAATCTTAACGATCAGATTAAAGCCTATTTCTCAACATACACGCAAACACAGCTTATTCAGGATATTTTAGTGATTCCGGGAGGAGAGCAGGTGAAAAACGATACGAGGTATTTCGACCGGGTATTGGAGGCCATCAATGTTCATGGCATCGACAGGCATTCTTTTGTGGCTGCAATTGGTGGTGGTGCCGTGCTCGACATGGTCGGTTACGCAGCTACAGTTGCCCACAGGGGCATTAAACACATTAGGATACCAAGTACGGTACTTTCGCAGAACGACTCAGGTGTTGGCGTAAAAAACGGCATCAATTATTTTAATAAAAAGAATTTCCTGGGTACATTTTCACCGCCCGTTGCGGTTTTTAATGATGAATTGTTTTTAACTACATTATCCGACCGCGATTGGCGTTCGGGCATTGCAGAAGCAATTAAAGTAGCATTGATTAAAGACCTCGAATTTTTCGAATGGCTTGAGACTAATGCTTCGGCACTTGCGGCCCGCGATATTGCAGCGATGAATTACCAGATCTGGAAATGTGCCAAACTTCATATGGAGCATATCCGAAGTGCCGATCCTTTCGAAAACGGCTCGGCCAGGCCACTCGATTTTGGTCATTGGAGTGCCCATAAACTCGAATACCTCACCAATTTCGAAATCAGGCACGGTGAAGCGGTTGCCATGGGCATTGCTTTAGATACTGTATATTCCAACTTATCTGGAAGGATCAGTACTGATGATGCCCAAAGGGTGATTACCTTAATTCAGGAACTTGGTTTCGAATTGACGCATCCATTATTACAGGTGACCGAAGGAAATAGTCCGATTTTACAGGGATTGGAAGAATTTAGGGAACACCTTGGTGGTGAATTAACCATCACTTTGTTAACCGGACTGGGCAGTGGGGAAGAGGTACATGAAATTGATGCCAATATTTTGAAAAAGGCCGCCGAAATTTTAAATAACCAAGCACTATTTATTCAACATTAAACGCATGAAATTAACTTCCGGACATTTAACCTTCTGTACCAATATTTATGCAGGCGAAAACTGGATGGCCCATTTTGCAGTGTTGAAAGAGAGCTTTCCGGTATTAAAAGCCCAATTATCTCCCGATGCCCCTATGGGGATCGGTTTACGTCTTTCAAACCTGGCCAGTTTAGAATTACTGCAGGAAGATCATTTAACAACATTTAAACAATGGCTTGACGAAGAGGGCGGTTATGTATTTACCATGAACGGATTCCCTTACGGTGGTTTCCACCATACCAGGGTAAAGGATCAGGTACATGCACCCGATTGGACCACCAGAGCACGTGTAGATTATACACTTCGTTTGGCTGAAATCCTTTCCGCATTACTCCCTGAAGATATGGATGGTGGCATTTCAACTTCGCCATTGAGCTATAAACCCTGGTTTAAGGATGCTGATGAAAGGCAAAATGCTACCCTTACAGCAACCAATCATATATTGGAGGTGGCCTATGCTTTAGCCGCACTCCATAACAAAACAGGAAAGATCATTCATTTAGATATTGAACCGGAACCTGACGGTTTTCTCGAATCCGGTCCTGAATTTATCAACTGGTATGAAAACGAACTTTTACCCGCCAGTAATGGAGAAAGCATCATTAAAACACACATCCGTTTATGTTATGACGTTTGTCATTTTGCCATCGGTTATGAGCCACATGCGGCCATCATCAATGAGTTGAACGAGAAAGGCATCCAGATTGGGAAAATACAGATTAGTGCAGCGCTGAAGGCAAAATTGCCAACAGTTGTTGCTGAAAGAACAGCAGTATTAGATCAATTGGCACGTTTTGATGAGCCAACTTATCTTCATCAGGTAATTGCCAGAAAAAATGATGGAAGTTTAGTCCGCTATGCAGATCTTCCTGATGCATTACTGGAAGGGGGGGATTTGACAGTAGAAGAGTGGCGGGCACATTTTCACGTACCGATTTTTGTGGAGGATATGGGTTTGGTTCAATCTACACAAACAGATATTATAGAGGTATTGAATTTGAATAAAAACAATCCTTTCACCAATCATTTAGAAGTAGAAACGTATACCTGGGAGGTTTTACCGACGGCTTTAAAAGCCCCTTTAAACGATTCGATTATCAGAGAATTGGCCTGGGTTAAAAATTTATTAGCATCTTAAAATTATGCACAAAACAGTTGTTATCGATATCGTAGCCTTATCTAATTCTGTAATTGGGGCACACACGCCATTTCTTCAGAAATATATTTCAGAAAACCATTTAACCACCATAGAACCTTTGTTGCCCGCAGTTACAACGGCGGTACAGTCGAGTTATTTAACTGGTAAATTTCCCTCAGAGCACGGTATTGTTGGCAATGGTTGGTACGATCATGCTGATGCTGAGGTGAAATTCTGGAAGCAGTCTAACAAGCTGGTTAATGCCGAAAAAATCTGGGACCAGGCTAAAAAAGAAGATCCTGATTTTACCTGTGCCAATATGTTCTGGTGGTACAATATGTATTCTACTGCGGATTATTCGGTAACACCACGTCCGAATTACCTTGCCGATGGCCGTAAATTGCCAGATTGTTATTCGCAACCTGCCGAACTCCGTGATTATTTACAGAACAAGTTAGGACAGTTTCCATTGTTTCAGTTCTGGGGGCCAGGTGCCAATATTAAATCTACCAAATGGATTGCTGATGCCGCGATGGAGACCGAAAAGCTTCACAACCCGACACTCACACTAATTTATCTGCCGCACCTGGATTATTGCCTGCAAAAGTTCGGACCGGATTTAAATCAAATCAGTACAGAATTAAAGGAAATCGATCAGGTGGTAGAAGAGCTGGTCCGTTTTTACGAAAGCAAGGGTGCACGCATCATTTTGCTTTCCGAATATGGTATTTCACCTGTAAATCATCCGATTCACCTGAACCGTTTGTTTAGGGAAAATGGATTACTGCAAATCCGTGAAGAAAGAGGACTGGAGCTGTTAGATCCGGGTGCATCAAAAGCATTTGTAGTGGCCGATCATCAGATCGCACATGTGTACATCAACGATAAAAGTGTAACTGAACAGGTTAAAGCATTGCTAAAAAAGGTGCCGGAAATAGAATTGGTGCTCGATAAAGAAGAACAGAAAGACCGTCATATTAATCACGAACGTTCGGGCGACCTGGTATTGGTAGCAAAAGGAAATAGCTGGTTTACCTATTATTTCTGGTTAGATGATGCCAAAGCACCTGATTATGCCAGGGTAGTTGATATCCACAAAAAGCCTGGTTACGATCCTGTAGAAATGTTTATGACATCTAAACTCAGGGCAGGTTATAAATTATTAAGAAAGAAAGCAGGCTTCCGCTACGTGATGGATGTGATTCCACTTGATGCCACGCTGGTTAAAGGATCTCATGGCCGTAGCAATGTTTCAGATGAATTTAAACCTGTTTTGGTGACTTCAAAAGCAGTGAATAAAACCTTGCAAGCACCGGATGTTTATCAGGTGATTTGGGATAGTTTAACGGCTTAGTTTGTCGTGCTTATCCGATGGCTATCGCATCAGGATGACACATCTTTCGCCTATCAACCGTGAGACACCGACCAATAGAAAAAATCTTGAAAAATAATTCTCCTATCGGTCGGTGTCACACCGACCGAAATTTAATAGCTGTTTTCGTTTTAAGGTACATAGAAAACACCCCGTCCTGCGGACACCCCTCTGAAAGAGGGGAATTGAATATGGTGGACAAGATATCGTTATTATAATATATTTTCACCTATCGGTCGGTGTTAAACCTACCGATGGAATAAGGGCATTTATGCCTGTTATCTAAGTATTCACTGCGTTCGTAATGACAGCGTAAATTGAGCTGTGTTCCGTGCCTTCTGTGTCTCCGTGGCAAAAACTGTGTTATTCTGTGGAAAAAAAGAAAAAATGGTCATATTTGATCATGAAAAGTGATGCAGAGTACTACGGTTATAGAATTGCAGTGCCAGCTGAATTTGAGGCGCTATTTTCGCACTTTTATTTTGCCGAGAACAAATCAGAAAATCCCATTACCCAAACCTTATTGCCCACTTTCCAGTCGATAATGGTATTTAGCTTTGGTGTACCACTTTCTCTGGTCACAAAGGAAAAGGAAGAAATATCGATGGATAAATGCCTGATTTTAGGCCCTATTAAACAGGCTTTTACTTATGTGCTCCCTGCAGGTGGTGAAATGCTGGTGGTTAACTTTAAGGATGATGCTTTTTTTCGGTTTTTCGGTACAGCATCACTCATGGAACACCTACATCCTGACGATTTGCTGAACGATAATTGTTTCACCATGCTCTGGACAAAGCTCAATAAGGTGCATTCAGTAAGTGATAAAGTAGCGCATCTGCTTGATTTTAGCAGACCTTATATTCAAAACCGTCACCCTTTAACTGAGCAGATTATTGCCTTAGGGAATACTGCCATTAGCCCGGTGAAAGAAATTTCTGCGCAACAAAAGTTATCAGAAAGGTCGGTACAAATGAACCTGAAAAAACATCTTGGTTATTCTTCCAGAGAGATTGGGCGTTATATGCGTTTTCTAAAAGCGGTTGAGCTGGTTCAGCAGTTGGCATCCGATCAAGATGCTGTAAATTGGTTTGAAGTGATCGAGCAATGTGGCTACTACGACCAAAGCCAACTCATCCACGATTTTAAACATTACCTCAATCTTAGCCCTTCGAAATATTTGAAGTTTCAGCAGGGGATCTGTAATTCGAGAGGCTAATGCTTCCCACTACTCCCGCACGAACCTGTAGCCGCACCCTTCAATGCAAGGTGGGTTAAGTTGTAGCGATTTCGCCGAAACTTTATAATAATAGGTTTGAGGCATTTTATAGGTATTGCTATAAACTTCCATTTTAACACTATCTAAAATCCTAAACGAAAATAAATCGGGAAGGGCATCTCCTTGAAATTTTCCTGATTTATCAAGTGTGAGATATTTTGCGGCGCCAGTTACCTTCCTGTATTTTCCACTACCGTCGCCGGGATCCTGCATGGTTTCGGTCAGTTTCCATTTGCCGTAAACTTCGCCGGGTCCATCGTTGTTATTGGTGGTTTTCTTACAGGATACATAGCTAATGCTTGCGGCAGCTAAGAGGATCAATAATATCTTTTTCATAAAGCTTTAATTTACAGCTTATACGTTTGGAATGATGAAAACGCTACTGAACAAAGATATTTTTTTGCTAATTAAACATTTTCCTAAATGCCAATGGCGAAACCTTGGTTTTTGCCTTAAACAGTTTGTTAAAAGACTGTGGATGTTCAAAGCCCAGCTCGTAAGCCACTTCGCTCACGGATAGGTTAGTGCCCGATAGTTTTTCTTTTGCTTTTTCAATCAGTTTCTGGTGAATATGCTGTTGTGCATTTTGCCCTGTAAGTGAGCGGAGGAGATCGCTGAGGTAACTCGGCGAAACATTGAGGTGATCGGAAAGGTATTGAACTGTTGGTAAGCCTTTGATCACCGGATTTTCATCATTAAAATAATTATCTAATAACTCTTCTAGCTTTTGTAACAGATCGCTGTTTAACACCTTGCGCGTAATAAACTGGCGTTTGTAAAAGCGGTTGCTATAATTTAATAAAAGTTCGATCTGGGAAACAATTACATCCTGACTAAAATCATCGATTCTATTGTTTAACTCTTCTTCGATAATTTTAAATACCGAAATAATGGTTTCTTTTTCCTTTTCCGAAAGATGTAGCGTTTCGTTGGCCGAATAAGAAAAGAAACCATAACTTTTTATTTTCTTGGCTATGGGGTATGATAATAGGAAATCGGGATGGATCAATAAAGTATATAGTGAACAGACGCTGGTCTCCAGATCATCAACATGACCAATAACCTGGTTAGGAGCAGCAAATAATAAACCGCCTTCATCAAAATCATAATAACTCTGCCCATATTTTAATCTGGGGCTTAATTTCGGTTTGTATGATATCTTATAAAAATTCAGGATATGAGCATTTGGCTGTCCGCTCATGGCAACAGGATTTTCTGCATTATTGATCAGGCTGATGAGCGGATGTTTTGGCTGAGGCAGTCCCAACATCCGGTGTGCTTCTGATAAGGAGCTAAATTTATATGGGGTATTTTCTTCCTTTTTCATCTTGAGTGATACAAATATAACCGATAAGCTTTGTTGTTACCGGTTATATATTTGTTTTCTAAATGATTTATCCCTGGGCAGCATTAGATATAGGTGCCCATTCCTCCCAGCTTGCCAGGCGCTCGGCATATGCAGTACGAACCCATGGCAGGTTGTGGCTTCCCAGAAAGAACCTTAATGGTGGGTTTTCCGAATCAACGATCTTGAAGATGGCCTCTGTAGTTGCATTTGGATTTCCCCGCTCCAGGTTTCTCAGGCCCTCGAAAAAGTTCTCTTTAAAATCCGTGTATTCTACCATGCCTGCTGCGAATTTTAACGATTCCTGACTTCCAAATTCAGTGGCATAAGCACCAGGCTCTACAATAGTTACTTTAATGCCGAAAGGTTTCACCTCTGCAGCCAGACTTTCATGAATGGCCTCAAACGCCCATTTTGAAGAACAATAATAACCGATAACAGGTAAAACAACATGGCCGAGATTGCTCGAAGTTCCTAAAATATGTCCATAACCTTGTTTCCTTAATATGGGCAATGCAGCCTGAATCACTGCAACCGGTCCGTAAACATTGGTATCGTACATCGCCTTAACCTCGTCGATAGCGGCTTCTTCGATGGTGCCTACCAGCGAATAACCGGCGTTGTTGAAAACGATATCGAGTCTTCCGAAATGTTGATGGGCTTGTTTTACAGCTTTCTCTACCTGATCTAATTTGGTTACATCGAGTTCCAGCGTGAGTATATTGTCAGCGTATTTTTCCTGCAGATCGGCTACGCTCGCAAGGTTGCGTGCAGTAACGGCTACTTTATCGCCACGCTCGAGCGCAGCAGTTGCCCAGATGCGGCCAAATCCACGCGATGCGCCAGTAATAAACCAAACTTTATTGGTGCTGTTCACAGCACCTTGATTTTCATGTTCCATAATTTTTATATCTGAATAAATGATAAACCAAAGGTGAGCTTATGGAGCAGGTGATTTGTATCCGAATTGAGGAGTTTTGTAGCCGAAATGAAGAAGGGAAGGCAACGACATGATTAATGAAGTAAAGGCAAAGAAAATTAACCACAGATAAAAAGGATCAACACAGATATGATATTTAAATCTGCGTTGATCCTTGCCTGACCGGCCGGACAGGTGTGAACATCTGTGGCAAAAGAAATAATGATATTTGGCTATAATATAATTATTTCCGCTTATTAATACTTTTAATCCACTGAATAGCAGCGTTAACAGGTTCCTGCGATTTAGCAGAGGCCGTATTATGGCCAAATGTGGGAAACAACTGGTATTCATAAGATTTACCCTTTGCTTTAAGCGCATCGAGGTGTTCTATTGATAAACCCACCGGGATCTGTATGTCTCTGCCTCCAAAAAACCAAAGTCCCTTAGTAGATATTGTGCTCAACACATCCTGTGGATCAGTGGCAACAAATTGATACCGGTCCGGGTCGCTGTTTACATGCTCACGGGCCTCAGCTTCTGAATGGGTGTCCCAAAATTTGGAATTTCCCTGCGTATAAAACTGAAACCGGAGCTGTTCGAGTGTAGATACCACTGGTCCGCTAAAGATGACCATGAAACTCACTCTGGGGTTCTTTTTTGCGGCTAAAGGGATGACCCAACCTGCCTGACTAAAACCCATTAAACCTACTGAGCCATGTTGACCAGGCAGATTTGCCATAAGTACATTGACAGCGGCACTTGCATCTAAAGCAAGTAAATCAAGATTGGAAGGATCGATGTTGTTGGTTCCAACTTCTGGGCCAGCATAAACGCCACCCGATTCTCCAACGCCACGTTTATCGTAGCTTAATACAGCAATGCCATTTTTTGCCAAAAGTGAGGCCATTTCGACCATTCTTTTTTCCTGACCAGAGCCATGTACAAGAACTAGTGCTGCATTGATATGTTTGGGTTTAAAAATCGTACCTGCCAGGCTGATCCCAACACTACTGATCTTCACATTCTCTATCGTAAATTCTTGTTGGTGGGTAGAATCAGGTAACTTTTGTGCGAACAGGTTAAAACTGAAGCAACAGAGCAGAAAAAATAAATAATGTTTCATGGTTGTTAATTTAAGGGATCTTAGTCCGGGGTTATGTATGGTTTAAATGTAGGGCAATATAAGCTGACGGCAATAGGGGTTGCAATAAATGGGATGGAGTATCCTGAAAATGTGATGGAATTGGTTTTTTCAACCTGTGCGGATGCGAAATACAACTGTGCGGATGCGATTTTCAATTAGACCGGAGCAATATTCACTTTGGGGGAAGCAATATTCACTTTGGGGGATGCGATATTCACTTTGGGGGAAGCAATATTCACTTTGGGGGAAGCAATATTCACTTTGGGGGAAGCAATATTCACTTTGGGGGATGCGATATTCACTTTGGGGGATGCGATATTCGCTTTGGGGGATGCGATATTCACTTTGGGGGATGCGATATTCGCTTTGGGGGATGCGATATTCACTTTGGGGGAAGCGATATTCACTTTGGGGGAAGCGATATTCACTTTGGGGGAAGCAATATTCACTTTAGGGGATGACGATATTTACTTTGGGGGATGTGATATTCACTTTTGGGGATGTGATTTTTACTTTGGGGATTTGATATCCAGGTTTTGTTCAATAAATGGTGTCATTGCCTGGTTTTCCGGTGAATAGGTTGTGAAATAATTCAGCAATTACTTAATATTGAATTAAAACTGCAGTGCAACTTTAACAATTTCATAACGCTAGCTAACCATCTTCCTAATAACATCGGTTCATCTTTGTAAATCATTCAGAATCATACAAATCCTGATTGAAATAATCCATGATGTAAATAATTTAAGCGATTTGATATGAGACTGATTTCGTGTATTGGCATGTTAATGGTTATACCAGCAATTGGCCTGCTTACCATTAAAAATGATCCGCAGGTTAAAAAAATACCTGCTGTTGATACGCATCATCGCGATAAGGTACATCATTATACCAAGGTTAAATCAATTGGCCATGTCGATTCTACACAACACACTGAAGTGGGGAATGTGGATCTGGCAACTTCAGTTCACCATGGTTCTTCGGGTGACAGCGATGCCAAAGACCATCCATTATTTAGCAAATGATAAAAGGGATTAAAGCCCTACAAAATATGAATAGAAGATCGTTATTAAAAGGCGGCTTATTGGCTGGCTTGAGTGTGCCATTAGTAGGGTTAAAAGATGTGCTGGCCACGCCAATTGGTGGACCGAAAAGAGCAAAAAACATCATTATGATGGTAAGTGATGGGATGAGTACCGGAACTTTGAATATGGCCGATCTGTATGCCAACCGTACCTTTGGTAAAAGCAGTAAATGGTTAGGTTTATACCGTGATAATAAAGCTGTACGTGCTTTGATGGATACTGCGTCAGCCAGTTCGATGGTTACGGATTCTGCGGCTGCCAGCTCATCGTGGGGTGGCGGAATGCGGGTGAAAAACGGTTCGCTCAATGTTGGCATGAAAGGGGAGAAACCTCAACCAATCCTCCAGAAATTTAAAGAAAAAGGAAAAAAAGTAGGTTGTGTAACTACTGTGCCGATTACCCACGCTACACCTGCGGGTTTCTGTGTAAATATCGATAACCGTGGCGGACAGGATATTATTGCAGAAATTTATCTAGGCCTGAAATTCGATGTGATGATGGGCGGTGGAAGTAAATATTTCGGTGAGAAAAGAACAGGTGGAAATTTATTGCCTAAATTTTTAACCCAGGGCTATAAAGTTGCAGAGAACCGGAATGAAATGTTGGCTTTGGATAAATCGAAGCCAGTTTTAGGACTGTTTGCTGAAGATGGACTTCCTTACGAAGTAGACCGTATGCATGATGCCGAATTGCAAAAAACGGTACCTACATTAGCGGAAATGACCATGAAGGCCATTGAGTTAATGAAAGACCATAAAGATGGTTTTGCGCTACAGATAGAAGGTGGAAAGGTAGATTGGGCAGCCCACTCGAATGATTTGGGCGGATTAATTTTCGATCAATTGGCTTTTGATGAAGCGGTAGGTAAAGTAATTGAATTTGCTGAAAAAGATGGCGAAACTTTGGTGATTATCACTACCGACCATGGTAATGCTAACCCTGGTCTTTTTTATGCAGATGAGGCCAATAAAAAATTCGATAGCCTGCAACGCTTTAAACACAGTAATACCTGGTTATTGGCTCAATTAGACCAATCTTTTAGCGAGCAGAAAATCATGGAAATGATTAAAGAGAACCAGGGTATCGAAATGAAAGCTGAAGATGTGAAATCGTTGCTTGCCCATTTTAAAGATATTGTTCCCGGACAGCTGTATAATGAAGCCAACCTTCCATTTTACGAATACGGGAAGATTATAAGCAAATACACCGATGTGCAATGGGCGGGTATGAACCATACTGGCGATTATGTGGAGTTAACCATGTTCGGTCCGGGTTCGGAGCAGTTAAAACCTTTTGTTAAAAACTACGAACTGCACAATTTTATGCTAAAAGCAGCCGAAATGCCGGAGCATTTTTTGGTGAGGGCTTAATTGTTTCATTTGGTTAACTGTAAATTGCCAACTGATATCTCGTGGTGTCAGATATTTCTATCTGACACTTTGTTGAATCTGTCAGGTGGTAACACCCGACAGCACTTTATGATATGGTTAATCGGTTAATTGTTTAAATTGGTTAACCGACTCTGAACTCCAAACGCTCAACTCCAAACTTAATTTTAATAATGGGACGTGGTATCAGATATTTCTATCTGACACTTTGTTGAATCTGTCAGGTGGTAACACCCGACAGCACTTTACTAAAGACTCCAAACTAAGCACTCCGAGCTCCAAACTACTTAGCTTCCCACCAGGTTAAAGGAAATGTAATCTCATCCACTGAGCTTGCAATCATATCAGGTTTAAAAGCATAATGACCTAAGGTATCTTTGCTCGATATGCCCGAAAGTACCAAAATGGTTTTGTAACCCATTTGTACACCGCCTTGAATGTCGGTTTCCATCGTATCGCCGATCACGGTGGTTTCGCTGGTTTCGAGTCCAAGGAATTTACGTGCCGAGCGCATCATCACCGGACTCGGCTTGCCAGTAACAAATGCCTTTCTGCCTGTAGCTTCCTCAATCATTGCTGTAGTTGCGGCAATACCCAAATTGTTCCAGCCTGGTTTTTTTGGTGATGGGTCTCTGTTTGTGGTGATGAATTTTGCCCCAGCAAGTATCATATCTACAGCGCGTTGCACCATTTCGAGGGTGAAATTTCTGCCTTCGCCCAATACCACAAATTCGGGGTCGGTGTTTACCAATGT
The DNA here is from genome assembly GCF_032678585.1 of Pedobacter psychrodurus. Lineage (GTDB taxonomy): Bacteria > Bacteroidota > Bacteroidia > Sphingobacteriales > Sphingobacteriaceae > Pedobacter > Pedobacter psychrodurus_A. Next base: position 70,686 of record NZ_JAVTSN010000006.1, on the reverse strand, counting down.
GATGCCATGGTCGTGCAAACTGCTTAATAAACCACCTTCACCCAATACATATGCGGTACCATTCGGACTTTGATCGGACAGGAATTTACCTGTGGCCATAGCACTGGTATATACATGGCTTTCTTCAACCTTTATACCGAGACCTTTAAGCTTACGCACCACTTCTAAACCTGTTCTCTGGCTGTTGTTGGTCATAAAGGCAAAAGGGATATCCTCGTCGATTAGTTTCTTAATGAATTTATCGGCGCCAAATATCAGTTCTTCCCCGCTGTAAATCACCCCGTCCATATCTATTAATAATCCTTGTTTCATGTTTTTGTAGATTTAATCTGTTTATGCAAACTTAATATTTTCTTGTTCAATCTATGTTAAGATCATATTTCGACTGCCGGATTTTAACTTTATTTAGTTTTTCAGGTGCAAATGGTATATTTACTAATACTTAGTATTGATGTGTAGCGTATTCCTATTTTATTCCGTTTTAAGAAAAAAAAAACAGATGATGAAAACCGCTTTCAAAACAACCGCAATCTTTTTATTGGCTATGAGCATCTTGTGCGCTTGCAAAAAGAAAACAGATGATACAATGAATTTTACCATTGATGATCAAAATCTAACCGATTGTGTTCAGGGAACCTGTCGATACGAATACGTGAATAATGCTGCAGCTGTTGATCAACAGTTCGCACTTACCGCTGGCCGATACAGGGTGTTTTCGGCTAAGAAAGAAAATGCCTTTAGTAAAACATGGATATATTTTCAAGCCCCAATGCAGGGTGATAAATTTTTATTAACGGATGCCGATATTCTGGCTGGAAAAGTAAAACATTTATTTTCTTGCCCTACCTGTGATTATTATAACCTCAGGCCAATAGCGGGATCGGTTAAAGGGATTAAAGTGGCTAATACTGGTGCCGGGTCAGAAAGATGGCTGCTGGATGCACATGTTGTTGTAGGTGCTGAAAAATCTCAGATACCTGTAGATACCATCCACATTAAACAGTATTTTAATTTAGCCGTAAAATAGGCTAATGAGTAGCCATGTTCTAATTTAAATATAGATAGGCGCCATTTTTCGCCAATAATGGGGCCGGTGTGCATTGCTTTCCCAGGTATGAAACTGATTGGGTACACCTTTTTCCCATAACAAACTGCTGAGGTGTTGGTTCCCGCTTAAAAACGGATCGGTTTCGCCTACCGCTAAGATAATTTCCATATTTCTCACTTCCGAAAGTAATTTATCATCGCTGAGGTTGGCAATATACTGGGCTGGCATATTGTAATATACTTTTTCATCATGAAAACCATTCAAGAGGTCTCTAAAATCGCCAATATTATCGGTAAGGTCGTACCTGCCACTAATGCCAACAGCTTTTTTAAATAACCAGGGATACTTCATCGCCAGGTTTATCGCATGGTAGGCCCCCATACTGCAACCCGCCGCTTCTACATAATCACCACCATTTTTCTGGTAAATTAGTGGCATTACTTCTTCTAAAAGATATTTTTCGTATTGCAGGTGCCGATCAATACGTACTGATGGGAATACACTGTCATTGTAAAAACTTTCGCCATCTATACTGTCTACACAGAAAATCTGGAGTTCGCCATTTTCAATCTGATGGCTTAATGAAGCGATAATTCCCCAGTTTTCATAATCGTAAAACCTGGCCATCCGGGTGGGGAAAAAGAGTACCGCTCTTCCGCCATGACCAAAAACCAACAGCTCCATTTCGCGTTGTAAATTATGGCTGAACCACTTATGGTATTCCCTATTCATTTAGTTAAAATGTTTATGGAAAAATAGGGCTTCGATGTTACCAGGGTATTAATTAAAAGTAATGATTAACCTATTTTTTCGTTAACAGTTTCGGTCCACAAACGATAACCCTCATCGCTCAGGTGCAGGCCATCATGGTCGTAAAATGCAGGATTTGGATTGCCTTCTTTAGTGAGCATCTTCTTAAATACATCAATAAATTTCCAGTTGCCATTGAGTTTGATAATCTCGCTTTCGATAAGATTGTTGGTATATCTAAACTGATCGGCCATATGCCAGCGGGTAAGACTAGGCTTCAATGAAATAAAATAACAGGGCAATGTTCCAAATCTAAGATTAGCTTTAACCATTAACTGTTGAAAAAAGATAAAGATCTCTTCGGGGTTTCTGCCGTCGCCAAGGTCGTTATCACCTGCATACACCACGAGTGCCTTTGGTTTATAATCGGTCATGATCCGTTCGAAAAACCAAACACAGGCAGCCAATGTAGAACCCCCAAAACCTAAATTGATTACTTTAGTGTAATCAAAATCATCTTCTAAACTATTCCATAAACGTATAGACGAACTGCCATAGAAGATAATGCCCGGATGCTCTCGGTCTAACCGATGTCTTCTCTCCAATTGTTTAACTTCTTCTTCGTACCAATACATAATGGCTAAAGATAAAAAGATCTGCCATTTGAAGAAATGGATTGTATGTTAAGTTTGTGTGAAGTAGGGTTCATTAGTCATTAGTTCATTTGTCATTGGTTCATTAGGTTAACTGGTTAATTGTAAACTGCCAACTGAAAACTGGTTAACTGATTAATTGTGAAATCGGTTAACTGACTCCAAACGCCAAACGCCGAACTCCCAACTAATACGAGTTAATCAACTCCAAACTTAATGTCCTCAACTTCTTAATGGTAAAATGGTAGCCAAACAAATTCCGTGTAATCCGTGCTTTCCTGCCCTGCCGTTCAGGTGGGCGTGGCAAAAGAAGTTACCGAATCAACTTTCTAATCGCAACCAAATGCGCAAACAATACAATCGGAACAATAACACCCGGCAATAAAGCAAATGGGAAATACAATAACGCGATATTCGGTTGCGAAAAAGCGAATTGTTGTATCGGAAATGGGGCCGATAACACAGCAGTACCAACAATATTCGCCAATAACAAGAGGCAAATGATATTCCAGGCCAGCAGCACATTTTTATGAAATACATTTTTGATGTAACCGAAATAATAAACAATAGGGGCGGTAATGCCACATAAAATATCAAAATTTCTGCCTTCAAAAGTCATGATATCTGGCACGGCTTTATGGAGGAATAACCAGTAAAGCGTAATTTCTACCGGAATTCTGATGATGTGAAGGATGGTTAGTTTTCCTGGATCAAGACCATCTATAAATGTTTTCCCGCTTTTGGTCAAAAATGTAATTATAATCAGCACAACAGGAGGTAATACCAGTAGCATAAATCGGGGAGGCATAACATTGGTAACCTGATAAAAAGCCGAAATACTCAATACAGATTGTAAAATGATCCATAAAAAAAGTAAGCCAATTAAGGTTTTGGAAAAGCCAACGGCCTTTAAAAATAAAACCAGGGTGAGTAATGCGGTAAACGCAAATAGAATGTAGAGTGATGCTGGTAAATGTTCCATGAGTAAATTGTTTACACAAAGGAACTGCTTAAAACACTAGAACAACTTCGCATTTGGCAAGAAATATACTTTAGTGTTTCTTTGCGAATTCTTTTCTAATCCTGCTTAATGATGTATCGGTGATGCCTAGAAAGGAAGCAATGTTTTTTAATGGCGCTTGCTGAAAAATAGCTGGACTGGATTTCAGTAACTCCGCATACCGTTGTTCAGCAGTTTCGGTAATCATAGATAAGGTTCTGCTTTTTAGTCCGGCAAAACCTTGCACCAGTATGGATCTTCCAAAATCCCTAAATTCGGGGATGCTATGAAAGAGTGTATTGAGCTGTGCAAAAGTAATATACCAACCTTCACATTCGCTCATGGCATGTATATTCTCTTTAGATTTACCTCTTTTAAAAAAAGAAGAAACCTCAAATACCATTTCACCGGGTTCGTAGAAATTTGTAGTTACTTCATTACCTTCAGTATCATGTACAAAAGCACGCAGATAACCTTTTTCAAGGAATAAATATTCGTCGCATATTTTTCCTGCTGACAACTGAAACTCACCTTTGGCTAATTTCTTATAATTAAAATATTCAGCAATCCGCTGGTAAACAATTGGAGAAATGTTATTGCCCTGATGTAAAAAATCAATCAGTTTTTCTTTCGTCATGCTAAATCAGATCTACGCGAATATAGAAATAAATCATATCCGATCCCAAATTTGCCCTGAACGGTTACCTCGTGCTTGCATCATTATAAGGGTAATACCTTTGCCATTTCCATGGTGTGTACTGGTCGGCAATGCTGAGTGCCAGTAATTCTTTAAAAATACTTTCTCCATTATCACTGTTTGTCATGATCAACACGCCAATTTTTTGTTTGGGGAAAAGAATCATGTAATGTTGAAAGCCATCTCCGTGCCCTTCTTTAAAGGCTCCCCAGCCAAAAGGAGATTTTAACAACCCAAAGCCCAAACCATAACTCAAAGAGATGTTATCATTTGCACTGGTATCTTTCCTTGATAGTGGTCCCATCTGTTCAACCGAACGTATCCGGATCTGAGGGCTAAAGATTTCGTTTGTAGAGCGGCTATTGATTACTTTCTTCTGCATCAGGCCTGCTACGAAAAGTGTCATATCATCAAAAGTGGTTTCGAGTGTACTGGGCGAACGGGCTTCGTTATCCTTGTCCTTTTCGTAGGGTTTGCCTTTAGCATCGTGTCCAAGGATATAATCTTTCTCAAAAGCAGGAAGAAAAGTATAAGCTGAGTTCTTCATGTTTAAGGGGCCAAAAATCATTTCATCAGCCATTTGCGCTAAAGATTTTCCAGTCATTTTTTCGAGTACCACCTGCAGATATACCATGCCTTCGCCCGAATAGCTGTAGCGAGAACCTGGTTCTCTCAGTACCTTGAGTTTCTGATCGGCAACATCCCATCGCCAGTTAGGAAAACCTGTAGTATGATCGAGACACATCCGGGCGGTTATTTTTTGATATAGCGAATCACTTCTCAGGCTGCTGTAATCGTCGTGCCACCTGGTTTGTTTTTTATATTCGTAAATCGGTTTTGGTAAATATTGCTGTAGCGGTTTGTCCAGATCCAATTTTCCCTGCTCTACCAATTTCATTACCATCATGGTAAATATGCATTTACTTAAAGATGCTCCATAGAAATTAGCTGTTGCTTTTAGCGGGGTTTTCTTTATGCCGTCGGCATAACCAAAGGTATTTTTATATACCACTTTGTTCTGATTGAATATGGCGATGCCTAAACCAGTAACACTGGCTTTCTCCATTAATTTTGGTAGGTAATGGTTTAACGAATCGGTACTGATTATTGTTCCATCAATTCTTTTTACCTGTTGTGCCGTAACAGACGGGGAACAGCTCAACATCACCAGTAAAATGTAAATGGCCTGGAATGTAAGACTGAGTTTTTTAAGCTTAGCGGATTGGAATAACTTTCTCATGGCGTTTTTTCTATATGACTGTGCCCGAGTAGATTTGTTACTCCAAAAAAGAATTAGCTGCTTAGCGGCTCAGGTCTGCCCATTCGTTTTAAAATACGGTAATGGGAGCGGAGCGCCGATAGGAAAGTGCTGTTTTCGTGATAAGGTAAGCCAAATTCTAGAGCGGTTTGTTTTACGATGCCCGATATTCTTCCATAATGAACATGACATATTTTCGGAAAAAGATGGTGCTCAATCTGACGGTTTAATCCACCTAGAAAAAAGGCTGGAACGGGAGAATGGGTGGCAAAATTAGCCGTGGTACGCATCTGATGTTCGGCCCAGGCTTCTTCCATATTTCCTTCTGCATTGGTTAAAGGGAAAGTTGTTCCTTCTACCACGTGTGCCAATTGGAAAACCAAACCCATGGTTAAGCCTTGGGCCATATGTAAAACCACAAAGCCAATTGCGATTTGCCACCAGCTAAGCGGCATAATCAATATGGGTAAACCTATAAAAATGAAATAGTATAGAAACTTGTAAAAAAACAGGTTAAAGTATTCGATTTTTGGATGTGTATTCTGACAGGCACCAACACTTTTCTGGAAAAACTTTTTATAATCCTTACGGAACACCCACGAAAGTGAGGCCAGGCTGTACAAAGGGAAAGCATACCATTGCTGGAAACGCTGGTGTGGCTTTAACTCATCTTCGGTACAGATGCGGATGAGGCCCGGTGCCACTTCAATATCTTCATCATGCCCCGGAATATTGGTATAGGTATGGTGTACCACATTGTGGGTAATGTTCCAAACGTATGGATTGGCCCCAACCATATGGAACAGAAAACTAAAAAATGAATTGGTGCGTTTAGAACTCGAAAATGAGCCATGAATAGCGTCGTGGCAGATGTTAAAACCAATAAATGCACAGGTAGTGCCCAGTAAAATAGTTAAGCCTAATAGTACGGTAGGGTGGATGGGTAAAAGTAATATGCTCAGGTAAAGCGCCAGAAATATGCTCAGGAAAAGACAGGCTTTAAACCACATCAGCACATTGGCATTGGTACTTCTATTGTTTTCTTTAAAGTCGTTGTTTACCCTGCGGCGAACCTCAGCGTAAAAGGTGTTCCCCGGTAAACAGGGGAATTTTGCTTTTGATTTCATGATCTTGTGCTCTTATCTACCCCATGTACAAGGGCGATACTCCAAGTTCATTAAGCTTTTTGTTTATTAGGGCTATTGCCCAGCTTGTAATATAAACGTAAACCCAACAGATTTAGTTCTTGGCGAAGATAATAACTTTAATGGTGCATACACCCGTGTTAAATGTTAAATTATGATACCCATTTTTAACAATTAAAAGCTTAGTCAAGCTAAAAAAATGGTGGCAAAAAGGGTAGGTTAGGGAAATGTCATCGCGTTAAACCCTTGTCGCAGGCAAACATAATTTCGCTACAGATATGGAGAATGCACACACCTGCCCAGCCGTTCAGGCGGGGATACGTGAAATTTGTGTTCATCTGTGGTTAAAGATTCTTCATGTAGTCACCTTGGAGGTTGGGGAGATATTTGAGTAGGCTTAATGAGGGACCTAAATAATAAGAAGAGAAAAACTTATTGCATTGCAGTTTAGGCCGGGTGATCATTTCACCGGGAATCTAAATCATTTTAAAAAAGGCTACTCACTGTAGTTCCTCTTATCAGCAGCATAAACATGGTACCAGATGTACAGAATCCATATTAATACCACGGTGCTATAAACCAATTCAGGATCAAATGCATCCTGTGTAACCAATAGCGCAATGGAGGAGATCAGGGCAGTCAGGAAGAAATAAAGAATATTTTTCATAACGTACTGATTTAATGAATGTTGGATTTAGTAAATATAACGAAATATCTCTTTCTAACCAACTGTTTTAAAAAATAATTGACCAGAATATGATGAAAGTGCTTTATTGATCTATTTGTAAGGTGTTTTTTGTTCATTTATTTGTTTTTTAACAGGTTAAGTGAATAATAAGCGTTTATTATTATTCATTTAGATGCAGATTGTATTTACTGAAAGCAATTGGCTTAAATTCAAAGGTGTATTTGTCTTAGAAGACGTTTGTAAAGATGTTTTACTTTAAAACGGATCAGATTATTGTGGGTAAACAGTTTTGAAACCAATAAATAGTTGTAATTGGTTAAGAAGCGCATAAAACAACACAAAATTGTGGCATAAGAGAATTTATATTTTTTTGTAAGTTTACGCGACAACTAACCAGAAAATAATAACACACACAAATGATTAAATTTTCTTTAAGCTTAATTTCTTTTACATTAGTTTTTTTTGGACTAAAAGGCTTTTTTAGCGAACCGAAGATACCACAGGTATCCCCTCCCGAATTAACCATTACCAACTTTGCAGGTCCCGATGTTACGCCTAGTCCGGCATGTTTGGCCGTTGCCCCAACCGGAGAAGTGTATGTTGGGGTGGATATGATCGGCTCCTTGGGAAAAGATCAGGGTAAAGGCCATATCCTTAAATTAATTGATAAGGACAACGACGGTAAAATGGATCAACACATCGATTTTGCCGAAGTGGATAATCCCCGGGGCATTATTGTACAGGGAAGTCAGGTATTTGTATTACACACCACTTTTTCGAAAGAAACGAAACAGGCTACAGGCATGAACTTAGTCGTTTTTGAAGATAAAGACGGTGATGGAAAAGCTGATGGACCAGAGAAACCATTAATCGAGCACATCAGCAATGCCAAATATATCCGTGAGCGTGGTACCGACCATGCTACTAACGGTATCAGAATGGGTATTGATGGATGGATTTACATTTCTGTTGGAGACTTTGGTTTTCATGATGCTGTAGACCGCTCAGGTAAAAAACTAACCATGCTTGGCGGTGGGATTTTACGTGTTCGTCCGGATGGAACCGAGATGGAAGTATTTACACACGGTACACGTAATGTATACGATGTGGCCATCGATCCATATATGAATGTTTTTACCCGCGAAAATACCAACGATGGTGGCGGATGGAACGTTCGTTTCTCGCACCACATACAATCTGGAGAATACGGCTACCCGGTTTTATTCCAGAATTTTACAGATGAAATTATCCCTGCATTGGCCGATTTAGGCGGAGGATCGGGCACTGGCGCATTATTTATGGACGAACCAAACTGGCCAGAACAATATAACCATGTACCCATGATGGCCGATTGGGGTAGAAGTATGCTGTATATCCACCGCGTTACCACCGATGGACCAACCTTTACCCAAAAAGATGAAGAGTTTATTAAACTGCCTCAAATTACCGATCTGGATGTGGATGGTTCCGGAAGACTTTACCTTTCTGCATGGGATGGCGCCGGATATTCAGGAAGCCCCGATAAAGGATATATTGTTCGTGCCGTACCAAACAACTGGACGTACAAAGCTTTTCCGGATGTTAAAAAAGCCTCAATTAAAAAATTAACTGAACTGATTAAATCAAATAGTGCAGTGGCACGTCTTACCGCTTCCCAGGAACTGGTGTTGCGCAATGATAAACAGGCGATCAACGCCGCTTTAAAAATTGCTTCCGACCAAAGTTTAGCACTTGATGTTCGTGTGGCTGGAATATATACTTATGCACAGCTCACCAAAGAAAATGGTATTGCTACATTGGTCGACTTTACCAAAGATAAAACTTTGCGCGAATTCGCTTTAAAAGCACTTGCCGATCGTAAAGCCTATATCGATAAAGTACCGGTAGAACCATTTTTAGCAGGTCTTAAAGATTCATCACTACGGGTACAGGCAGCTTCCATAATCGGTTTAAACCGTTTAGGCAGGGCGGAAGTAGCCAATGTGCTTTTGCAAACCAAAGTGCCAGCTTCTTTTACTGCACCTGCAAAAGGTACAGAAGGACCGCATGCTTCACCAAATTCGGCCATTATTTTACCACATTTAGCCGTACGCGCTTTAGTAGACCTTAATGCTGTGGATGCTTTGCTTGCCGCAGTTAAAACTGAAAACGCTACCCTTGCACTTTGGGCATTGCGTTACATCCATAGTGAAAAAGCGGTGAATGGCTTGATAGAAAGTTATAACCAATCGAAAGATGCAAAATTGAAAGAACAGATCCTGGTTACTTTAGGCCGTTTATATAAGAAAGAAATCGCTTATGATGCTTCCTGGTGGTGGGGTACGCGTCCGGATTCTCATGGGCCGTATTTTAAAGCCGTTTCGTGGGAAGGTTCTCCTATCATTGAGAAATTTTTGAAAGAAGAAGCTGTAAAAGCAGGTGCGCAGGGAAAACAGTTTTATGTGGATTTAAATGCGCGCCAGCGTATGGACATCCCTGAATTTTCTGAAGAAGAAAAAGTAGCGGCCGCAGAGGAGCCTAAAATTGATTTAGAGAAAATTAAAAACCAAAAAGGTCAGGTGGGGAAATCATCTATCGAAGATGTACTTTTAGCCATTAATAAATTACAGGGCAACCCGTTAAAAGGCAGAAATATATTCAATAACCAAGGTTGTATTACTTGCCATAGCTTAAGCAGAGGTGAAAAAATGAAAGGCCCGTTTATGGGGCAAATCGGTTCGATCATGAACCGCGAGCAGATTGCCGAATCGATATTGAAACCTAGTGCTTCTATTTCACAGGGTTTTGCATCGGTATTGATCACTGCAAAGGGAGACCGTACCTATATGGGCTTTATTACTGAAGAAACAGCTGCTAAGGTTGTATTGCGTAATATTGCCGGAGAGGTTTTTACCATTAAAGCAGGTGATATTTTGACAAGAAAAGAAATGGAAAACTCGATGATGCCAGAAGGCTTGGCCAATTCTTTATCATATGAAGAACTAGCATCGCTGGTTACATTTTTGTCTGAACAGAAAAAATAACTGATCATAGCATTTCCGATTCCATGATGCAATCGGAAATGCTATTTTTCCTTGTCCCAATTCCTGCGGATGATAATCAATTCCCCGTTAACCAGCAGAAATACATAACTGGAAAGACTTATTGATTTGAAGATTGCAATGCGGTATACCAGGCCGGACTGCTTTTCAAAGGTAATTTCCTCCCCGATATAAATATTATCCAGCTCCTTTGTGCTTGTCTCTCTCGTAATCAACATGTAAAGGTAACATTGTCTTTCGCATCAGGGTTTTGGAAAAAACCAATCTTTTCTTCAAAGGCGTGGCTTGCCGTTATAATGCACCAATAATTTGAATATATATCACGTATAAATACGCGATATTGGCCCACAAATGGCATATTTACAGATTTTTGGTCTTTAAAACGGTATATTGTAGCACCATGCTATAAATAAAGTATAATGCAGAGAATATTGATTGAGGAAACCGATGAGGCTATTTTAGAAGTACTCAAAATTGCATTAGAAGAAGAAGGTTTTATTACTTTGGGTACTCTGGGTTTCGATCCAGGATTTATGGAAATGATCAATGATTTCAGGCCTCATGTGATCATTTTAGATTACAGGCTAGATGATGCGGAATCGGCCCGGGTTTGCCAGGAGATCAAAAATAAATATCCATATGTTCCTGTTCTGGCATTAAGCTGTAATTCAAACATTCATTTGGCTTACGACATTCATGGCTTCGACGATTATATCAGAAAACCATTTGATTTAAATATACTCTATAAAATACTCCGCAAACACATTGCTGTTTCTATGCAGCATATTAGCCGCTAGTCAAATTTTTCCATCCCTTTTTATTGTTAATATCAGGCAATTTTTATCATAAAACTGTGCAATTTGTTTTGGTTTAAAAAAACAAAACTTACATTTAGCGATTAAATCTATATACCTAGTCGATGAGCAGATCGGAAAGGTATAACCACCAGTTATGGAAGACTATTTTTTTGAGCAAATTTTTAAAAACCCCCAACAACAACCAAATATTCCACCAAATGTAGTGATATCGCTTTGGGCTGAAAGATTAATTCAGGTACTTTTCCCTGAAAATGCACCCAAAGCATTTTCGAGTGTAGAGGAAGTAAAAGAGTATATTAAAGTTTTAGAGCTGGAACTCTATGATATCATATCGGTGAGTTGCAAGCTAAAAAACAGTGAATGTAAAAATGCTGCAGGTCAGTTTTTTGCAGAGCTGCCAGAACTTTACAGGGTATTAAATACCGATATTGTGGCCATTTACGAGGGTGATCCGGCAGCGCAGAGCAGGTTCGAGGTCATTAGAACTTATCCGGGTTTTTATGCGATCTGTTTTTACCGGATTGCCCATACGCTTTTCAACTTTGGGATACCGCTGGTGCCACGCATTCTTACCGAATATGCGCACTCTAAAACAGGTATCGATATCCATCCGGCAGCCAGTATCGGCGAATATTTTCACATCGACCATGGTACAGGGATTGTAATCGGCGAAACCAGTACAATTGGCCGTTATGTAAAGTTATATCAAGGGGTAACATTAGGTGCCTTGAGTGTGAAAAAAACATTAGCAGGCAGTAAACGCCATCCAACGGTAGAAGACAGGGTGGTGATTTATTCCGGAGCAACCATATTGGGCGGTGAAACCGTTATCGGGCACGACAGCATCATTGGAGGAAACGTATGGCTTACTGAAAGTATCCCTGCTTTCTCTACCGCCTATCATTCGCCAATCGTTACCATTAGAAACCATAAAGAAACGAGTTAAATATATTATATAATATGGCAGGAATAATCGATCTGATTGGAAATACGCCAATGGCCGAGTTGCAAAAGCTGAATGTCAATCCAGCAGTAAAGATTTTTGCGAAATTAGAAGGTAACAATCCCGGAGGAAGCGTTAAAGACAGGGCATCGCTCAATATGATCAGAAGTGCGATAGAACGTGGTGAAATCACTCCAGGTACTAAACTGGTTGAAGCCACCAGTGGTAATACTGGTATTGCACTGGCTATGATTGCAAGTTTATACAACCTGGATATTGAACTGGTAATGCCAGCCAATTCTACACGCGAACGTAAGGTAACCATGGAAGCCTTTGGTGCCAAAGTAACGCTGTTAGAGAGTATAGAAGATTGCAGGGATTATGCAGAAGAAAAAGGGGCTACCAAAGGACATTTCCTGCTTAATCAATTTGCCAATCCGGATAATTATCTGGCGCACTATAAAAGCACAGGACCTGAAATATGGAAAGATACTGAAGGACAGATTACGCATTTTGTAAGTTCTATGGGTACTACGGGTACCATTATGGGCTGTTCACGATATTTTAAAGAAAAAAATACTGCTATTCAGATTGTGGGCTGTCAGCCAACGGAAGGCTCATCAATACCTGGAATAAGACGCTGGCCGATAGAATATCTGCCTAAAATTTTTGAACCAGAACGCGTAGATAGGGTGATGGATATTGCGCAAGAAGAAGCCACGGCCATGTCGCGGAGAATGGCCAAAGAAGAAGGTTTGTTTGCAGGCATGAGTTCGGGTGGGGCCTGTGCTGCTGCTTTAAAACTGGCGGGCGAAATGGATAAGGGCACAATTGTATTTATTGCCTGCGATCGTGGAGACCGCTACCTGAGCAGCGACCTCTTTGGTTGATCTTAAGTTAAGTTTGTTCAGCTTTTTTTGCTATCAGTATGCTTACCTTATTGACTATGGTTTCCATTTCAAAAGGTTTTTCGATATAATCATCCCAGTGGGGCTTGTAAAAATTGCACTTGTTTATGCCATTCCGCGACGACATGAGTAAGATCGGAATGGTTGCATATACAGATAGTTTTAATTCTTTACATATCGCCCGTCCGTCGGTAATGCCCAATAGAATATCGATTAAAATAATATCTGGGCAGAAAATGGCTATTTTACGGTGTAAATCCAAGGTGCTGGAAAGATCCATTACCTCATAACCTTCAAATTCGAAGATCATCTTTATCGCATCAAGCGTTGCAGGATGATCTTCGATAATCAATATTTTTGGCTTGTTAGAAGAGCGCATTTTTTAGTATTTAAGGGTAGCTGAACTTACCGGTACCCCGTTTTTTAATTAAGAGTTCAAATATTTTAGAATCTGTTCTGGTGAGACTATCGAGCGAGTTGCGCAAACTTTGGTTTACGAGACTCAAATTGGTAAACATGGTTCTCAAAGTTTCATTTTCATCCCTCAGTTCCAAAAGTTCGTTGGCTATGCTGCCAAAATCCCTGATCCAGGAGTCAAAACAATTTTTGTCAATTTCTAATGCGGCATAAATTTCTTCGGGTTCTCTACCATTGTAAAATTCCTGAATACTGCCAATAATCATGGCAGGTGTACTGTTCAATTTCATAGTTTGTTTTTATACTGTGTGCAGCAGGTTAAACCGTCCCGTGCTTAAGCCTTCTACGGCACAGCATGATTTTAAAGGTTTATTATAGAGATAGGGACAAAGAAATGGTGTGTTTAAGTAGAATCAAAATTTTTGTCTACGCAGTAATACGCAGTGTTTTTAAATGTTTGTTTTTCAGGTAGAAAGATAAAATCAAGTATAGGTGTGGTTATTCATGATATATGGTTTTTGGTGAATTAACGTTGTTTAAATAAGCCATGCCGTCAGTCGTGTAACAAATCATCCCGGATAAGACCGTTTCTGGCGACATGGCTAAAAAATGAGTACAACATAGACAAAAAGCATTAAGTCTATTTGCTTAATAAACGGTATCGCACCGCTTGCACTCTAATAAGCTATATGCAAAGAGGATGCGGTAGGTGATTCTGCCAATACGCACTTATACGCACGATGTTGTAAGTGGTTGTTTTAAAGTATTTTATATTGTAGTTGGTGACTGGCTCTGGAAATAAACTGAAAAAATGTAGTTGTGCAATTTTGTATGCTATTTAGGACGATTGGAGAGGCCTAACATCCAGATGTGCATATTTGTTTCACCATCTATACCCAGTTTTTTACGTATTCTATACTTCCGGCTTTCTACGGCACGTACGCTTAGTTTGCAGGTACGGGCAATTTCTTTTGTGTCGAAATTTAGCCTGATGTATGCACAAAGTTCTAATTCTGCAGGAAGTAGCTGTGGCGAAATCTCCAGATGTGCATGTATAAAAACAGATTCGGTTTCGCGGAATCTTTTCATAAACGATGGATCTTTGGCATGTGCAAGTTCGGTAAGCGCTTTTAAGGAGAAAGGTTCAATTGGTACTATGGCTTTTTGGTAAAGCTGTTTCCGGTAACCTTCCATCTGTTCCTGGAGGAGGCTACGCTGTTTGCGGAAATGTGCATTATGACGGGCCAATAATCTTAATCTTTGACCAAAAAGACCAAGACTGATCAATATTCCTTCAATTATACCCGAAAAGGTGAGCAGGTTAAAACTATAGGATTGAAAGGGGATGAGCTCCATCAAGCTAAAAACAAGATAAATTGATACCAGTGCCACAGGAATCCAGCCCAGCGCATAACACCAGATGAGGGGGTTCTTTTTGGCATAACCGCGAATAACAATCAGCTTAATACTGCTAAACAGAAATAAAATGGAGGTTAATAGAAATAAGATCTGTGTAAGTGCATTGGTAAAGGTTCTTACATCCCATAAAGAACAGAAGATAACTGAAGCCCAACCGACGATTAATAGGTTGAAAATTTTATGGAGCTGTGGCAGTTGACGTTTAATCTTTAAAAAATGATTATTAAAAAGAATGGTACAGATATAACCCAGCGCGATAAAAACGTAAGCATGTAAGAAAATGAATTCTGCTACATAATGGCCAAGCAGTAGCCCATAGCCCTGGAGATAGCAGGCCATAGCGATGAAATAGAGCAAAATGATCCTTGCAATATACAAGGAGAAAAGTTTGCTCCGCGTAATGATGAACATAAAAACATGAAAAATCAGAATCATCAGCACAATGCCTAAATAAATAAACTGAATGCTATACACCCTTATTAAAGCGTGGTTTAAAACGGGTTCTGTAACCAGTTTTACCGGGAGAAGGAGTGTATTCATTGTGCGTGCCCGGAGGTATATTTCGCCTACGGGCCCTTTTACCTGCTGTAAAGGAAATACATAGCCGGTGCCTAAAACTGCATCATTTTGCTGCACGCCAAACATATCAGAACGGATTTGCTTTACTACGCCAAACTTATCCCGATAAAATAGACTGATCGAATCGATACTTGCATAATCAATAAAAAGATAGGGCTGTGTTAGAGCATTTCGACTAAAACGGAGCTTCATCCACCACACTTTACCGCGTGTGCCGCCATTAAAAATCGCTGATTTCCCTTTGGTAAAACGTAATGTCTTAAATTGTTCTACCGCTTCGAACTTTGTTGTGCCCAAACTGTCCTGCCAGAAATATCCTGCTTTGCCAACGTTCACAAAAGTTTGTTTCTCGACCTGTATAGCCGGTTGAGCCATGCAAAGATTGCTTTCTATAAAGAAAGCGATAAGCATAAAAATGGTCCTCATTAATAAAACCAATGTAAAAGAGTTGGGATGACTTATTACAGGGGAGAAATTATAGCTTTATAATAGAAAATCCAAATTTTATCTGAAAAAAGAACACAAAGGCAATAGTTTGCGATTCATTCCAAATTTGTATTTTAGAGCAACTCTGATATTTTATGCACCAACTCATCATACAATACGCTTTTTTGCTTGCTGTAATTCTTTTTGTGGTTATGCTGGCCCAAAAAATCCGCGTCGCTTATCCCATATTATTGGTTATTGCCGGTTTGGCCTTAAGTTTTTTACCTATTCTTCAGGACATTGAGATTGAGCCTGAACTTATTTTTGTGATTTTTTTACCACCCTTGCTTTACGAAGCCGCCTGGAATACCTCCTGGAAAGATTTTTGGAAATGGCGTAGGGTAATCAGCAGTTTTGCTTTTCCCATTGTTATTTTTACCTCAACTGTTGTTGCTTTTGTTTCCAGAAGTTTAATTCCGGGTTTCACCCTGGCGCTGGGCTTTTTACTAGGTGGTATCATTTCTCCGCCCGATGCGGTATCGGCAACAGCCATACTTAAAAATGTAAAGGTGCCTAAAAGGCTAACCACGATTCTGGAGGGCGAAAGTTTATTGAATGATGCCTCCAGTTTGGTGGTATTCAGGTTTGCATTGGCTGCGGTAATGACGGGCAGTTTTGTATTTAGTAAAGCTGCAGGCAATTTTGTAGTGGTTATTGTAATGGGGATTCTGGTTGGCATTGCTGTAGCATTGGTTTTTTATGCCCTGCACCGCTGGTTGCCTACTACCACAAATGTTGATATTATCCTTACTTTTTTAACACCTTATGTAATGTACATGACCGCAGAGGAGTTTCACTTTTCTGGTGTATTGGCTGTTGTAAGCGGAGGTTTGTTTCTTTCTGCCCGCAGAGATCAGATTCTTACCCATCGAAGCCGTTTGCAGGGCATTAACGTATGGGAGGCCGTGGCCTTTGTGCTTAATGGTTTTGTTTTCCTGTTAATTGGTTTAGAGTTTCCGGTTATTATCAATGGATTAGGACAAGATGGTCTTTTGCCTGCCATCCGTTACAGTGCCATTATTTGTTTGGTGTTGATTTTGGGGCGCCTGGCCAGTACTTACGGTGCCTTGTATTTTACACGTTTCATAAGCCGGTATATTACCACAGCCGATCCGAACCCAAGCTGGAAAGCACCATTGCTATTTGGCTGGGCAGGTATGCGGGGCGTAGTTTCGCTTGCAGCAGCACTTTCTATCCCTGTGGCTTTAAAATCGGGCGAAGCTTTTCCTCAGCGTAACCTCATCTTGTTTATTACCTTCAGTGTAATATTGGTAACGCTGGTTCTACAGGGATTAACCTTACCCGCACTCATTAAATGGGTAGATATGCCCGATCCTGATTATACGGTTTCCTTTGAACAGCAGAAGCAGATGGTGCGGAAAAAACTTTCCATGTTATCGCTTAAAATACTCGATGAAAAATACCTTGATGCATTGGAACATAACGATATGATTCGGTCGATCAAAATCCGTGTGGAAGCCGAAATGGAGTTATTAAGAGATTGGGAGCGTGAAGATAATACTATAAGGGCTGAAGGGTTTTACCACGACTATCGCATTGCGCTCGAAGATATCATGGCAGAACAACGCACCTTACTTAAGGGATTGAATAAAAAGGAACAGATTAACGATGAGTTGATCAAAGAACAGTTAGAGTTACTCGATCTGGAAGAAGAAAAATTACGAAGGCATTTTAGTCAGCACGATTAATGCACACACGGGATAACATTACGCTTTTGTTGATGTGTAAAACTTATACAAGCCTTAGCTAAAAGCATTGAAATATTGTGATATATTTGCTAATTAATTTAGTAACATGTCGGTAAAGGTTAATATCACTTCCAAAGGAATACAAAAAGTACTTAAAAACTATAATGAAAAACAGGCCATTGCCGAGTACATCTGGAATGGTTTTGATGCCAATGCCGATACCATAAGGGTTGATTATGTAGCGAATGCTTTAGGGCTACTGGAAAGTTTAGCCATTGCTGATAATGGTTACGGCATTAATTTCGATAGTTTACAGCAAAAATTCGATCCCTTTTTTGAGTCAGAGAAATCACTTCAAATCGTTGCGCCAAAACATACTTCGAAAATGCATGGGCGTAATGGGGTAGGAAGGCTTACCTTTTTTACTTTTGCGCACGATGCCGTTTGGAGAACTTCTTACCAAACGGAACAGGGTTTCCAGCAGGGCGCAATACAGATCAGTACCGGTGGGTTAAACAGTTATAGTCATGATTATACGGCAGCGCCGAGCGAAAGTGGTGAAACAGGCACAACGGTTTCGTTTACTAATCTTCGTATCGGCCAACAAGAGATGGAAGAAATCGTGCTTCCATTTTTAATCAACGAATTTTGTTGGTTTATAGAGCTGAATAAACACAAAAACTATTCTATCATCGTAAACGGTGAAGCCTTAGATTTTAGCAGCAATGTTAAAACTTTAGAAGAGTTCAGTATTTTCTATCCCTATACAGCTGTTACTTTCAAAATTAAATATGTCCACTGGAAAGAAAACCTGCATAAAGAATTGTCCAAATACTATTTTTTGGCAGGAGGGGAAGAGATCTATAAGGATTATACCACACTGAATAAAAAGAGCGACGATTATTTCCATAGCGTTTATATTGACAGTGATTTCTTTCGCGATTTCGACTTCAAGAGTTTCGAAAACGAAGGTCAGGTGGCCATATTTGGTGCAGCAAAATCTTCTCCCGAGTACCGGTTTTTAATCAAAGAACTTACTGAATACCTTAAAGCTAAAAGAAAGCCTTTTTTAAAAGAATATGCCAATCGTTTGGTGGAAGGTTATGAGCAGGATGGGATCTTCCCGGCTTATGCATCGCAAACAGAGACGGAACAACATAAAACACCGCTGATTAATTTAATCAAGGCTTTGTACGAGCTAGAACCTAAATTATTCAGCAGCTTAAATACCGATCAGAAAAAAACTTTGGTGCGGTTAACCGATCTTTTATTGCGCTCAGGAAAAGAGGTGCAGTTATTTGAAATGTTTAGTGGAATGATCGAACTGGAGACTGACGAACATAAAGAGTTATCGGAATTGCTTCTTAATGAAGATGTTCGTGAATAAATATCTTGTGTTTGTAAATATTCAAAAAATCCAATAAATCTTTAGGAAAAATATCCAGTATCTTCGCGAGCTCAAAAATAGTTGATGGTTGAACATCAAATTTGCCATTCTCGATTTTTGAAATACTGCTATCATCAATATCAAAGTTTTTTGCCCTTTTATACGCTCAAAGTCTTAAGCTTATTTAACCATAAAGTAAATTAGTCTATATGGACGGTTCGTTATTCAATATAAATAACATCTGCTGATGCCAAAAGGAAGGCTATGTTGCAGATGAGCACTTTAATGCTTATATTTATATGTCGATGTATCTCATATTACTGATAGAGTACAGAAAATAAATACAAAAAAGACCTTTATCCCTAATAAAGGCCATTTTTCTGTCGTTTTAATATTCAAAATCATCCCAGGTTAACATCGTGTTACAATGCCCATTTAATTGGTTACATCATTAAAATAAAAAAGAATCCAGTTTTAAATGCATTTGCCCTACGGCTGCAGTCAAAATTAAATAGATGGTTTATTAATTGGCACGACTGCAGTTCGTAGGGTTTTTAACTCAAAATTATTTATAAGCCTTAAAGAAGCAATTTTATTTAAACATTTTCGTATACAATAGCTAATTATTGATGAATTTTAATAAACCTTTGCGATTTCGATATTATATAATCATTTTTATAGCTGAACCATAGTTTCTGTGCCATTGATGAAGGTAATTTATGTTAGATTTTGATCAGATTACTGATATGACTGAAGATGGGGCATATTTTGCATCTGATTATCCGGTTAATATTTATGGATTAAGTGAGCAATCGCTAACCGTTGAGTTTGGGGCGGTAATCACTGAAGAATTATTGAGCTTAATTACCGAATTTAACCAACTTTTATGGAGAAACCCTTTTCCTGGATTAATCACTACTATACCTGCTTACTGCACTTTGACTGTGTATTTTGATCCCCTTACGGTGCTGGGATCTGACCTTGCTGGTGCTTATTGTTTTGATAAAGTGTCTTCTTACCTCAAAAAGCTAGGGGAAACAAGAAGAGTGCACTCTAACACAGCGGCTAATCAATATGTAATACCAGTATGTTACGGTGGCAGTATGGGTGCCGATATATTTACCGTTTCCAAGGCAAATAAGCTTAGCGAAGCGGAAGTGGTTGAAAGACATACTTCGGCTCAATACACCGTATATATGATTGGCTTTGTTCCCGGTTTCGCTTATATGGGTGGCATGGACGCCAGCCTGGCAACACCCCGGAAGGCAGTTCCTGATGCGAAAATACCAGCCGGATCTGTAGGGATAGCGGGCATGCAAACTGGGATTTATCCGTTGGAAACACCCGGTGGCTGGCAGATTATAGGGAGAACCCCATTGAAAATGTTCGATGTAAACCGTTTGCAGCCGTCGTTATTAAAAGGTGGAGATATTGTTTCCTTTAAAGCCATTGGTTTTGAAGAATTTAATGCATACACCGAACGATGAGCATGAAGATCAGCATCATCAAACCCGGTTTGTTAAGTACCATTCAGGATATGGGCAGATATCACTATCTTTCGCAAGCTGTACCGGTTTCTGGTGCGATGGATCAGTTGGCTCATCGGTTGGCCAATAAAGCTGTTGGTAATGACGATCACTTAGCAACCATCGAGTTTACCTATGCCGACGCCTCATTTAAAGCTGAAACAGATGTTTTGCTTGCTTATTCTGGCGATGGTGCATTTCTGGTGTATAACGATCAGGTGATGCCTGCAGAAAAGCCACTGTTTTTTCCAGCAGGCGTTACCCTCAAATTGATCAATAATCCCATGGGGGTACGGACTTATCTCTCCATTGCGGGAGGTTGGGAAGTACCTGATGTAATGGAAAGTAAGAGCACTTATCTTACTGCTGGTTTTGGCGGTTTTGAAGGAAGAGCACTTCGGAAAGGTGATGTGTTGGATAATAATGATAGTTTAGCAAAAGTTTCGAAAGAGATACTCAATGAGCTTATTTATAGGGGTTTAAATTATCCAAACTGGCGCATCTCGCGAGAGAGTTTACTCCCTGAAAAAAGAAATACGATTAGGGTGGTATTGGCAAACGAGATTAGTTGGTTTGATGCCACGTCTATCATTTCATTTTTAACCCATACCTATACCATTGATATAAGGAGCAATCGGATGGGATACCATTTAAACGGTAAAGCCTTGGTTAGGCGGATTAAAAAAGAGCTGCTCAGCACTGCGGTAACCCCTGGCGTTATCCAGGTAACCGGAAGTGGTGAATTGGTGATTTTAATGGCCGATTGCCAAACAACAGGTGGTTACCCGCGGATAGCCCATGTTGCCTCCGTCGATTTGCCTTTATGTGCCCAGCTAAAACCTGGCGATGAAATCCGCTTTTCGGAAATATCGAGAGATGAAGCTGAAGAACTATATCTTGAACGTGAACGCGATTTATCATTGATTACTACGGCGATAAGCCTCAAATATATTAAAATATGAAAACCATTGATCTAAACTGCGACATGGGGGAAGCATTTGGAAACTATAGTATGCCCAATGATGAAAAACTGATGGACTATATTTCATCTGCGAACATCGCCTGTGGTTTTCACGCCGGAGATGCCGCTGTAATGCAGCAAACGGTAGCGTTGGCGGTTAAAAAGGGAGTGGCCATTGGTGCACATCCAGGTCTGCCTGATTTGCAGGGATTTGGCAGAAGGGAAATTAAGATTAGTCCCAAAGAGGCCTACCAGCTTACGCTGTATCAAATTGGTGCCTTAAGCGGTTTTGTAAAGGCAGCTGGTGGCAAGTTACATCATGTTAAAGCACATGGCGCATTGTATAATATGGCGGCCAAAGATGCGGCTTTGGCAAAAGCCATTGTTCTGGCAGTATATGATTTTGATCCTCGATTGATTTTATACGCGCTTGCAGGAAGTAAGATGATTAGCGAAGCGGAAGATAGGGGTATTGTAACTGCATCGGAAGTTTTTGCCGACCGCACCTACCAGGACGATGGTTTATTAACCCCCCGTGCTGCAGAAAATGCATTGATCAACAGTGAAGAAGAGGCCATTAAACAGGTATTAGATTTTGCCTTAAAACAAGAAGTAAAGAGTGTAAATGGGAATCGCATTGCCGTTCGGGCCGAGACCCTTTGTTTGCATGGCGATGGCGTGCATGCCGTAGCTTTTGCTAAATTAATATCCGAAAGGTTAAAAAAAGAAGGCATTTCGATTAAAGCACCGACAGCATGAAGCCAAAATACAATTGGAGTGTACTTTTAGGTGCCGCTTTTTTAATGGCTTCATCGGCCATTGGTCCTGGTTTTTTAACGCAGACTGCTGTTTTTACCCAGCAATTGGGTGCCAGTTTTGCTTTTGTGATCTTGTTATCCATCATATTGGATGCAATTGCACAGCTCAACATCTGGCGCATTATCGCCGTAGCGGATAAACCTGCACAGGATATTGCCAATAAAGTATTCCCTGGCTTAGGTTACTTCATCTCTTTTCTGGTTTTTTTAGGTGGCCTGGCTTTTAATATCGGTAATATCGCCGGGGCAGGTTTAGGTTTAAATGTATTGTTTGGCATTAGCGTTGGTCAGGGAGCGGTAATCAGCGCCATCATGGCCATCGGAATCTTCATTTACAAGGAAGCAGGTAAAGCCATGGATGTTTTTGCCAAAACAATGGGGCTGATTAAAATTGTATTGGCTTTGATTATCGCCTATACCAGTTCGCCACCATTGGCAGAAGCTGCACTAAGAGCAGTTAATCCAACGCAATTTAGTTTTACCGCGGTACTAACCATTGTAGGTGGAACGGTAGGCGGATACATTACCTTTTCGGGCGCACATCGCTTATTGGATGCTCGACAAACGGGGATACAGAATTTAGGTGCAGTAAATAAAGGGGCCTTAAGTGCAATAGGGCTTGCCTCTATTATGCGTTTGTTGTTGTTTATTGCGGCTTTAGGTGTGGTGAGTAAAGGTTTTGCTTTAGATCCTGCTAATCCTGCAGCTTCGGTTTTTAAACTGGCCAGTGGCGAAATTGGGTATAAGATTTTTGGTGTGGTGATCTGGGCAGCGGGAATTTCTTCAGTGGTAGGCTCGGCCTATACCTCAATCTCTTTTATCAAAAGTTTTCACCCCACCATATTAAAATACAATAGAGAAATCATTATCGCTTTTATATCCATTTCTTGTTTTATTTTTATCCTAATTGGTAAACCCGTTAAAATATTGCTTACGGTAGGCGCTATTAATGGCTTTATTCTGCCTATTGCCCTGGGGATTATGCTTGTTGCTGCCTACAAGACCAAAATTATCGCGAATTACAAGCAACCGCTTTGGTTAACGCTAACAGGTTTAGCTGTGGTGCTTACTATGGTTTGGATGAGTTATGGTACCATTTTACAGATGATTAACGGAGAATAATTTTTATACAATGAATACGATTACAAAATATTTTGGCTTTTTCTTGTTATGGAGTACTTCTTGTTTTGCGCAAAAGGCTACCCAGCACGTTGTGGTAGAACCAGGTGTATCTCTGGCGCTGGCAAGTTCCAGAAGTGCATCAATAAGCAGTATCCAGTACCAGCTTCATTTTAATGTACCCGCACAACAAACAGATGTAATTCAGTCAACGCAAAGTATTGATTTTAAATTAAATAAGTTAGCGCAACTACAAATAGACTTTAAGCAAAATCCGGACCATTTAAAGAAGGTTTCGGTGAATGGGAAAGCCATAGTTATTGATTTTAAAGAAGAGCATATTCTGGTTGATCAGAAGTATTTGAAGCTGGGTAACAACCAGATCGGAATTGAATTTATTGCAGGTAACGAATCATTAAACAGAAACAAGGATTTCTTGTATGCACTCTTTGTTCCGGATCATGCCCGCACGGTATTCCCGTGTTTTGATCAGCCCGATCTGAAAGCTAATTTTTTGCTTTCGTTAACGGTTCCAAACGACTGGAAAGTAATGGCTAATGCCATTAAAAAAGATTCATTGGCTAAGGGTAGTTCAGTTACTTATCACTTTAACAACTCAGATAAGTTGCCAACCTATCTGTTTTCGTTTACAGCAGGAAAATATACATTTATCAACAAGAAGATGAACAGCCGCAACATGGAGTTTCTATACCGTGAAACCGATTCGGCTAAGATCAAATTCAGTATAGATTCTGTTTTTGTGGCACACCGCGATGCGATCGATTTTTTAGAAGACTGGACAGCTATTCAATTTCCTTTTCAGAAAGTGGGTTTCGTTGGCATCCCTGATTTTCAGTTTGGTGGGATGGAACATCCTGGAGAAGTACAGTATAAAGCATCGGCATTGTTTCTGGATCAGGGGGCAACTAAAGATCAGTTTATTTCGCGCTCCAATCTGATTTCGCACGAAACGGCACACATGTGGTTTGGTGATCTGGTTACCATGAAATGGTTTAATGATGTTTGGATGAAAGAGGTGTTTGCCAATTTCATGGCCGATAAGGTAACTGAAAAGCTGATGGGCAAAAGTACCTTCGACCTTAAGTTTTTGCAGGATCATTATCCGGCAGCATATGGCGTAGACCGGACTTTAGGGGCTAACCCCATCCGTCAGCAATTGGATAACCTGCAGGAAGCCGGTTCGATGTATGGCAATATTATCTACCATAAAGCCCCGATTATGATGCGTCAGTTGGAGCTATTGATGGGAAAGGATAATTTTCAGAAAGGAATACGGGAATACCTTAAAAAATACAGTTATGGCAACGCTACATGGAACGATCTGATTGCCATTTTAAGTAAATACAGTAAAAGCGATCTGTATAGTTGGAATAAGGTTTGGGTAAACGAGCCCGGCAGGCCTGTTTTTAGTTATGACATTAAATACAATGGTAATAAAATAAGCGATTTCAGCATCAGTCAGAAAAGTGAAGTAGGTGCACAACGGGTATGGCCGCAGTCTTTTACCCTTAAACTCGTATATCCAGGCAGTAGTAAGGTTATAACGGTTAACGCCATGAATGCGAAAACAGTTTTAAATGAAGCGAAAGGCCTGGCGAAACCTCAATATATTTTATTTAATGCCAATGGCGCTGGTTATGGGCTTTTCCCAATTGATCAGCTTTTAATGGCCAATCTTTATGATCTGGCTGATCCTTTAGAACGGGCATCGGCTTATATCAATGTTTATGAAAATATGCTTTCGGGCAGGGGCAGTAAACCTGAGGAACTTTTAAATACATTGCTTAAAGGATTAAGTGTGGAGCAGAATGAAATGAACCTGAGGTTGCTCTCTGGCTACATGACCAATATTTACTGGACATTTCTGACTTCAGAAAAACGAAAAGCGATGCATGTTGAAACGGAGAAAACGATATGGGAAGCTATGGAGCAGCAGAAACCGGCAAATAATAAGAAAATTTTGTTCAGTGCCTATCAGAATGTATACCTGAGCGCAGAAGCAGGTAAAAGGATGTACAACATCTGGTTAAAACAATCGGCTCCTGAAGGAATCAAACTGTTGGAAGATGATTATAGCGCCTTAGCTTTAACCTTAGCCCTTAGAACCGATACCGCGAATAACATTTTGAAAGAACAATTGGCAAGGACAAAAAATGAGGACCGTAAAAACCGCCTGATTTATTTAATGCCCGCGTTATCGTTAGATGTAAAAGAAAGAGATGCTTTTTTCTATAGTTTAAAAGAGCGTAAAAACCGCCAGAAAGAAGCCTGGGTAACTACAGCCTTATCTTATCTTCATCATCCTTTAAGGCAAAATACTTCAGTGAACTATCTCCCTGAAAGTTTAAATTTATTAGCAGAGATACAGAAAACAGGGGATATCTTCTTTCCGCAATCGTGGCTGGCTGCTATATTTTCTAGCTATAATAGTAAAGAGGCAAATGCTGTGGTTCAGGGTTTTCTAAAATCTCATCCAGGATACAACCCCAAATTAAAAGATAAGATTTTGCAGACAACCGATCATCTCCGGAGGGCGCAGTTCATCATGCATTAAGCTTATCATAAATAATTTGTTCCACTAATTTAGTTAGGAAGGGGTAGACATTAATTTGTTTACCCTTTTCTTTTTTCAACGGGTGTTTATTTACTACGAATCGTCATGCTGAATTTATTTCAGCATCTTTTTTGCTGTAAAGACCCTGAAATAAATCCGATAGCAATCGGATATGGGTGACGCAAATATTAAATATAAAGCATATATCCCTTAAATGTCTAATTCTTATAAGGCAAAGCAATAAAATTCAATGTTATAATCAACCTTAATTAAAAGATTCCGTTTCGCTATTTAGGGTATCCAATAAACCAGTCAGTAAAATTTCTCTCTTATCTTCAATCGAAGTATCATCCTGGATGTAAACAGTTAGGTTTGTGTTTTCTGTCGCTTGAGTCTGCATTGGATTAAGGATTTATGTTTGTCAATTAAATGTCTATAATGATCTAACGTCGATTTTTAAATATAGTTTGTAACTTTTTTATTCGAACTTAGGATTGAGCAAAGAATAACTAGCATTGACCAAACATTGATCGATCTATTTAGGTTATATCTGTCAGAACAAAACAAATCCTTTTAACCGAAGCAATCAATGAAACATTACGATGCAATAATTATAGGAGCAGGGCAGGCAGGTACGCCATTGGCTAAGAAACTTGCAGAAGCAGGGAAAAAAACATTGATCATAGAAAAGAGACTGGTGGGCGGCACTTGTATCAATGATGGCTGCACACCTACCAAAGCCATGGTAGCATCGGCAAGGGCAGTTTATCAGGCTAAAAAAGCGATCGAATTAGGCGTTGAGGTTGGATCTGTAAAAATCGATTTTAAAAAGATAAAACAACGCAAAGACGATATTGTAAACCAATTCAGGTCATCGTCCGAAAAAGGGATAAATAACACTAAAGGACTGGAGCTTATCTTTGGAACAGCGAAATTTAGCGGAAAGAAGGAGCTTATCATATCACTTAACGATGGCGGCGAAGAAAAAGTAAGTGCCAATTGGATTTTTATCAATACAGGTGCAAAAACCACCATACCCGATATTGAGGGATTAACTGAAGTTGATTACCTCACATCGACAACCATTTTAGATCTCGAAGCTGTACCTGAGCATTTGGTGGTTATCGGTGGAAATTACATCGGATTGGAGTTTGGACAAATGTTTAATCGATTTGGCAGTAAAGTAACCATTCTGGAAAAATCAGCTGGCATAATAGCCAAAGAAGATCAGGATATTTCATCGGTACTGACCGAAATCCTAACAGACGAAAAGATCGAACTGATTACCGATGTCGAAATCAATAAAATTGTAAAGGACAAAAAACAGATCCATATTGAACTCCACTCGGGTAAAAGCAAGAAAAAGATAAGTGCCAGTCATGTATTGGTGGCCGCAGGCCGCACGCCTCAAACAGCCGATCTAGGCCTCGAGAACTGTGGCGTTAAGCTCGATGATCGCGGGCATATTCTGGTGAATGAAAAGTTGGAAACGAATATTAAGGGCATTTATGCACTTGGAGATGTAAAAGGCGGTCCGGCGTTTACCCATATCGCCTATAACGATTATACCATTGTTTACCGTAACCTGATCGAGGGTACCAATTATTCCATTCACGATCGGCCAGTGCCCTATTGCATGTTTACCGACCCTCAGCTCGGAAGGATCGGGATTTCTGAAAAGGAAGCAAAAGAAAAGAAACTGAATTATAAGGTTGCTGTGATCCCAATGACACAGGTGGCGCGTGGCATCGAAACTAACGAAACATTAGGCCTGATGAAGGCTGTTGTTGATGTAGACACCAAAAAGATACTGGGAGCTGCTATTCTCGCTTCAGAAGGCGGAGAGATTATGTCTGTTTTGCAGATGGCGATGGAGGGCGGTATTACTTATGATAGGATCAGATATTGTGTCTTTGCGCATCCTACCTACTCTGAATCGTTGAATAATCTATTTATGAAACTCGATAAATAAACATGATCGAATTAAAGGCGATAAGTAAGAAATTTGGTGATACCCAGGCTGTAAATCAGGTCTCTTTTAAAGTAGCTGAAAAGGAAACTTTGGTGTTGTTGGGTACCAGTGGGTGCGGCAAAACCACTACTTTGAAGATGATTAACCGTTTAATTGAACCCGATGCAGGGCAGATTATCATCAATGGTGAAGATATTACCAGTCAGGATCCAGATGTACTCCGCAAAGGCATTGGTTATGTGATGCAGAATATCGGGCTTTTTCCACATTATACCATTGCCGAGAATATTGCTGTTGTGCCTAAACTTTTAAAATGGGAGAAGGAAAAAATTAAAACCCGAACAGAGGAACTGATCAAAAAACTCCATCTTCCCGAAAGTGCGTTAATTATGTTTCCGCACGAACTGAGTGGCGGGCAACAACAACGCGTTGGGCTTGCACGTGCCTTGGTTACCGATCCATCTGTGCTATTAATGGATGAACCCTTTGGCGCATTAGACAACGTTACCCGCAGCAGCATCCAAAAGGAATTTAAAGCATTAGAAGAGCTAAAAAGAAAAACCATCGTGATGGTAACGCATGATGTGCAGGAAGCTTTCGAGCTGGCCGATCGCATCTGTTTAATGGATAAAGGGCAAATCATCCAGATTGGAACACCAAAAGAATTGCTTTATCAACCAGTTAACGATTTTGCTATAAAATTCCTGGCCGGACAAAGACTTGCCTTAGAGTTTAAAGTAGTTCATATACAGGATATTTGGTCGTTTTTACCTGAAGAAACACTACAGGATGGCGAAGGCCTGTCTGCTGATTTAAATGTATGGGAAGCCATGGAGTTGTTAAGGCGTAATGATCGGTCGGAACTGCGCATTTCGGGGCAAAATAAAGAAAGCAAAACCATTAATTTTGAACAGTTAACGAAAGGGTTTAATCAGTTTCAAACTATGCAGTCACATGAATGAGCAACAGCAAAGCTTATGGCGGTTTATGCAGGGGCAATCTGATAAATTGCTCAACCAAACCTTGCAACATGTAGGTTTAACCTTTATTTCGCTGTTATTTGCGATCGCGATCGGCTTGCCATTAGGCATATTGATTGCGCGGAAAAGAAAACTTTCGGGTACGGTTTTGGGTATTGCAGGTGTGCTTCAAACTATTCCGAGCATTGCCTTGTTGGGTTTTATGATCCCTGTTTTGGGCATCGGCGCCAAGCCGGCTATTGTAGCCTTGCTCATTTATGCGCTGTTACCGATAATCCGCAATACCTATACAGGCATTATTGGCATCGATCAGCATGTTAAGGAAGCCGCCAGGGCCATGGGAATGAGCAAAGGCCAAATATTGCTAAAAGTAGAGTTGCCTTTAGCCATGCCCGTAATTTTAGCTGGTATCCGTACGGCGACGGTGATTAATGTAGGCGTGGCCACATTGGCCTCCTTTATTGCTGCTGGCGGATTGGGCGAGTTTATATTTGGCGGTATTTCGCTTAATAATACTAATATGATCCTGGCGGGAGCAATCCCTGCGGCACTACTTGCCATTATTCTCGATGCCTTGCTTTCGCTGGTTCAAAAAATGGATTTTAAGAAATTGAGGAAAGCGTTATACGTTTTTCCTGTTGTCATATTGGTATTAGGCGGCTTTTATGCACTTCCATCGGCTTATGGTTCTACTTTAACCGCAGGATTTACCCCCGAATTTATGGGCAGACAGGATGGTGATCTGGGATTGAGATCTGTATATGGTTTAAAGATTCATACCATCGTGATCAGTGATGCGGTAATGTATAAAGCTGCTTTCTCAAAAGAATTGGATGTAATTAGTGGCTATTCTACAGATGGCCGTTTAAAAGCTTTTGACCTGAAAATCTTAAAAGACGATAAGAATATCTTTCCGCCATATTATGCTGCACCAATTGTCAGGAATGAGGCATTAAAGCAATTTCCACAATTGGAAGAAACATTGAATTTGCTTGCGGATAAAATCACAGATGCTGTGATGACTGACCTGAACTATAGAACTGATTACCTGCACCAGGCTCCTGAACGGGTAGCCAAGGATTTTTTGATCAGTGCCGGTCTTTATAAGGCCCCTAAAAACGGACATAACGGCACGGTAAGGATAGGATCGAAGATTTTTGGTGAGCAATATATTCTGGCCGAAATGTACAGCATGTTGATTAAGGGAAATACAGATTATGAAGTATCAACAAAAACCGGATTGGGTGGCACAAAAATCTGTTTTGACGCGCTAACAAACAATCAGATCGATTTTTATCCCGAATATACGGGAACAGGTCTGTTGGTTTTGTTACAGCCCGACCCAAAAGTGGCAAAGGAAATGGCGCATGACAAAGAAAAAACCTACGATTATGTGTCGGCAGAATTTGATAAGAAATATCAGATCAAATGGCTTAAACCTATAGGTTTTAACAATTCGTATGCTTTAATGATGCGGCAAAAACAATCAAAAGATCTGAATGTTAATACCATCACAGATCTCAAAAACTATCTAGATAAAAATTAATGACACTGGTAGAAAAATACTTGGAGATTAGAAAATACTCCGAACAAATTTGCGAACCGCTGCAAACAGAAGATTACGTGGTGCAACCTGTGGCAGACGTAAGTCCTCCTAAATGGCATTTGGGGCACACCACCTGGTTCTTCGAAACCTTTATATTAACGCCATTTTCGGTTAACTATCAGGTATATAACGATGATTACAACTTCGTTTTCAATAGTTACTATGAAACCATTGGCAACCGGGTAATCCGTACCGATCGAGGCAATTTAAGCCGCCCAAGTGTAAATGAAATTTATCAATATAGAGCTTATGTAGATGAGGCCATGGTGAAATTTTTAACCACGGTGTTAACGGATGAAGTAACAGAGCTGTTGATTTTGGGCTTTAACCACGAACAACAGCATCAGGAGCTATTGCTTACCGATATTAAATATATTTTAGGCAACAACCCGCTATTTCCAGTGTATTCGAGAGATCGGAAAGAGGTTTTTTCCATAAGTGAAACAGGATCTGATTTTGTGAATGTTCCAGAAGGTATTTATGAAATCGGCTATAATGAAGAGGATTTCAGTTTCGACAACGAACTGAACAGGCACAAAGTTTATCTGCACGATTTTGCGATCAGTAAAACATTGGTTAATAATGCCGAATTTATAAAGTTTATCAGTGCCGGAGGTTATGAAAACTTCAATTTCTGGCATGCTGAAGGCTGGGATTGGGTAAAAAACAATCATATAACCTCGCCAATGTACTGGCATCTGATTGATGGACAGTGGTTTAATTATACATTAAATGGCCTGTTATCCATTGACTTAAGTGCTCCAGTGAGCCACATCAGTTATTACGAAGCTTATGCTTTTGCCAGCTGGAAAGGCATGCGTTTGCCAACAGAGTTTGAGTGGGAAATAGCAGCACAACACTTCAGTTGGGGAGAACGGTGGGAGTGGACAGAAAGCGCATATTTACCTTATCCAGGTTTTAGTAAGGCACCAGGTGCAATTGGCGAATACAATGGCAAATTTATGGTGAACCAAAAGGTACTGCGCGGAGCATCCATTGCCACTCCCGAAAATCATTCGCGTATTACTTACAGAAATTTCTTCCACCCACATTTAAGGTGGCAATATACAGGCATCCGATTAGTAAAATAGTATAGATATGACCACCACCACTATCGAAACAACAACAGACCACAAAACACAGTTCCTTCAAGAAACCTTAGCAGGCTTGCAATCTGAACCGAAATTTATGCTTTCCAAGTATTTTTACGATGCTACCGGAGACCGTATTTTTCAGCAGATTATGGAGATGGAAGAATATTATTTAACGAATGCGGAGATGGAAATCCTGAAGTATCAGGCCGAGCAGCTTTCGCAGGCAATTGCTGCCGATGGAAGCCCTTTTGACCTGATTGAACTGGGTGCCGGCGATGCGACCAAATCTATACATTTGTTAAAATATCTGACTGGTAATGGTTTGGAATTTAGCTATTTACCGATTGATATTTCGGAACATGTAATTGCTGATCTCGAAGAAAATCTCCCTAAAAAGCTTCCGGGATTAGATATGAAAGGTTTAAACGGAGATTATTTTGATATGCTTAAAAGGGCTACAGAATTATCTGGCAGGAGAAAGGTAGTGTTGTTTATGGGTGCCAATATCGGGAACATGAATATTGCCGATGCAGAAAAATTCTGTCTGTCGTTAAAAGAGATACTTTCCCCAAACGATTTCTTAATCATTGGCTTCGATCTGAAGAAAAACCCTCAAAAGATCCTGGCTGCCTATAACGATAAGGCCGGCATTACCAAAGCGTTTAACCTTAATCTGTTACAGCGAATTAATAAAGAACTGGATGGAGATTTCAATCTTGAACATTTTGATCATTATGCCAATTATGATCCTGCCTCAGGTGCCTGCAAAAGCTACCTCATCAGTTTAAAGAAACAGATCGTTAATATTGGTCAAAATGCCATTCATTTTGCAGAAAATGAACATATCTTTATGGAAATCTCACAGAAATATTCACTTACTGATATTGATAACTTAGCCGAAAAGGCTGGATTTAAACCGGTTCAACGCTTTTTCGATCAGCAACAGTATTTTGTAGATGCGATTTGGATGGTAGATTAATTTCTACCATCCAAAACCTGTAATAGCTGATTCAAATCTTCATCTGTATTGTAAAAGTGGAATGAAATGCGTGTGCCCGTTCCTCTCGGCGAACAGAGTATTTTTGCCTCGGCAAGTCGACTTACGGTTTTTTGATCTAATGGCATACTCATAATCGTCGACTGGTAGTTTCGTTCCAATGTCCAGTCTGGAATTAATCCTCTTGAATTTAATTCCAATCGTGCTTTATTACTCAAGGCCTGGGTCGTTTTTTCAATCGAATTGAAACCAATTGCGCCGAGGAAATTTAAGCTTTCGTTTAAAGTGCCAAAATTTAAGGTATCTAAATGTCCTGGTTCGAAACACATCGATAAATGATCTTTACCCTTTAAAAACGGTGCGGTTGGCAATTCTGCCAGTTTATTTTTATGGTAGATGGCATCTTTCATCTGATCGGAAAGAAAAGCATATCCGTTTCCGTAACCGCCCAAAAGCCATTTGTAGCCACTGCCAATTAAGGCATCCAAACCTGATTTTTCAAAGTTAAAGTTGATAGTGCCTAGAAACTGGGTACCATCTCCAATCAATAAAAGATCGGGATAAGTGGTTTTTAATTTCTGGATAAAGCCATCATCCATTCTTAGTCCACTGATGTATTGCACCATGCTAAAAGCAAGTACTGTAGGTTTAAATGTATCAATAGCCTTGATCATATTTTCTTCCAGATTTTCATCAATGGCAATGCTATGGTAATCAAAACCCATGCTAATTACAGGGTAACTTACCGAAGGATATTCCTCTTCCAACAATAAAAAACGATGATTTTTGTCCAATCCAGCCAATAAAGTATTAAAACCTACTGAAAAATTCTGAACCAGATAGGTATTGTTTGGTTTTGATCCGAAAAGCCTGGAAATGTTATTTCGAAGGTCGCCAATCATCGGCAGGCTTTCCATTCTGAAAATACTTCCACCTGTAATAAAGGCTTCATCATGTTTTTTTCGCCAGTCGGCCAGATTGGTAGATAAGATGCCCGAATTTGCAGTATTGAGATAGGTATATTCTTTTAGGATCGGAAAAGATAGGTTCATGCCCAAAATTAAAAGATTTAGGCATAAAAAGAATAAACATGGTTTTAAAATTGAATTTTATACAAACCTATGAGAATCACGTTTGTTAGGTTAATAGAATCTGCTTATGTTATTATGGAAAATCAAAAATCGATACTGGTTACGGAACTCAAAAAATTATTAAATGGAGGTGGAGCCCATGTAGGGTTTAAAGATGCGGTTGCCAATTTGTCCTTTAACCTTCTAGGAGAAAAGCCGCACAACCTGCCATACAGCATTTGGCAACTGGCGGAACACATTAAAATAGCGCAATGGGATATGCTCGAATTTAGTAAGGATGGATCGCACCAATCGCCCAAATGGCCGGATGAATACTGGCCCAAAGAACTGGCACCTAAAGATGAAGAAACCTGGAATAATACGCTAAAACAGATTGATGATGATCTGAAAGCATTTATTGCGCTGTTAGATTCTGCTGATTTGTTTGAAGCGATTCCTCATGGTGATGGACAAAGCGTATTACGTGAAGCCTTGCAGATCGCTGATCACAATGCGTATCACATTGCTGAAATCGTGGTGATCAGACGTTTATTGGGAGCATGGAAAAGCTAGGTATTTTAACCACGGATGTACACAACTTCCTGTCATTCAGGTGGGTTAATACGGGTTTAAAATCCGTGTGCATCCTTTCCATCTGTGGTTAAATTAGAATACCTGTGCTAAAAGCTTAACTGAATGATATTGTCTCGTTTAGGCATGTACTTTGCCGCTTATGCAACCTGTTATTATGGTTCTATTCAGCTAAATTTAATGATGCGTTCTCTTGATAATTGAATAAAAAAAAGAAATCATGTTAGAAAAATCAAAAGCATTCAGCTCATTTTCTGTAGACGATATACAGAAAGCAAAAGACTTTTATATTGGGGTATTAGGCCTCGAAGTAAAAGATAATCCAATGGGCGTAATTGAAGTGGCTATTGCTGGTTCAACAAACGTATTACTGTACCCAAAACCCAATCATGTTCCGGCCACCTTCACAGTGCTTAATTTTCCGGTCGAGAATATCGATCAGGCGGCCGACGAATTGATTGCCAAAGGAGTAAAGTTCGAGATTTACAATCAGGAATATATCAAAACAGATGAAAAAGGTATTTCGCGTGGAAATGGCGGACCAAACATTGCCTGGTTTAGAGATCCAGCAGGCAATATTTTGTCTATTTTGGAAACAGCCTAGGCCTAAACTTCCGAAGGTGTGCTGTGGCCCAGCGCCAACTTCGGAAGTCTTTTCCCGCAAAATCGGAAGTCTTAGCCCAGAAGTCCAAAACACTGGTGTGCAATCTCGTATTCTTCGTTAGTTGGTATCACCAATATCTTAACCTTTGCATCAGGGCTGTTAATTTCTTTCAGTTCGCCTTTGTAGGCTATATTTTGGTCTCGATCCAATTCGATGCCAAGGTAACCGAGTTCAGTGCATACCGCCTCACGCATATTGCTGTCGTTTTCGCCAACACCGGCGGTAAATATAATGGCATCGATACCATTTAAAACGGCCGCATAAGCACCGATAAATTTCCTGATCCTGTAAGCATATAATTTAAGGGCCAAAACTGCAGCCGGATTTCCTTCACTTACCATCTTTCTGATGTCGCGCATGTCACTTGAACCACCGACGCCTAACAGCCCCGATTGTTTATTCACCAAGGTGCTCAGCTGTTCTAAAGTATATCCTGCATGTTCCATCAAATGAAAAATAACCGATGGATCAATATCTCCTGAGCGTGTTCCCATCATTAATCCACTTAAAGGGCCAAAACCCATACTGGTGTCGATTGATTTGCCATTTCTAATCGCCGCCATGCTACAACCGTTACCCAGGTGGATACTAATGATTTTGGTATCTTCCTTCTTTAACCAGTTTATGGCCTGTTCGCTTACATATTTATGGCTGGTGCCATGAAATCCATATACCCGAATGCTGTGTTCTTTATAATACCATTCCGGGATAGCATAACGGTAGGCTTGCGCTGGTATGGTTTGGTGAAATGCAGTATCGAATACGGCAATCTGTTTGGCGTTTACAAAAGTTTGCTCCGCCACTTCGATACATTTGTAATTAACCGGATTGTGCAAAGGCGCCAGTGAAAACAGCTTTTTAATCTGTTGTTTTACTTCGTCGGTAATGATTGCCGGGCCTGAAAAGTGTTCGCCGCCATGTACCACGCGGTGACCAACAGCTTCAATATCATCTGGACTTTTAATTACGGCGTATGGTCCTTCCGTTAATAAAGTTAACACTTGTTTTAATCCTTCTCCGTGATTAGAGATAAAACCAGAGTTTTCGATACTGTGTTTTTCCCCATTGCTATAAACGCTATGTTTGATAAAGGATCCTTCAATGCCAATGCGTTCTACCAAACCACTGCAAACTGGTGCCTTTTCAGGCATTTTGAAAAGCTGGTATTTTAAGGAACTGCTTCCTGAATTGATTACTAGAATGTTCATATTAATTATCTTGGCATTGGATCGCTGTAATCACAACGGTATTAAAAATATCATCTACGGTACAACCACGGCTTAAATCATTAATGGGTTTATTTAAACCCTGCAACATTGGACCAATGGCCAGTGCACCTGTTTCGCGTTGTACCGCTTTGTAAGTGTTGTTTCCGGTGTTTAAATCGGGGAAGATAAGTACACTTGCCCTTCCGGCTACTTCAGAGCCTGGTAGTTTTTGTTTGCCCA
This sequence comes from Pedobacter psychrodurus, assembly GCF_032678585.1. GTDB lineage: Bacteria > Bacteroidota > Bacteroidia > Sphingobacteriales > Sphingobacteriaceae > Pedobacter > Pedobacter psychrodurus_A. The sequence goes on along the minus strand of NZ_JAVTSN010000006.1, from coordinate 34,319 downwards.
CAAGTGGATCAACGGCAGCATCATATTGTATTGGCCCTTCAATTTTTAACTCCGGATGTCTAGCCTTAACGATTGCAGTTGCTTCCCTAACACGTTCTACGTCTTCACCTTCGCCAGATGTCCCTGATGAGTAGGAAAGCATCGCTATGCGCGGTTCAATGCCGAATTTCGCACTGCTTTCTGCTGATGAAATGGCGATTTCTGCCAATTGTTGGGCAGTGGGATTGGGGTTTACCGCACAATCGCCAAATATGGCCACACGTTCTGGCAAACACATAAAGAAGATTGAAGATACTACAGATACACCCGGTTTGGTTTTAACAAACTGCAATGCGGGCCTGATGGTGTGTTGGGTCGTATGTACAGCGCCAGAAACCATCCCATCCGCATCGCCTTTGTAAACCATCATGGTGCCGAAGTAAGAAACATCGGTCATCATATCCCTGGCCATTTCGAGGTTAACATTTTTAGCTTTCCGCAATTCGTGCAGGGTATCTACATAATCATTGTAATGAGCAGATTGCCCTGGGTTATGGATTTTTATGGTACTCGTATCTAAATTTAATCCCAATCGTTTAATGCTATTGGTAATTTCAACCGGATCGCCTAACAGGGTAATGTCTACAATATCCTGGGTAATGAGTTTTTCTACTGCTTTTAAAATGCGTTCATCGTTTCCTTCTGGCAAAACGATATGTTTTTTGTCGCGTTTGGCCCATTTAACCAATTGATACTGGAACATATGTGGGGTAATGCCTTGATAACTGAAAGTAATGATCTTATCATCTAAAGCTTTGATGTCTACATATTTCTCGAAAAGCTCTATCGCTATGGCAATTTTCTTTTTGTTTTCGATGGTGATTTTAGAGTGGATACCACCAATCGTGGTAGTGGTTTCGAAAGTTCCTTTTTGTACCGCAATAATTGGGATGATGGTCTGCAAACCTTCAATCAGTTTAATAATCGGCTCATCGGGTAAACTGCCTGCGGTTAATACAATACCTGCGATTTTTGGATAATTGGCTGATAAATTGGCCTGTAATGCGCCAATAATGATATCTCCACGGTCGCCAGGCGTTACAATAAGCAGGTTATCTTTAATGTGCCTTAAAAAATTAGGCAACATCATGGCTCCGGTTACAAAATTATCAACCTGATTATCCAGTAATTCAGACCCGAAAAGAACCTCGCCACCCAGTGCCAAGGTGATTTCTTTCATGGTTGGGCTTTGCAAACCTGTTTCCGTTGGGATGACCGCGATAAGTAGTTCTGCTGGCAACTGGTTACTAAGCGCTTGTTTAATGCGATCAGCCTCTTCAGGATTTACCATATTGGCCACCACGCCCAAAACCTGTACATCGCGTAGCAAAAAGTTCCTGTAAATGTTAATGGCTGATTTAAAAAGCTGACTGGCCGTTTTATTTTTACCGGATACCACAATTAACACAGGTGCCCCCAGGTTTTTGGCCATTAAAGCATTCGATTCAAATTCAAAGGCCATGCCTTCACCTAAAAAGTCGCTGCCCTCAATTACCGTAAAATCATAGTTATCTTCTAGTTTTTTATATTTACTGATGATGGTATTGATAATCGCCCCGCTGTCTTCCGATTGATGGAGCATTTCCTGCCTAGTAAAAGCAAAGGCATCCTCATATTTAACAGGAAGTGAAAAATAATCCAGCATGGCTTCTACATGTTCGTCCTTTTGATTGGGATCATCTTGTGCAATAATGGGTTTGAAATAACCCACTTTTTGGGTTTTTGCCAATAACATATTGATCATTCCGAAAGCAATTACTGATTTTCCGGTGTAGGGTTCGGCCGAAGCAATGAATATATTTTTAGTCATAAATAGGGATCAATTATATAGGAATAACCATTTCCGCCCAATATAGTTGGAAATATTTATTTTAAAAACTAAAGCGTGTTAAGTTTTAAAGGCAATAGGGAAAAGCTGTTAAAATGACTTTAAAGAAATCACCATCATTTTAAAAGCAGAAAGTCAAATTGATTTATACAGTATTTTTAAGCGTTCGATTCGATCAATAACTTTAACATTTTTAACCTATGGATAAGGGGAAGGTTCACCTTTGCATCAGGGTTGAGCCTTAGCGGCATCAAATGGCTTTCCAGGAAATGGGCATAATCCGTAATGATGGTCGCTTCATTAAGATAAATTGGCACCTGCTGTTTTCCGGCTTGGGCAAAAAAATCTTCTAACTGCTGTACTTCTTGGATGGTCATACTGCAAAGTTATCATTCTGTAACGAGTAGCGGCAAATAAAATGAAGCATGAACAAGTATCTGTCTCATGTTCAATCTAAATAAATTTAACTTGGAATATCTCTTGTACAGGTATCAGTGTGGCAAAACTTCCGATAATTATCCAAAATATATTCCTTTTAAGCAAGATGCGTTGTGGTGCTAAAAATTTTAGTTTAAATTTGTTTACCCTAATAAAATGTATTTGGCCTTCTAATCCCTTTAAAGAGAATGGACAATAGTGAAATGAAAAAAAACATCCCTAATCCTGTGATCATACAGGATATTTCATTGATTAAAAAGGAATTTTATAGAAAAGAAACCGCCTGGCACCGCGACTGGAAGTTGGCTTTCCCTCCATCTTTTCGAGAAGTCGCCTTTTTTGATGCCGCCAATACTGATATCCACCGTGCTGATGTATTTACCCCCTCAGGTTATACCATTGAATTTCAGAATTCTCCGATTACAGTTGCCGAACTGAACAGCAGGGAAGCTTTTTATCCAAACCTGATCTGGGTATTAAACGGTAAAAAGTTTAAGGGTTTTAAAATTTTGAAACACTTACCAAATGTAGATGATCCAAAACTTGCTGATTACGAGTTTTGCCATTCCGATCACTTGTCGATGGTGAGAAAAACCGATGTGATGTTAGGAACACCCAATCCTAAAATACTCAATTTTTACCATCCCGAACTCAAGGATATTAAACTCACCTCCAACCTGTATTCTTTTTGCTGGAAACAACCGCATAGTGTATGGTATTTAGCTACCGCAAAAATTATTGTAGACTTAGGCGGACATTTTTTGTATGAGCTAAAACAGCGCAAACAATTGAACGGAAATTATCCTTATTTAAAAATGCTGAGCAAGAAAACCTTTATCGATTGGCATACTCCACCAGAACTTTAATAAAAATATGCCCTATATGCGTTTCACAGCTATTGCAATGGGTTTATAGTAAGGCCGGTAAGCTTTGAAAAAATTGATTCGATAATTATAGACTTGATCGGGAAAGATAATGACTGGAAAAAATAAATCCCCCACGGTGAGGCAAGGGATTTAGTACGTTAAACATGAATTATTTCATGCCATCGTTAATCTTGTTGATCATCACCAAATGGCTTTGAACAATTGGAGCTGTTTTAGTCGCAAATGCCTTTAGATCTGCGTCTTTACCATCTCTTGATTCATCTTCCATTAATTTAAGGGTCGATTTATGTCCGCCAACCATCGCATCAACATAAGCCTTGTCAAAATCTGCACCTGTTTTTTTACTTAAGTCTTCCATTTTTTTCTTGTGCTCATCGTCAACAGTACTAGGAAGGGTGATGTTTTTCTGTTTAGCAATAGCCATCAACTCGGTATTGGCCATGCCATGGTCTTTCACCATCATGGTTGCAAATTCTTTAACCTGAGCATTACTACTTTTTTCGAGCGCCAGTTTTCCTAACTCTACTTCGGCCATACCGCCAACTGCCGCCTGAGTAGTGAATTTCGAATCCGCTTCGTCTACTGCAATTCCACCAGTGGCCATCGCATTAGTGGTGGTATCTTTCGCCATATTTAAACTATCGGCACTTTCTTTGGCATCTTTATTCCCGCCTCCACAAGCCTGAAAGGCTAGGGCTGAAATCGCCATTACATACATTAACTTTTTCATATTTATTGGTTTTGTTGTATGTAGATAACATGTTTAATGCAAAAGGGTTTTAAGCTTTTTGAATAATTAATGGGCTCAGTAACGGTCAGATGCTCAGAAGTGTATGGGGGTTTGCCAATTAAAAAGGTTGAAACAGTCTAATAATTAACAGTTCTTATTTGGACTTGATCTAAATAGAGGCTATATTTGCGGCAGATAAGAAAGCCACACGGTTCGGACCCGTGTGGCAATACCGGAAATCCGGCTCACCTTTAATCTCCATTAAAAGCCATGCAAATTAAGAAAATTTTGCTATTGGGCATATTATGTGCCTGCGTAATTTTTACTTCTGCCCAAAATCGACTCTCGAGCATCTCAGGGCAAATCAAAACCAATGATGGAACGCAAATTCCTGGTGCTACCATTAAACTCCACAAAAGCAACTACGGTACTTTAACAGATCAAAATGGAAATTTTAAAATCTTAAATATTCCTGTTGGCAGTTATACCATACAGGTATCTGCAATCGGTTTCAAAACACAGAAAAAGGAAATCAATATTACCGACGGGCAGACCGTGAATTTCAATTTCAGTTTGTCTGAATCCTCAGAGCAAATGGAAACCGTTAACGTAATCGGAAGAACGGCTAGCCAGGAAGTGAACCGGCAGGCTTTTAATGTAACAGCTGTTGATGCTAAAAAATTATACAATACCACGCTTGATATTTCTGGAGCATTAGATCGAGTAGCAGGTATTCGGGTAAGGGAATCGGGAGGCGTTGGTTCAAACTTTAACCTTTCACTAAATGGTTTTTCTGGCAACCACGTGCGGTATTTTATTGATGGTATCCCAATGGATAATTTTGGATCATCATTTCAGATCAATAACATCCCCATCAATATTGCCGACAGGATCGAGGTGTATAAAGGTGTGGTACCGATGTGGCTGGGGTCTGATGCTTTGGGTGGTGCCATCAACATTGTAACTGGCGACCGTTATCGCAATTATATCGATGCTTCCTATTCGTTCGGATCTTTTAATACCCATAGGAGTGTAATCAATGCAGCTGTGACTTCAAGAAGTGGTTTAACTTTTCAATTAAATGCCTTCCAGAATTATTCGGATAATGATTATAAGGTAAATGTAGAAGCTTCTGATATCTATACCGGGGCATATGCACCCATTGCTTCATTAAGAAGATTTAATGATACTTATCACAACGAAACCTTAATTGCAAATGTAGGTGTGGTGGGTAAAAGTTATGCAGACAAACTGTTGTTCGGGATAACCGTTGGTCAGAATTATAAAGAAATCCAAACCGGTGCCAGAATGGTCTCCGTTTTTGGAGGCTGGCACCGTAGAGGGAATATTTTAATGCCCACCCTAAAATACAAGAAAGAAAACCTGATTAAAGGGTTAGACGTAACCATTAATGCCAACTACAATTTAGGGAATGAGCAGAACATAGATACCTTAAATGTTCGTTACGATTGGTACGGGAACAGCAAACCAAACGGAACAAATGGTGAACGTGCCAGGAGTTTGTACAAATACAAAAACAACAATGGTTTGGCAACAACCATGTTGAATTATAAGATAGACGACAAGCAATCGGTAGCCCTGAGCAATGTATTTACCACTTTTAACCGCAAAGGCAGTGATGAGTTAAATCGCAGCAATGCAGATTACGAACGTCCAAAGAAAACCAATAAAAACGTATTGGGACTTGGCTATAGTTTCGATGTAAAAGACCGTTGGAGCGCAACTGTATTTGGCAAATACATCAATCAGGGCAATGTTAACGGAAGTGGGGGCACAGCCGGTAAAAACAGTATCGACAGATTGGGGTATGGTGCTGCGGCAACTTATTTTGTAAACCGGAATATGCAGTTAAAGGCTTCCTATGAACTAACCAACCGCATGCCGGAAGCACAGGAGATTTTTGGTGACGTAGAAAACCAGGATGCCAACCCAGGCTTGAAACCGGAAAAAAGCGACAATTTTAATTTAGGCCTTAGCTATGCCTTTTCAGTAAATAAGGAACATAATTTCTCTTTTACAGCCAATGCTATATACCGCAATGCAACCAATTTTATTTATAACAGGTTAAACCAGAATCAATCAAAATTGGTTGCCGATAACCGCGATGGCGTGCGTACAGTTGGTGGAGATGCCGAAATCAGGTATTCGTATAAAAACTGGTTAAGTGTGGGTACCACAGTTACTTACCAAAACCTCAAAAACCTTCAGAAATACGAGATTAATCCAAGTACGGGAGAAAAGTTTACTAGCGTAAGCAACGTGTACCTGGATCAGATGCCCAATATTCCTTACCTATACGGCAATAGCGATGTATCGGTTTCTGTAAAAGATGTGGGTCGTAAAGGGAATAATCTATCTATTGGTTATAACCTGCTGTATGTACATGCTTTTTGGTTGTATTGGCCAAGTCAGGGCGCGGTTGGTGATAAAAAGGTAATCCCTCAGCAGTTCAACCATGATTTAAACTTTGTTTACAGCTTAAAAAAAGGCCGCTATAACATTGGCCTTGAAGCGAAAAACATTACCAATGCCGACCTCTTCGACAATTTTAGTCTTCAAAAACCAGGTAGAGCCTTCTATTTAAACCTGAGATATTTCATCAATTAAATCAATAATTAATATAAAAAAAGTAATATGAAAACAAATTTTACCAAAGCGTTTATCGCTTTAGCTTTTGCTGCTGTACTTAGCTCGTGTTCAAAAAAAGAAGAAGGTGAAAGTGTACCTGAAAACCCAGGGAATTTTATTTTGGCTGTTACGCCAGTGGCTTCTACAGGTGTTGCCGATTATTTGCTTACAGCAAGTGATCTGGATAAGGGGACGATTTCTACTGCAGGAAATGGCGTAGAGCAGGATGGAACCTACCGTTATTATGTTACACACAACAATAAGTTTTTCAGTATGCTTTACGGACAGGGAAATCCGGGAGCCGTAACCACTTACAATATTTTAGCCGGTAAGTTAAATAAGGTTTCTAATTTTCAAACTGAAACTGTACAGGCTTTTGCACCAGTAAACGATGATTTGTTATTGGTGAAAATCCCAAGGAACCTGGCCGCGCCAACAGCAAACTTTTACCGTGTAAATACCAACAGCCTTTTAATTTCTGGTGAAGGAACATTAGATGCCACAGCACCAGGAAATAATGGAGAAATCGCACATTTTAGCTGGATTAAACAAGTTGGAAACAAAGTATATGCACCATTTTTCTCGATCAATGGCAGCAGATTCTGGACAAAATATCCAAACACCGCCTGGATAGCCGTTTATTCTTATCCTGAAATGAAACTGGAGAAAGTAATTAAAGACGACCGTACCAGTTTTATCGGAAGATATTTTACGGATGGATTAGGTGTAGTTGAAAATGGAGATGTATATGCATTTTCGAGTTCGGTGGCTGTTGATGACAATACCGAAACGCCTGATGTGCTTACCGATTCTAAAATCACCTCTACCAAACCATCTGCCATTACCAAAATTAAAGCAGGTACAACTGAGTTTGATTTAACTTATTTCCTTGATTTCGAATCGGTATCTGGTGGTTATGTAATTACCAACTGGATTTATATTGGTGGTAACAACTTCATCGTAAATGCGGTATTAAAAGCAAATAAAGGTGCTTATGTAGTAGGTAAAACAATCGGTGTTTTAAATGTTGTTGATAAAACCTTTAAAAAAGTTTCCGGACTTCCTGCCGAAACCGCAATCTCTAGCATCACTACAAACAATTATACCCCTAAAGACGGGAAATTGGCTTACCTGGGTTTCAATTTAAGCGATGGAACAAGTTACGTGTATAAAATTGATGCTGCTACAGCAACGGCTACAAGAGGCTTAAAAGTAGAAGGTGGGGTAATAACTGCCGTTCAATATTTAAAATAAGCATACAATTCTCAAAAAACTAAACAAACAGAACAATGGCAATGGTAAACAAAACGACTTTGGCAAAGAAAAAAAATAAAGATTCGCTATTTAACCGGATCAATAAATGGCTTCACCTCTGGCTTGGCCTAATATCGGGTATCATTGTTCTGATTGTTTGTTTAACAGGTTGTATCTGGGTTTTTAATGAAGAGATTACAGGTTTATTAGAACCTGAAACCAAAATTGAAAAACAGAACAAAGCCGTGATTACCCCGTCGCAACTCAGCGCCATTGCCTTTAAACTATATCCAGGGAAAGTACCTTCTTATGCTCAATACCAGCAGGGAAGGGCAATCAGTTTAAATTTGAGGGGAAAAAAGGATGAAGGAAGACGGGGCGGAGGAACCAGTTTAAAAATTAATCCTTACACTGGTGAGGTCATCAGCAAGGTAGTACATAAAAAAGGAGAGGTTGATTTTTTTAGATTTATCCTCAACGGTCATCGTTTCTTGTGGCTGCCTTACGCTATCGGCAGACCGATCGTAAATTATGGTACCATGATATTCGTAATCTTATTAATTACAGGCTTAATCTGGTGGTACCCGAAAAAATGGAATAAATCTACCCGCGATAAGAGCTTCAAAATTAAATGGGGTGCTTCTTTTAAAAGGGTAAACCTCGATCTACACAATGTAATGGGCTTTTATTCATTAATATTTCTACTTTTTATTGCGTTAACCGGAATGGTGTATGGCATCAAATGGTATAGTGAAGGTTTATACTGGGTAACTTCCGGAGGTGATAAATTAGGTGGTTTTCAACGTTTGGAATCTGATTCTTTAGCCCTTGGGAAATTTTATACCCCACAGAAAGCAATGGATCTGGCCTGGCAAAAAGTAATCAGCCGTCATCCTAAATCGCAGGGCTTTTACTATAATTTTCCTGACACTTCAAAGGCGAAAGCAACGATCAATATTACGGTTTATCCCAATACAGGTCAGTTTTACAATAACCAGGGTTATACTTTCGATCAGCATACCTTAAAAGAATTTAAGCGCGAAGGGGTTTATGCCATTGCTTACGAAGAAGCTGGTTTTGGCGGGAAACTCAGAAAGATGAACTACGATATCCACGTGGGCAGTATTTTAGGCTTTCCTGGTAAGGTAATGGCTTTTTTAGCATCATTAATCGGCGCAAGTTTGCCAATAACAGGTTTTCTAATCTGGTATGGCCGGAAATTTAAGAAGAAAGCGGTAAAGAAAGAACCAGCCTTAACCGAAAGTAAAGATAAACCAGCTGCTTATAAGCCAAGAGCAAAATTCCCAGTAAAAAAAGCTGAAGAAGTTATAGTGTAGGATTAAAATATTAAGGTATGGTTAGTTGAATTCCCGGACATTCGTCCGGGTTTTCTTTTTTTAATGCTTTACAATTTTACCTTTTTAGCTTTTGGTTCAGGTTTTTCAGGTAATTGTATCGATAAAATCAAATCAATGCTTTCCGAATTGGTTTCATAATCGGATGCAATTTTTTCCCATCTTTTTAATTCTGCCTGTAAGGTTTCGATTTCCTTACCTAATGATTCGATCTTATTCTGGATTGATTTTCTAACGTTTGTATTTGCCATAACACAAAATTATGATTTGATGGCATATCTTTAAACTGCTTTGTGTAAAGCTTGCGGATAAAAAATGCTAAGTGTTCTAATTCAGGGAGTTTTATTCTGATTAAATTTTCAACAATAGTGAAGAACCTGAGAAATTGCAACAGGCAGGAGAAAAATGTGCAATCATTTGTTATTTTTACCCAACATCCCCCGATAAATATGAAAAAAAATAATAGCTGCGATCTTAAAACCTGCTTTATGTGCCGACTCACATTAAAAGAATGGCATCCTGCTATTGAAAACCATAAACGAAATTTTATTGCTAAAAAAGGGGAGGTGATTATCAAAGAAGGTGATCCGGTGAGCGGAGTTTATTTTGTTACTTCAGGCAATGTAAAAGTGCATAAACAGTGGGGTGACAAAGAGTTGATTTTGCGGTTTGCGAACGATGGAGCCATATTTGGGCATCGCGGAATCAGCAACAACACATCTACCTATCCAATTTCGGCAACCGCTTTAGAAACGACTAAACTTTGTTATGTCGATATCGAATTTTTTAAAACCACACTAAAAGTGAACCAGGAATTTGCCTATGGTTTATTGATGTTTTATGCGGACGAACTGCATGCTTCGGAGAAGAAAATGCGTAATCTGGCATTAATGTCAGTTAAAGGACGGCTGGCTGTTGCCATTTTAGGATTAAGAGATCAATTTGGTCTGGATGAACAAGGGTTTTTAAATCTTTCTTTAAGCCGTCAGGATTTGGCTGCGTTTACAGGAGCAACCTACGAAACCGTTTTTAGGACCATGAACGAACTGCTTGCTGAAAAATTAATTGTTGTCAATGGAAAACAGATCGGTATTTTAAACGAAGCGGGACTTACTGAATTAAGTAGCAGATAATTGGATTAATATGTTGGGAATCGTTTTATGTGGTGGTCAGAGTTTGCGTATGGGCACCGATAAAGGCTTGCTCAGTCATCGGGATAAGCTTTGGGCACAATTGGCATATGATAAATTGAGTTCGCTTGATTTACAAGTAAAATTTTCGATTAACCCATTGCAGCAAGAAACCTATACTAATTATTTCGAAAAAGAAAAGCTGATTACAGATCATCAATCGCTCGATATCAAAGGACCATTATTGGGTGTCCTCTCTGCTCACTTATCAAACCCAACAGAAGATTTATTCGTATTGGCCTGCGATATGTTATTAATGGAAAGCAGGCTATTGCAACAGCTTCTGTATTCGCTTAAAACTGAAAATGCTTTCGATGCTTATATTTTCACCAAAGATGACCAACAAGAGCCCCTGTGCGGGATTTATAAGTCGCAGGGGTTAAAAAAGATTCTGTTTATGCTACAGAATAATATGTTGGTGAAACACAGTATGAAATACATTCTGGGCAATTTACAGGTTTGCGAAATAACTATAGCTGATCAGGATTATCGCTATTTTGGAAATTTTAATTCGCAAGGGGAGATAAATGACTATTCCTATTGATTTACAAAAGCTGTAATACCGATTGATCAATTTTAATGAAATTACCTTTCTCTCCTTCACAAAGTGGGCAGCAATAATCTTCTGGTAAATCGTCAAATGTGGTTCCAGGGGCGATATTGTTTTCAACTTCTCCAATGTATTCGTTGTAAACCGTTAAGCAAGTGTTGCATTGGTGTAAAAATACAACATTCTTTTTTGCAGCTTCTTCCGGTTTGAAACCATGCTTTTGGTTGTCTGTTTTAGTTGCGTTTAAACGGTATTTATAAAACTTAAATATGGAACGCCTGATCTGCTCTGGTAATAAAAACCGGGGATTGCTGCGGCTAAAAATTTCCCCTGTACGCGCATTAGGATTAAAGTCTTTTGCACATAAAATATCATAAACAGGAAATAATCTAATCCCTAAAAAATTGATGATATGGCGCTTCTGTATCAAAATACTACTAAAAACCTCACTTTTTTTACGTGTTTTAATGCCAAAACAAATACCAAAAGTACGGGTATCATCCATGCTTAATTGTTTAACCAAAAAGTTTTTTAATGCTAAACCTTCGTTACAGTTATCTTCTACCTGAAAATTTAACTCGTTTGCAGCATGGCGCATATTGATCTCAAATTCTTCAAGCAGTGCATTCCAAAGTTTTTTGTCTTTCTCATCGATGCCCTTTACTATGATGCTTTTCCATGATGTGCAGCACAGCTGACCAAGTTTGGTATCTAAACACAACTGACAGAGTTTTTTTAAAAAGGCAATATTAAACAGTTCATCACGCCTGTAAATACCCAACCAATATTTGTTGTTATATCGGTTTAAACCTTCGTAATAAGGCAGGTTAAATGCAGATAGGGAAACTGTATTTTCAGCAGGTTTAAGGATGATATTTTCCATATCTAATAAATCAAAAAGTTCGCCTCCATTTGCCAATTCATTGTCTATATAATCTAATGGGTTACTTTTGATGATATCTTCCAGTACTTTGGTAACCTGAGCGATATGATTGGTATAACAAAGCTGGTTCCATTCGTATATTACATTGGTTTTTGGAAACCTGATAATTAAATGCCAGTAGTGTTCTGATTGTGAAGAGGCTATCCAGTTGATGTTGCCTGTTAGCATAGGGGTAAAACTTTGATCGCTATCGCAGATGTTTACCTTTATAGAAGGTTTAAAGTCGATTTCATCTAATATGTCTTTATATACACCTTCGGTAAGCCAGGTTTTACGGATAAAAATTTCTTCAGCAGGGTAAGAACTGATAATATTCGGAAAATGATTACTATCTACTTCGTAATCGGTGCCAAGTTTATCCAATTCGTCAGTAAAAATGGCAATGTTGTAAATAGTGGTATCCAGCAATAACTGTTGGCGCAGACCAAAGCGCACATTTTGCATCCGTGCTTTTGTAGCCGCAACCAGAATGTTATACAAGTTTCCTGGCGATATGATGCCCCCGGGAAAGTTTATGATGACAGTATGATACATCATTTAATGGTTTAAAAGTCCAAATTCTGTTATTGCCTTTGGGAAGTTTTTGTTTTCATGTCCAGGTCTACACAGTTTTAATAGGGCAAACCTTTGGATATTGGTCAGTTTGCGCCACTGGCTGATGGATAGCTGAAACTGGAATTCTGCTGATTTTTCTTGTAACATAGCCGGAATTTGATGTAAGTTCCCCCAGTCAGGTAACGGATCAATAGGCATTGTTGTGGCTTGGTTACCGGTGTATTTCGTGATCAGGCCAATCAGAAACTGATGGTACCGGTCTGTTTGATCATGAGTTATTACCGGTAGTAAAGCCAATTGGATCCGTTCGGAAGGCTGAAATTTGCTCCATTCTGCCAGTTTTAACTTTATTCCTGCGGCATCCATTTTAAAGCGGACAATCATTGGGATACAGCGCATGTTTTCTTCGATAAAATCTTCTTCGAAGTTAAAATATTCAATCCCCTTAAGGTTTTTGAATTCCGAAGGACTAATTTTTACTTTCATCATCTTTTTATTCTAATCATCTCTTTAGTGTTTCAATACGTTACGTCATGCTGAACTCGTTTCAGCATCTTTTTTACTGGATAGATCCTTAAATAACTTCAGGATGACGGACGGACAAAACTTATAATCTATCTGCCAAAGCGGGCTCAGCTTCTGTTTTTAAAACGTTTACAAACGAATCTAAAATAGCTTTAACTTCAGGTCTGCAGCTGCCGCAGCCCATCCCGGCACCTGTGAGCTGGCAAAGCTGCAAATGATCTTTACAGCCATCTTTTATTTTGTTGATCAGATTGCCTTCGCCAACGTTATTGCAGCTGCAAACGGTTTTACCGATAATAGGCTCGGTTGTTTTTCCGCTCCTTAACAGTTGAAGCCGTTTTTCGCTTAGCTCCATTTTATTTTCGATCAGGTTTCGGAATTCTAAAAATTCACTTTTATCGCCAATTAATATGGCTCCAACCAATTTGTCGTTATGTACAATGCATTTTTTGTAATAACGTTTAGCTTTATCGATGAAAACAATTTCTTCATAAGTCGGATCGTTGTTTGGTATTTCGGCCAGTCCCAAAGAGCAGAGTTCCAGGCTGTGCATCTTAAGGATATTCATCAATAAACTCCCCTGGTAAAATTTGGCTATATCTCCACAGAGAAACCGGGCAACAATTTCGGCCTGTTGTTCTGCCGCTGCGGTAATGCCATACATCTGGCCTTTAAATTCAGCAATTTCGCCAATGGCATAAATGTCCGGTTCGTTCGTCCTCAAATATTCATCAACCACTACGCCGCGTTTACATTCAATGCCGGCTTCTTTAATCAGTTCGGTGTTTGGGACTGTACCGATGGCAATTACTAAAGATTCGCAGTTGAGCAATAAACCACTTTTTAAACGGATGCTCGATATACTTTTTTCACCGATAATGCGGTCTACCTCATCGTTATAGAAAATTTCGATGCCCTTACTGATCAGTTCTTCATGAAGCAATTGACTGCCAAGGGCATCTAACTGGCGGCCCATTAATCGGGATATCCTTTGAATGATGGCTACTTTTGATCCGGTTTCGGCAAGGGAAGTCGCCAGTTCGATCCCCAATAAGCCACCACCTACAATTACAACCTTTCCATTTGTGGTGTCGATATGGTTTTTAAAGCTATCGGCATCATTTCGACTGCGCATGGTAAATACCCCTTTTATTTTGGGGATGTCTTTAAGTACAAAAGCCCTGCTGCCAGTAGCGAGAAGCAGAATGTCGTAATGGTGAATTTTGCCGTTGCTGTCGATAACCGTTTTATCTTCTTTGTTAATCTTGTCGATGCCCAAACCACGATGGAGTTTGATGCTGTAATCGCTTTCCTCATTATCGCTCATTTTAATGAGGCTGTGCCAGGGTAAAGTACCGATGATATAATCGGGGAGCAACACCCTGTTGTAAAAAGGAAAGTTTTCTTTGCTGAAAATCTCAATCTCATCTTCGGTATTCAAAGCCCTGTAGCTTTTAACAAAACCGCACGCTCCGGCGCCTGCACCAATTACAATAATTTTTTGTCTGGCTTTTTTGTACAGTTTCACCTGAACCGCACTGAATTTAAAATCGGGTTCTTTACTCTGTTGATCTACAAGATTATTGGTGAGGTTATTTACGCGGTTTAAATCACTTTTTAAGATTTTGCCCCAGTGCATGGGCATAAAAACAACTCCCGGTTTAATGTCTTCAGAGAACTTTGCTTTTACCCGAACATTTCCACGTAAGCTGGAGATTTCGATGATATCATTGTCTTTAATGTTTCTGAATTTTGCATCAACGGGGTTAATTTCTAAGAAAGATTCGCTAATGTGCTGATTCAGTTTATTTACCTTGCCTGTTTTACTACGGGTGTGCCATTGATCACGGATTCTCCCCGTAGTTAAAATCAATGGATGTGCTGGTGTTAAGGCTTCTGATTGGTTCTGGTCATCGAATGATAAGATATTGGCTCTTTTATCTGGCGTATAAAACTGGTGATCGGTAAATAACCTGGCTGTACCGAAAGCTTTCACTTCTTTTGGATATGGCCATTGCACAGCTCTTTTATCTTTTAAAATCTGATAGTTCAAGCCGCTGATATCGATGTTTGTCCCTGCAGTTAAAGCTGCATGTTCGTCGTATATTTCGGATGCATTTTTAAAGTCGAAACCATGGTAGCCCATCTTTTTCGCAAAGCGGCAGATGATTTCCGAATCGGCTAAAGCCTCGCCGGGTGCTTCCGTTACTTTACTCAGGTAGGAGATGTACCTTCCTGCATTGGTCATGGTGCCTTCTTTTTCTACCCATGCCGCTGCAGGTAACACCACATCAGCGTATTTTAAGGTTTCCACTTTATTGCTGATGTCCTGAACAACAACAAATTTTGCCTTTTTTAACCCTTCTTCTGCGGCGCGTACATCGGGTAGACTAATTAGCGGATTGGTACATAAAATCCATATGGCTTTAAGTTTTCCACTATTCAGTTCATCGAACATTTCGGTGGCGGTTAATCCTGGCTTAGCTTGAATGGTACCCAGTGGAATCTGCCAGAATTTTTCTACTTCATTGCGGTGACTTTCATTGCTTAAAATACGGTGTGCAGGTAATAAGTTACTCAAACCGCCAACTTCACGGCCCCCCATGGCATTGGGCTGTCCGGTTAGAGAAAAAGGACCGCTGCCAGGTTTTCCAATGCAACCGGTTATCAGGTTTAAGTTAATGAGTGAAAGGTTTTTGTTTGTGCCTACTACACTCTGGTTAAGGCCCATGGTCCACATGGTGATAAAACCTTTTGCATGGCCAATGTAAGACGCCACCAAACGGATATCGCTTTCCGTTATACCGCAGATTGTTGCAGCTTCAGTTAAGGTGGTGCCAAAAACGGTGTTATGGTATTTTTCATAACCGTTGGTGCTGTTCATGATAAAATCGGCATCCACTTTTCCATCTTCGATTAAACACCTGCCGATGGCGTGGTGAAGCGTAATATCAGTCCCTGGATTAAGCTGTAAATGAACATTGGCGAGCGAACAGGTTTGCGTTTTCCGTGGATCGCTCACAATGATCTTTAAATCTGGGTTTTTCTGTTTCGCGGCTTCAACACGGCGCCATAGGATAGGATGGCACCATGCCGGGTTTGCGCCTGCCACAAAAATACAATCGGCAATTTCAATATCATCATAACTAATGGGTACGGTGTCTTCACCTAAACTCATTTTATAACCAACAACCGCGCTGCTCATACATAAACGGCTGTTGGTATCGATGTTATTGCTGCCGATAAATCCTTTAATCAGTTTGTTTACTACATAATATTCTTCTGTTAAACACTGTCCGCTGGCATAAAAAGCTACACTATCCGGACCATGTTTTTTGATGAGTGCTTTAAAAACGGCTGCTGTTCTATCCAATGCGGTATCCCAGCTTACCCTTTGTAAAGGCATATTTTTATTGTAGCGCATTTCAGGGTAAAGCAATCTGTCGCTTTTATCATTTGCGGTATAATGAAGATTCATACCCTTGCTGCACAACATACCTTTGTTTACAGGGTGGTTTTTATCTCCTTCAACTGTTATTCGCTCGTGGATATCTTTATTGACCACAATACCACAGCCTACTCCGCAATAACAGCAGGTAGTTGATTTGCTTGGCGATATGTTTTTTTCTGCTTTCAAATGAGATCGGCTTGTGTGGTTGATGGTTTACTTGCTCGGGGTAAGTACGAGATCTTCTACTGTTGATCTTTTCTGCGCCATCACTGTTCTGAAGATGAATACTGCAACGCCGATCCCCAGTATAATAAAACCTAGAAAAGTAAATGCGCTGGTATAATCAATCAGGTCTTTTTGAACACTAAGTCCGTTTTCGATTACATTTTTGGTTGCATGGTTGGCTTTGGCTTTAAACATAAAAGCAATTAGCATGGCGCCAATATTCCCACCAGCACCTACAATACCCGCTACACTGCCCACTGCGAGTGGATTGATGAAAGGAACAAGACTGTAAGTGGCACCATTGGCCATTTTTAAACTCAAACCAAAAACGAACATCATAAAGATGGCCATCCCGATATTGCCCGATTTGGCAAACCAGATTAAACCGACGCCCTCTAAAAGGAGTAACAGGGCCAATAAAAGTGTTTTACCATCAAATCCCCAGGTTTTACCTATTTTATCGGCTACAATGCCGCCCAATGGCCTGGCAAAAACATTGATCCAGCCAAAAATTCCGGCAACCATACCTGCAATGGCAATGGTTGCGCCGAATGAGTCGGTAAAGAAGATCGGCGCAAAGTTATCTACCGTTATTTCTACACCGAAGCAAGCGGCATATGCAATGGTTAAAATCCAGGTGCGGTAATCTTTTGCGGCGAGCAAAAAAGTGTTTTTGGTACTTTTTACATTTTCATCTTTCAGATCCTTAAAATCTCCTTGCGGAGTATCTAAGGTATACCGGTTGTATAAAAAGGCGCAGATTAAAAGCATTACACCGGGAAATATCATGGCATATCGCCAACTGTCGGCAGTACTGCAAAAGCCCAGCGCAGTAATGCCCGATGCAATTAATGGCATAAATAAATTGGCTGCGCCACCACCGGCATTGCCGAAACCACCCGCTGTTGCATTTGCCGTTCCCTTAATGTTGGAAGCAAACATAATCGAAGTGTGAAACTGGGTAATTACAAATGATGCACCGATTACGCCAATCGCCAGGCGGAAAAGTAAAAAAGAAGTATAGGAATTGCTCGTGCCAATTAATAAAACTGGAATGGCGCAGCTCACCAAAAGCCAGGTATAGATGAGCTTGGGGCCAAATTTATCAATTAACCGCCCGATGAGTAAACGGGCAATTATGGTGGCCGATACCGATGCAATCTGAATATTGCCCACCTGGTCTTTGGTGAGGTGAAGCTGTTCTCTTGCAATTTTCATTAAGGGAGCCATCCCGAACCAGGCAAAAAAGCAAAAGAAAAAAGTTAGCCAGGTGATGTGGAAGGTTTTCATCTGGACACCTTTGAGTGAGAATATATTTAATTTATCTAACGGTTTCGTAATGGAGTTGAGTGTCATAATGATCAGTTTAAACGTAATAAATTGGATCTTTTAAAATTTATAACCTATGCCCAGGCCAGCATTCCATTCGCCATTTTTGAGTGCAGTTTTAGGATTGTAATATAGCGGGACTTGTAACGCGATATGGCGAAATGCTGCCGTTAAACCAAAGCCAAGATTGGGCGTGAGTGCCGCATTTTTTGGCGCACCTGCAGCAACTTTATCTTCTTTGATGCGTAAGCTGGGAAGAAGTCCTAGTAATACAGTGTATGGTTTTTTGCTAAACTTGATACTCGGGCCAGTGCAGTTTATAAAAGCGCCATGGTCAACATATCCGGCAACTAAGGTGCCATCAAACAGAACAGCTTTGGTTTGCGATTTAGCAGAAAAAAAGAACAAGGAAAGTGCAAGGCAGCCTGTTATGGCCGCATAATTAGAAATCTTCATGTTGTTTTGGTTTGGGTTAAATTTTTATCCGGAAAGGTTTAAATCTTAGTGGGTCAGGTTAAGATTTTGGTGTTGTACCAATATAAACAGTTCCGTTTTCTATCTTTACAGGATAGGTTTTTATGGCGCATTCGTCGCCACTTAAACATTCGCCAGTGCTCAGCGAGAATGTTTTTTTGTGAAAAGGGCAGGCTACCTTAGGTTCATCGGTAGTGGTTCCAATCATTCCACGGCTCAATGCCATCTGTTTTTTATGCGGGCATTCATTTTGTGTGGCGTACCACTCATTTCTTCTGGTGAAATAGAAGAGCGCAATCTGATGTTCACCATGTTTCACACAAACGCCACCGTTCTCAATGGCCTCCTCGACTCGGCAGGCTGCCAGCCAATTTGATTGTTCGTTCATAATTTTGGGTTTTATAAGGATTTAATGTTAAATAGTTTTCCATTCTGCAGTTCTTTTTTGGCCGCGCATTTCAACAAATTCTATCGTAGGGTCTTTGTCTTCAGGTGCATTTACAAAATGAGAGAACCTTTTTCTGATCGCCGGATTTTCTACCGCCTCTTTCCATTCGCATTTATAAGTAGCAATCAAATTTTCTATTTCTTTTTCCCATTGTGCTGCCATTCCTAGACTATCATTGATGACTACATTCCGTAGGTAATCGATTCCGCCTTCCATTTTGTTTAACCAGGTTGCGGTTCTGGTAAGCGGGTCGGCGGTGCGGATGTAAAACATCAAAAATCTGTCGATGTATTGAATACAGGTTTCGCTGTCGAGGTCGGTTGCCAATAAAAGGGCGTGTTGTGGTTTGCTTCCTCCATTTCCACATACGTATAAATTCCAGCCTTTTTCGGTAGCGATAATACCGAAATCTTTACTTTGGGCTTCGGCACACTCTCTGATACAGCCACTTACTGCCGATTTAAATTTATGCGGTGCACGAATGCCCCTGTATCTTTCTTCGATCCTGATGGCAAAACTTACACTGTCGTGCAAACCAAACCTACACCAGGTACTGCCGACACAGCTTTTAACCGTTCTTAAACCTTTTCCATAAGCATGTCCGCTTTCAAAACCCGCTGCAATTAATTCTTCCCAGATAATGGGCAGATCGTTTAGGTGTGCGCCAAACATATCAATACGTTGGCCGCCTGTAATTTTGGTATAGAGGTTATATTTTTTGGCAACTTCGCCGATTACGATCAATTTATCGGGGGTAATTTCGCCTCCAGGAACCCTTGGTACCACAGAGTACGAACCTCCTTTTTGAATATTGGCCAGAAAACGGTCGTTGCTATCCTGTGCCACATCGTTTCCTTTTTTAAGGATCATTTCGTTCCATAGGCTGGCCAGAAGTGAGGATACCAACGGTTTGCATACTTCGCAACCATCGTTTTTACCCAAGGCATCCAATACTGCGTCATAACTTTTTAATTCATGAATATGGATGAGGTCAAAAAGCTCTTGTCGGCTATAATTAAAGTGCTCGCAAATTATATTTTTAATGTATTTGCCCTGCGATTTTAAGGTATAAGTCATTAAATCTTTTACCATTGGCAAACAGCCACCACAACCTGTACCTGCCTTGGTGCATTTTTTCAGGTCATCAATATTTTCGCAAGAACCATCGGCCACGGCCGAACAGATGTCACCTTTACTTACGCCTTCGCAACTACAGATTAATGCGCTATCGGGCAGGGTTGTAATTCCAGTTCCGCCGGCAGACTCAATTCCGCCTCGCGCACCCAGAATGAGTTCTTCAGGATTTTCTGGTAATACGATGCGGTTATTAGAGGTTTGCAACAGCAGGTTATAGGCTGTTGCATCTCCAATTAATATACCTCCTAAAAGGTATTGCCCGTCATTACTCACATTTATTCTTTTATAAACGCCTTTATGTTTGTTTTCGAAGATGATGGTACGGCAATCGGGTTCGGTGATAAAATTATCACCAAAACTGGCCACATCAATACCGATCAGTTTGAGTTTGGTGCTCATATCAAAGCCTGTGAAAGTTTTGTCACCTTCGCAAAGATTTGCCGCCAGTACTTCGGCCATTTCGTAGCCAGGAGCAATCAGTCCATAAATCATCCCGTCGTATAAGGCACATTCACCGATCGCAAATATTGCAGGGTCGTTAGTCTGCATTTTTTCGTCAACCACAATCCCACCGCGTGGACCAACCTCAATGCCGCAGGCTTTCGCCAGTTCATCGCGTGGTTTTATCCCGGCAGAGATCACCAGCATATCTACATTCAAAGCGGTATCATCACTAAACTTTAAGGCGGTTATTTGGCCATCACCTTCAATACTGGTGGTGTTTTTATTTAAATGGATCTGCAATCCAAGATCTGCAAGTTTAGATTTAAGCATGTCGCTGCCAGCCGCATCAATTTGCCTTGGCATTAGGCGGGGTGCAAATTCAATGATACTTGTTTTTTCGATGCCTAGATCGATCAGGGCCTTGGCGGCTTCCAGTCCTAGCAAACCACCGCCGATAACAGAAGCCGTCTTTGCCTTTTTAGCGTAGGCGCTGATGAGGTCCAGATCTTCTATAGTGCGGTAAACAAAAACACCGTCTTTTTCAATTCCAGGGATATTGGGTACGAAAGCACCAGAACCCGTAGCGAAAACAAGAATATCGTAACTATAGTCTGAACCATTGGCGGTATACACTTTTTGAAGTTCGCGGTCTATTTTGGTCACCGGATGATTTAAAAAAAGTGTGATATCTTTTTCCTGGTACCAGTTTTCGGTAGAGAGCGAAAGGTCGTCGGCAGTTTTACCATTAAAGTATTCACTTAAGTGAACACGGTCGTAAGCCCTGCGGGGTTCTTCGCCAAAAACAATAATTTTAAAGAAACTTGTTTTTGATCTTAACTTTTCGCAGAATTTATAGCCTACCATTCCATTTCCTATTACGATTATCTGTGGTTCTTTCATAAATCTTAAAGGTGTTTTGAGTTTGTTAGTTGTTTTAGTTCTTTTTTTTGTATTGAATTATTTGTCGATTGTGATTTTTGTTGCGAATAGTTAGTAAATAAAATCGATATACTAATTAAATATGATTTTTGATATTCAAATATATGTTATAATTGTTTTAAAACTTGTAATTAAATGATTTTTATCATAAAATATTTAATTTTTTAATAAAATTTAATCACTTTTATATTTAAATAGCTAAATCCTTAAAAATATGAATGAAAAAACAACTGATTTTGGGCTTTTTATAATGGGTGGTGGGCCCGGTGATCCGGAATTGATCACTATGAAGGCATTTAATGTGCTGAAAAGAGCAGAAGTTATACTGTATGATAACTTAAGTAGCGATAAATTGCTAGAAATTGCACCAAAAACCTGTAAAATGATCTATGTTGGGAAGCAACCTTATGGGAATTATACTCCACAGGAGAAAATAAATGAATTAATTGTCGAAAATGCTCAGAATTTTAAGGTAACAGTGCGTTTAAAGGGCGGAGATCCCTTTATTTTTGGCAGAGGGTTCGAAGAATTGATATATGCGGAGGCAAGAGGTATAAAATGCCACTATATTCCAGGAATTAGCAGTATGCAGGGAGCAGGTTTTATTGATGTTCCTTTAACGCATCGCGGCATTAGCGAAAGTGTTTGGATTCTTACCGGCACCAAAAAAGATGGTAGTTTAACCGACGACTTGAAATGCGCTATGAAAAGTTCTGCTACAGTGGTGATATACATGGGGATGAAAAAAGTTGGCGAAATTGCCAAAGCCTACTGCGATGCAGGTTTAGGTAATATGCCAGCTGCAATTATTCAGCACGCTACTTTACCCAACCAAAAACAGGTAGTGTGTTCGGTGCAACGTTTACAGGAATCGGCTGAAGAAGCTGGACTAACTTATCCGGCTATTATTATTATAGGTAATGTGGTGCAGGCGAAAGCATATGCGAATTTAAATCAAGGAGAGTTGTTGTCGGCGTAGGCTGGTTCATTGTTCATTGGTGATTAGTTTATTGGTGATGCCCAGGCTGCTTACAGCGATCGCTAAACTTAATGTTTTTAACTGCTTAATGCTCGCCTTTGGGGTTAATTGTTTAAACTGGTTAATCGGTTAATTGACTGCAACACTAAACTAAAATAGCTCTTCGACCTCGCTTAGGGTGGTTTCTCACGGTAATGGAATCAAGACTAAGGACTTCAGAACACGGACTTGTCAATTGACTATACACTTAAATGATCTTATATTTCTTAAATGGTGAAAAATTTGTAACCGGTTATCTGGTTAACGAAAAAGATCCTTCACTGCGTTCAGGATGACAAATCAAGGGTAATCGACTAAGGACTCAAGACTCTGGACTTCAGACTATTAAAAATACTTATCAAGCGTCAATCCATACGTTAGGTTGAGGTTTTCGCTACGGGTAATATTTAGTTTATTATAGGTGAGCGCAGTGGTGAGGCTAATCCATTTGCGGAGTTTTAAGCCAACTGTGGTGCTAGAGCGGATAATGTAATCGCCTTTTCTAGTGAATGAGTTTTGGAGAAAATGGTTTCCGTCGATCGTAATCAGCTCCTTTATAGCAAAATGATATTGTAATCTTAACGAATTTCTATAGGTATGATAACTATCGCCAACAATTAAGCTACTTTGATCAAACAACACGCCATTGCTTAAATTAACGTAGGCATTTGTCCTATCTAGTATGCTGTAAGCAATTCCGCCACCGGCAAGCAATTGGTTTTTTAATTTTAGCGAATAACTGGTGTTGTAATTCACCAAACCCCAATAGTAAAAATGAGGAATGGTTTTGTATAGATTGAAGTTAAGCGTTGTCGAAAAGTCGTTATTGGTTAAATTGTTGTTTTGTTTACCATAAAGCCAGGCCGAGCTGGAGTTTAAAACAAAACTTTCCTTTTTCATGCCGAAATTAAGCGCATTGTTTAATAAATAGGCCCGATCTTCATTTGTTCGGTTAATCGATCCGGTTGAAGTAAGCAATACATGGTAATTGGTGCTATCCGTATATTGACCAAAAGATTTAGCATAACATGAACAGAGTAAAAGTAGCGGTGCAAAAAACTTCATAAATCTTTTAACATCTATTGCCCTTAATATGTTTAGCCTGAATTTAATTCAGATCATACCATTTAGGTACCGGAATATATTCGGGGTTCCATATCATTTCATCCTTTTCGTTTTTATAACCAGCAGAAATCAGTTCGATACGCGGCTCTTCTTCTACAATTTCCTTTTTAAATTGGTAAGCGTCTACCGTTAAATGATGGTAGAGTTTATCTTGTTCTATTTTGCTTTCGGTTAACAGGATCAAAGCATTTTCACCCGTTTTCAGGGTATAAATAAATGTGCCTTTTACTTTCATGATGCGTTTTTTTATTTGAAGACAATAAAACACGCGATAAGTTTTGTTCTTTTTTGGTTAAAACCCATGTTTTTGCCCAATAAAAAAAGCCTGCAAGATTTAACATGCAGGCTCTCTGATTAATATAGGTAAGCTTAATTTAACGTTAATTCGATTACGGGAATCTCGAAATCGGGTTTTTTCTTAGGTAGTTTTAACACCAGGTTATTTCCGGTAGATTTTTCTGTATCAATCTGTAGTTCGGAGTTATCGTGTAAAAACTGGGCATACTTTGCTTTGTCTTTATAACCCTCTAATGTAATGTATCCTGTATTTGGGTATTCGAAAAGGTGTACATATAATTTTTTCGCATCTTTATTGTAGGTGAGTTTTACGCCTTCTGCCGCTTTAAACTCCGCTGGTGCAAAAGTGCAATGGTAAATGGATTTCGAATTGGCATGCATCCATAAACTCAGACTGTCTAATGCCGTAACCGCACGATTGTCGAATTCGCCACGGGCGGTAGGACCAACGTTTAATAATAAATTACCTCCATTGGCCACCGAAGTAATCAACAGGTCCAATAATTTCCTGTTGCTTTTCCAGGTATTTTCGTCGCGGTGATAGCCCCATGAACCAGAGAAAGTTTGACAGGTTTCCCAAACTTTGCCACGGTACTTTTCTAATTCTTTAGGACCAACCTGTTCTGGTGTTTCGAAATCGGTTCCGTCTTCATAATCATTCAGGTCTAAACGGTTATCTACTATAATTTGAGGCTGCAATTTTCTGATCTGCTTCAGCAAAGCTACCGAGCCCCAATCGTCGCGGCCCTTACCATGTTTGCCAGGATAAGAGAAATCCGCCCAAAGGATATCGATTTTGCCGTATTTGGTTAATAACTCAGTTACCTGGTTGTACAGGTATTTACGGTATTTGGCCATATCCCTGTTTTTATTGAGTGCTGCATACGCTTCGTCGCTTTCAGGCTGCGGCCTTAAAGGGTGATATTGGTCGACAGGGAAATCAGGATGGTGCCAGTCAATCAGCGAATAGTAAAAGCCTACTTTGATACCCTCTGCACGGAAAGCCTCCACAAATTCTTTAACAAGATCTCTTTTAGCCTGCGTATTGGTTGCTTTATAATCGGTGTATTTGCTGTCGAACAAGTTGAAACCTTCGTGGTGTTTGGTGGTTAATACCGCATATTTCATTCCTGCAGCTTTGGCTTCCTTTGCCCACTTTTTAGGATCGAAAAGATCAGGGTTAAACTGATCGAAGTATTTTTGGTAAGTTTCGTTGGTAATGCGTTCGTAATTTCTTATCCATTCGTGTCGGGCAGGTAAAGCATAAAGCCCCCAGTGGATAAACATCCCGAAACGGGCGTCCGTCCACCATTCCATTCTTTTTGTTTTTTGAGCGGCAGTTTCGTTACCTAATCGCTTTTGGGCAAAGCCTGGTAAGATTAAGCTGAGTACCAGCAAAGCCGATAAAATTGTTTTTTTCATTTTGTGGTTTTTTGGTTAGGATTAAAGGACTAATTTACTGCGCTATAGGTTTCGAAAATGTTGGCGTATGAGCAAAATATTAAGGGAAATTGGTTTATGTTCCGATGGATAAGATAATCCTCATTAAAACTTTGAAGATGTTATTCTTGTTTAAATGGCAGCATGAAGGAATTTTAATTTGATAAAAAAGCCATGAAGACTCAAAAAACACCTGCTAAACAAAATAAACAACCAGGCATAGAAGCCAAAATGAATCCGAGACCTGAAGTGATTAAGGCCAGTTATAAAGGCGCAGGCAAGCTAAGCGATAAAGTAGCACTGATTACCGGCGGCGATAGTGGAATTGGCCGTTCGGTAGCTGTTCATTTTGCAAGGGAAGGTGCCGATGTGGCCATTGTTTATCTCGATGAAGATGTAGATGCAAAAGAAACCCAGAAAATGGTGGAGGCTGAGGGTAAAAACTGCTTGTTAATTAAAGGTGACGTTAAAAAGCCTTCATTTTGTAAAAAAGCGGTAGAAACTACTGTTAAAAAACTTGGAAAGATTAATATTCTGGTGAACAATGCCGGCATGCAGGTGCCACAAAAAGATCCAAAGAAAATTGATGATCACCAACTGGAAGATACTTTTCGCACCAATATATTTGGTTATTTCTATTTCGCGCACGAGGTGCTTGAACATTTAAAGGCAGGCGATACCATTATTAATACTACGTCGGTTACGGCTTACCGTTCTTCGCCAAACCTGATTGATTACTCTTCTACCAAGGGGGCCATTACCTCCTTTACCCGATCGCTGGCCACCAATCTGGCTAAAACCGGAATTCGGGTAAATGCGGTTGCGCCTGGTCCGGTATGGACACCCCTTATTGTTTCTACCTTTGATAAAAAAAAGATCAAATCGTTTGGATCGGAAACGGCAATGGAAAGGGCAGGGCAGCCTTCAGAACTTGGTCCGGCTTATGTGTTTTTGGCTTCAGACGACGCGTCTTTTATCACCGGACAGGTTATACATGTGAATGGTGGGGAAGTTGTAAATGGTTAATTTCTGTTAACTTTAACCCTAATCAACTGTTTATATGGCATCAGAACCTTCAAAAGATTGGCGTTTCAAACTACATGAAGTTATTTACGAATCGAATACGCCTGCGGGTAAAGCTTTCGACGTTGGTTTATTGATCGCCATTTTTTCGAGTATTACCGTGGTCATGCTCGATAGTGTGGTGAGTATTCATCAGCAATACGGCAAGATATTCAATATTACCGAATGGATTTTTGCCGCGCTCTTTACCATCGAATATATATTAAGGTTGGTGAGTATCAGAAAACCGATCAGGTATGTATTTAGTCCATTGGGAATTATCGATCTGATTGCGCTATTACCTTCTTATTTAAGTATCTTTTTTATTGGTGCACAGTCGTTACTGGTTTTCAGGGCATTAAGGCTTTTGCGGGTTTTCAGGATATTTAAACTTGGACACTTTCTAACGGAAATCAACTTTTTAACCCAGGCGTTAAAGAACAGTGTCCGTAAAATAAGTATCTTCCTTTTAACGGTTTTAACCATCACCGTGATTCTGGGATCAATTATGTATTTGGTCGAAAAGCGTGAAAATGGTTTTTCTAATATTCCGGAAAGTATTTATTGGGCCATCGTTACCATTACCACTGTTGGTTATGGAGATATTTCACCCATTACCCCATTGGGTAAGTTTGTGGCTTCGGTGGTGATGCTGATCGGTTATGCCATTATTGCTGTACCTACGGGTATCATTACGCATGATATTGCAGTTGCAGCCAGGCAGAAAAAAGAATTACCCGAATCGTGTCCAAGCTGCAGCAGAGAAGGGCATGATAGCGATGCGCTGTTTTGTAAATATTGCGGATCTTCCCTTTTTAAATAAAAAAATGCCAGACCGGTAAGATCTGGCACTTAATTTTGATTAACGATTATTTTACAGCATTTCGCCGTCTTCCTTTTCATAGGCATTTGGATCCTTATCCAGTTCTGCTATGTCAGATTCATTACCCTCTTCAGTTTCATTTTCGGCTACATCTTCATCATCCTCAGGACCTTCTATTTCTTCGTTTAACTGTGTGCCTTCGCCATCAGCAAAGGGAATTTCATCTTCAGTATATTCATCATCTTCTGTTGGTTCAGGAGTTGCGTGTCCTTCAGAGGCATTGCCTTCCGAACGGTTGATCTGGAACTGCTCAATATTTTGAATTTCTTCTTCTGGTTGGTTGTTTTCTTGATTTTCCATAGTATAAGTCTTTTATAATAGAACAGGATCAAATTGGATTAAGTTTAGTGAAAATTTAAAATCTCTAACCCCTTTCGTTGTATAATTGCTAAATGGGCAGGAGATTATTCAAACTTTTTAAACCTTTGCCGGGTTTTATTAAGGTGTTTACCTTAACTAATAACCATGAAAAACCATTTCAATACCAGGAAAATAGCAGTAGTGGGCATGATCATTTCGGCTACTTCATTTAATGCCATTGCAAAAGCGGATTGGCATTATACAACATCACTCGATGATATCCATCAACAGGACAGTTTGACAACTGCCCAATTTTTGCAGCAGGCGGCAATTGCAGGAATGAAAGAGGTTTTAACAGGGAAGCTTGCCGAAGATAAAGCTTCTGATAAAAAGGTAAGGGCCTTTGGTAAAATGATGGTTGACGACCATACCAAAGCCAACGAAGAATTGAGAGGACTGGCAAAACTTAAAAAGGTTGATTTGCCTATGAGTATGCCCGAAGGTGGGCAACGACCAGATGGTAGGGTTGATTCAGCACCTGAAAATTTGAAAGATACTTCCCGTACCAAGAATGCAGGAGGTGAAGCGGGTAATACTGGTTTGGCAAAAGAAACTGGTAATGGTGTTACTGAGGCCGAAGTGACTAATGCAACCGAAAAGCTCAATGGTTTAAGCGGAGCTTCATTTGACAAAGCTTATGTGGAGATGACGGTTGCGGATCATCAAAAGGCTGTTGTACTGTTCGAAAAAGCATCGAAGTCTACCGATGCTGCAGTTAAGTTATATGCCAATAAATACCTGCCCATATTAAAAAGACATTTAAAACAAATTAATACTTTAATTAAATAAATCAGGATAGAATGATGTGTTTTATAAATATCTAAATCGATTTATATTGGTTTTGCAAGTTTAAATAATTAATATATTTGTTTAAACCTAACCGAATATATGTCGTCAGTAAACCATCATTTAATTGCCGGGTTGTTCTTCCGACTGCAACAGGAAGATAGAAGCTTTGGCGGAGAGATCTGCGTTAAACGCTATCTGTTTCGCTTGTTTATATCATTCAATAAGTTCTGCATCTGCTTTATAGCTTGCACTTGTACCTTTTTATTGGCTTATGGTCATTCTAAAGAGGGGCGCCATCAGGCAGATATCGTCATTTATGGCGGAACATCGGCCGGTGTAATTGCGGCTGTGCAGGCTACTAAAATGGGCAAAAGCGTTATTATAGTGTCTCCCGATCTACATTTGGGCGGTTTATCTTCTTCAGGCCTTGGATTTACTGATACTGGTGATAAATCCGTAATTGGTGGTTTGGCCAGAACATTTTACCAAAGAGTTTACCAGCACTATCAACAGGCGGGTGCATGGAACTGGCAAAAAAAAGAAGAATATGGCAACAAAGGACAGGGTATACCCGCCATCGATGGAAAAGACCGTACCATGTGGATTTTCGAACCCCATGTCGCGGAACACATTTTTGAAGATTTGGTAAGGGAAAACAAATTAAAGATTTATCGCAACGAATGGCTAGACCGCAAAGCAGGAGTGGAGATGAAGGGTGGTAAAATCATCAGCATTAAAACGTTATCAGGAAAAATATTCTCTGCCAAAATGTTTATCGATGCTACTTATGAGGGTGATTTAATGGCTGCGGCAAAGGTGAGTTATCATGTGGGGAGAGAAGCAAATGCCACTTATCAGGAACATTGGAATGGTGTACAGGCCATGGTTTTTCAGCACTCCCACTATTTTAAAAATAACATTGATCCCTACAAAACTGCAGGGAATAAAAGCAGCGGTTTGATAACGGGTGTTTCTAATGGTCAACTCGGACAAAATGGAACGGCAGACCATAAACTCCAAGCCTATTGTTACCGGATGTGCCTTACCAATCAGCCCGAAAATAGAATCGAATTTCCAAAACCCGACCGTTACAATCCAATGGATTACGAATTGCTTTTAAGGGTATTCAATGCCGGGTGGAACGAACTTTTTAGTAAATATGACCCTATTCCAAACCATAAAACAGATACCAATAACCATGGGCCCTTTAGTACTGATTTTATTGGGATGAACTATGAATACCCGGAAGCGGGTTATGCAAAGCGAAAAGAGATTTTAAAAGCCCATGAAAATTACCAAAAGGGATTGATGTACTTCATGGCAAACGATCCACGGATGCCAAAAGATATTCAACAGCAACTAAAAACATGGGGATTGGCAAAAGATGAATTTAAAGATAACGGGAACTGGCCATATCAGATTTATGTCCGCGAGGCCAGGAGAATGGTGGGCGATTTTGTCATGACAGAAAATGAAGTGCTTGGCAAAAAAGAAGTACTAAATCCGATAGGGATGGGCTCTTACGCCTTGGATTCTCACAATGTGCAACGTTTCGTTACACCTGAAGGCTTTGTGCAGAATGAAGGTGATATTGGTGTTAAGGCACCAAAACCTTATAGCATTTCCTATCAGGCAATTGTACCAAAGAAAACCGAATGCAAGAATTTATTGGTTCCGGTTTGTTTATCATCATCACATATTGCCTATGGATCTGTGCGGATGGAACCTGTGTTTATGATTCTGGGCCAATCGGCTGCCACGGCTGCATCTTTAGCGATCGATACTCATATCAACATTCAGGATGTAGACTACAATCAATTGAAAAAAATGTTGCTAAATCAAAAACAGTATTTAACTTTAGCTGACTAAAACGATTTATTAAAATAGTTTTAACCGTACGAAACCAAAATAAATTTCTCACAAAGAAACCTGATCAAATATGAAAAAAAACTTATCATTAGTCATTTTGCTACTGCTAACCACAGTAAAACTCTTTAGCGCACCGATAGAATTGTTATCGCCCGATAAAAGGATTAAAGTATCGGTAAACATTAAAGATAAAATCGGCTATGCAGTAACTTTTAACGGGGATCCTTTTTTGACCAACTCATACTTACAGTTAAACCTAGATCAGATCAAGCTTGGGGCCAATGCAAAACTATTGAAAAAAAAACTTTCTTCAGTTAACAGCAGTTCGAATCCGATTGTTTCGCTTAAAAACAGTACCGTGGTAAATCAGTATAATTTATTGCGATTGGATTTCAAAGGCGATTTCAGTGTAGAGTTCAGAGCCTATAACGATGGGATTGCTTACCGTTTTTTGACCAATAAAAAAGACTCGATTACTGTAAATAGTGAGGATGTGCACATCAATTTTAACGATGCTGTTAAAGCTGATTATTTAGAAACAGGAGGATTTAAAACTTCTTATGAAATCCTTTACCGCCAAAATGAGCTTGGAAAGGTGAACAAAGATAAAATGAGCGTACTGCCGAT
The DNA here is from genome assembly GCF_032678585.1 of Pedobacter psychrodurus. Lineage (GTDB taxonomy): Bacteria > Bacteroidota > Bacteroidia > Sphingobacteriales > Sphingobacteriaceae > Pedobacter > Pedobacter psychrodurus_A. The sequence continues at coordinate 3,459 of NZ_JAVTSN010000006.1, read as the reverse complement.
TTTATTTAATACCGGCAAGTACAAAGCTTTGTTGTCAGAAGCGGATCTGTACGATTACCCTTGTTTGTTTGTTAAAGCGGTAGATGATAAAACTGTTGATGCTGTTTTTCCTAAAGTGCCTTTGGCTTTTGGAGAAGATGGCGACAGAAGTAAAAAAATATTAAAAGAAGGAGATTATATTGCCAAAACAACAGGAAAAAGAAGCTTTCCATGGCGTTTTTTAGTAATTACAGATAAAGATACGCAGTTGGCCGCCAACCAAATGGTTTATAAATTAAGTACACCTAACCAATTGCAGGATACCAAATGGATAAAACCTGGTCAGGTAACCTGGGAGTGGTGGCACAATGCTTATGTTTATGGAGTTGATTTTAAATCGGGTTATAACCAGGATACCTATAAATATTATATCGATTTTGCTTCAAAATTTGGTATTCCTTATATTATTATGGACGAAGGATGGGCAAAAACAACGCTTAATCCTTTTGAACCAAATCCAACCATCAACCTACAGGAACTGATTGCTTATGGCAAACAAAAAAATGTAAAGATTGTACTATGGTTTACCTGGCTGGCAGTAGAAAATAACTTCAATATTTTTGAAACTTTAGAGAAATGGGGTATTGCAGGGGTAAAGATCGATTTCATGGACAGGAGCGATCAGTGGATGGTGAATTATTATACCCGTGTGGCCAAAGAAGCAGCTAAACATCATATCCTTGTCGATTTTCACGGCGCATTTAAACCAGCCGGTTTGGAAGTTGCCTATCCGAATGTGCTTTCGTATGAAGGTGTTATAGGAATGGAGCAAAATATAGGTGGTGGCCTTGCTACCCCAAACAACAATTTATTCCTTCCGTTTTTACGTAACGCGGTAGGTCCTATGGATTATACGCCAGGGGCCATGCGTTCTGCTCATAAACAAGATTATAAACCGAGCTGGGTAAATACCATGAGTATAGGTACAAGGGCACATCAACTGGCCATGTATATCGTTTTTGAGAGTGGCTTCCAAATGCTGGCCGATAATCCATTCAATTATTTAAGAGAACCTGAAACCACATCTTTTATTACCAGCGTTCCGGTAACCTGGGATGAAACTAAAATTTTGGAAGCAAGTGTTGGCGAATATATCGTTACAGCGAAACGCAAAGGCGAAAAATGGTTTATCGGTGCCATGGGTAATGATCAGAAGCACGATTTAAAAGTTGAAGCCGGTTTCCTGAAAGCAAATACAAATTATCAGATTACATTGATCAAAGATGGTATCAATGCAGATTTTCAGGCGATGGATTTTAAACGGATTTTAAAACCAATTAAAGCCGGAGAAACAATCGATATTAATATGGTGAAGGATGGTGGTTTTGTCGCTGTAATCGAACCAACCAAGTAGAGGTAAGAAGGTGGAGGGTAGAAAGGTAGAGGGTTGAAAATATTATTCTCAGGAATACATTTATAGTAAAAGGTAGTTTAGCAAAGGGGAGCATTATAAAAAGATCTGCTCCCTTTTTTATTTAAAAAGAATAACCACTATACCAAAGGATAGCACTATCCTTTGGTATAGTAATAGCTTTTTGATACTTCGTATCCATAATTTTGCCAAGCATAAAAAGGCAAAAAAATGAAAATATTACATCTTATATCAAGCCCAAGAGGCGGTGCATCTTTCAGTATTAAATTGGGAAATGCCATAGTAGAAAAATTGCAGGCTGCAAATCCTGATAGTGCTTTAACCGTTCGTAATTTGGCCGAATCGCCATTTCCACATTTAGAAGAGGTGCACATCAATTCTTTCTTTACACCAAAAGAAAACCATACATCAGAATTCACAGAAGCGATAAAACACTCTGATGAGGCCATTGCCGAACTCAAAGATGCTGACGTATTGGTAATTGGGGTGCCATTGTATAATTTTGGTATTCCTTCTACATTAAAATCATGGATTGACCACATTGCACGTGTTGGTCAAACATTCAGCTACTCTGAAAAGGGCCCTGAAGGTTTAGTGAAAAACAAGAAGCTGTATTTAGCCATTTCATCAGGCGGTGTATATTCTGAGGGGCCAATGAAAGCTTACGATTTTACCGAATCTTATTTAAGGTCTGTGCTGGGTTTTCTAGGCATGACAGATGTTACCGTTTATAGAGCAGAAGGTTTAAACATGCCAGACCTCAAAGAAGTGGCATTAGATAAAGCTATTGAAAGTATAACATTTTAAATAGTTCATTAGTCATTAGTTCACTTGTCATTGGTTCAAATTGACTGAAGACCGTGGACTAATGACTTTATACTGAAAATTAAGCAGCCAGATATTTTTCTACCCGATTGGCAAAGTCGTTCAAATCAAAGGGTTTATTGATGAAATCTTCGGCATCACATTTGGCTTTAACTGCATTCAAATGGTTGTTGGCCGACATCATCATCACGGGAATATCGTGTGTTTTGATGTTTCGCTTTAAGCTATTGCAGATATCTAGGCCGTTTCCATCGGGTAGCATAATGTCTAAAATCACCATATCTGGTTTCTGTTTACCCATCTGAAGCCAGAAATCATTGGAATTGGGGCAGGTCTTCACCTCATATTGTTCTTCAATTAATAGAAATTCGATTATTTCCCTAATATTCGGATTATCTTCAACTACATAGATGCACTTTTTCATAAGCTCTACTTTTAGTATTGTTATAACCTATCTTGTTATCAGATGTTTAAGATAGTTATGCACAATGGATGAGTTATTAACCTAATTCCATTTTGCTGGAATGCTCTTATAGCATTTTTAACTTTACTAAAAAAATACACTAATAATTTTTATTACTAATATTTTTAGTATAAATTTGTTTTAGAGGTAGAACAATATGTTATTGATACAATTAGATACGCTGACATATTGATTTAATTATTTAAAACAAAAGGCTTTTTGCCTACCAATATATTTTTTATGACCGTTACCGTTTTACCTATATTCGAAACCGATTTCAGACCAGATGCTTCATTGGGCAGGATTATGAATGAACGCTTGCGGGTTGCTGCGGCAGATCTACAGGATATTCATTTACAGCATTTAAGTGCTATTGGGGAGCGCAAGGATGATTTGGTCGTGTATATGAGTTATAATCCAAAATATACCATAAGATGGCGAGTGGTAAACGATGTGCCGGAAGAGATCGAAAATTTTGTAGCCCAGATTTGTGGCAATTTGGGTTACATCCAATGGAAAACAGCATCCATTAATGTTTTTAAGGGAAGTGAATAATTGTATTTTATAGTGTCGTCATCCTGAATTTATTTCAGGATCTATTAGGTATGACCGTGGCTATAGTGTGTTGATCATTTTGATTGCAACTTATCAGGGCCAAAAAAAGATGCTGAACTGAATCGGATAGCTATCGGATCAGCATGATGATTCCTCCTTTATGGTATAACAAAAGCAATCAATAAAAAAAAGAGTTGCCAAATAA